>NZ_BMYZ01000001.1:304059-608118 GCF_014652535.1 Cellvibrio zantedeschiae | reverse complement strand
CGGGCGTTGATATGCTTGTACATGGCATGTGGAATGGCGATGCCAATACCAACAAAGAATTGCCGCAAATTGCTCACCGATTAGTTAAAGCCGGGATCGCAATACAACCAACAGTGCAAGTGATTTATGGGGAGCAGGAATTATTTAACCCTACATTTTTTCAGCAACCTTATCTTAAGCACGTTATGCCAACCGCATTGTTAAACTGGTATCAATCAGATGACGGGCAATGGATGAATCGCGAAATAGGTGCACATGTTAAAGATGCAACCACACAGATTCCCGAGCAAGAATACAAAAAAGTGAAAGACGTTTATGCGCCTTTGTTGGAACGCACAAAACTGCTTACACAATTAATCCACACACAACAAAAAACTTTGTTGGTGTTCGGTACCGATACGCCGAGCGGACCTATTTATACACAATTCCCAGGATTTAACGGACGAAAAGAAATGGATCGCTGGATCGATATGGGAATTCCACTCGTCGATTTATTTAAAGCCATGACGATTGGTAATGCGCAGAGAATAGGATTGGAAAATGAGATTGGTAGCGTTGCAAAAAACAAAGTGGCCAATTTGTTGTTGCTTGGCAAAAATCCTTTGGAAGACGTAACGGCTTATGATTCGATAAAATATGTCATCTTAAAAGGTAAAGCCATTAAACGCGAAGACTTATCGGCACTAAAAAGTAAATAATAAAAAAGGCGACTCATAGCGAGTCGCCTTTTTAACTTTCATTACAGCCTTTCTATAGATTTACTCTTGCGGAGCTTCGGCAGTTTCATCTTGCTCTTTACCTAATTGGGCATAAATCTTGTCCAACTCTTTTTGCTTGTTCTTACCGAAACCACCCAAGGCATTTACCGCGTGACGCAAACGTGCGCGGCTCATGTCAGGGCCAATAATTTGCATGGAATCCACAACCGAGAAAGACGCAGTGGTACCTGCAATAGCAACAAAAATTGGCGCAAGCGCATCTTTAAGTTTGATACCCATTTGATCAGCAAGCAGCTTCAATTCATTGAAAATGTTATCGCGATCCCAGAAGCGTAAAGCTTCCATACGCCAAAGCGCGAACTGCAAATATTCCTTTTGCTTTTCAATATCGAGCTTATTACCGGCAAAGCTGGCTTCGTTGATATTCAACATGCCCGACACCAAAAAGCTCGCCAGGGGTGCGAAATCGCTCAAGGTGTTCATGCGCGATTGCGCGTGCGGCAAGGCTTGCAACAAAGTCTCTTTGTTAAACGCCCAATTATGAATGCGCTCGGCAAGTTGTTCGATGGTAAAGTTTTCGCGAATCCACAAGCTGTTTAACCAGCTGAGCTTTTCTACATCGAAAATCGGGCCACCTAAAGACACGCGCTTCAAATCAAAATGCGCCTGCATTTCTTGCAGCGTGAATTTTTCGCGCTCATCTGGCATTGACCAACCCATACGGCCGAGGTAATTCAACATAGCCTCTGGCAAATAACCCATGCGTTTGTAGTAGAGAATACTCGTTGGGTTTTTGCGCTTACTGAGTTTGGATTTATCCGGGTTGCGCAGCAATGGCAAATGACACAGCACAGGTGCTTGCCAGCCAAAATATTCGTAAAGTTTAAGATGCTTGGGTGCAGAGTTGATCCATTCTTCACCGCGAATTACGTGAGTAATTTTCATTAAATGATCATCAACCACGTTAGCCAAATGGTAAGTCGGCATACCGTCTGCTTTTAACAGAACTTGCATGTCCACCTGCGACCATTCAATTTCAATTTTGCCGCGCAGCATGTCATCAATTTCGCACACGCCTTCGGTCGGCAATTTCATGCGGATTACATAAGGCTCGCCCGCGTTGAGTTTTGCTTGCACTTCTTCAGCAGACAACTTTAAACCGCGACCGTCGTATTGCGGCGTTTGGCCCTTGGCGATTTGCTCGCGGCGCATTTCGTCCAACTCTTCCGAGGTAGCAAAGCAATAAAAAGCATGGCCTTTTTCCACCAACTCCATGGCGTATTTGCCGTACATATCCATACGCTCGCTTTGGCGATAAGGACCGTGCGGGCCACCTACATCCGGGCCTTCATCCCACTCCAAACCCAACCAGCGCAAGCTGTCCAAAATCGCCTGTTCTGATTCCGGCGTGCTGCGGGTTTGGTCAGTATCCTCAATACGCAACAGGAACTTGCCACCATGCTGGCGGGCAAAGCAGAGGTTGAAAAGTGCAATGTAAGCGGTGCCTACGTGCGGATCGCCAGTGGGTGAAGGGGCAATACGGGTACGAACTTCAGACATGGAATGGCCTTTTTGCTGCAAATTTGAAAAGAGGGAACAGGAAATGGCGGGCATTATACGCGGGAAAGATCGCTTTTGGGCACGATGCGGCCCTGCATCCACTACGTTTTACATCTACGAAGGACAGCAAAACCTACACCTTGCTCACCTATCCCTCCCAAATCACTTAAATCGATTTTCACCATACTGGTGCACACAAAGCCAAGGCCGCGAATTTTTGCCTCAATTTGAAACCTTGTTAATGCACCCATTGTTGTCATATTGATTCAACCTAACTTTGTCATGCACCAAAAAATAACAAATACTGGCTTTTAGCATCAAAAAACAGAACAAACACGCATCGATTCCCTGAATTAACAACGAATTCTCAGCACCTACTTATTCAGGCACGAGGGTTGCTATAACCCATTGCAAAGCAAGTTTTTCCTGACAGTAGCATTCCAATAATCAAGCAACGAGAAATTACTATGTCTTATTTAGTCCCCTCAGAATTTGCAACAAAAATGGTGGATTCAGGCGAGTCCAAAATATTTATGTCCACCCGCGATACGCTTATTCGCGCCTACATGGCAGGAGCGATTTTGGCTTTGGCTGCGGTATTCGCGGTAACTATCGCCGTGCAAACCGGTAGCTTTTTAGCGGGAGCCATTTTGTTCCCCGTCGGCTTCTGCATGCTCTATTTAATGGGTTTTGATTTGTTGACCGGCGTGTTCGTATTGACCCCCCTCGCTTTGCTCGACAAACGCCCCGGTGTAACTGTGACTGGCGTTTTGCGTAACTGGGGCTTGGTGTTTTTGGGTAACTTTATGGGCGCCTTAACGGTTGCCTTTATGATGGCCTACATTTTCACTTACGGATTCAATGCAGACGCAGGCGCAGTAGGCACTAAAGTAGCTGGCATTGGTGAAGCACGTACCGTGGGTTACGCAAAATACGGTTTTGATGGCTGGATGACGATTTTTATTCGCGGCATGTTGTGTAACTGGATGGTATCTTTAGGCGTTGTAGGCGCGATGATTTCTACTACCGTAAGCGGTAAAGTAATCGCCATGTGGATGCCAATTTTCTTGTTCTTCTTTATGGGCTTTGAACACTCCGTTGTAAATATGTTTTTGTTCCCATTCGGTTTGATCATGGGCGGTAACTTCTCAATCGCTGATTATTTTATCTGGAACGAAATTCCAACTGCTTTGGGTAATTTGGTGGGCGGCTTGGCATTTACTGGCTTAACCCTTTACAGTACACACGTAAGAACTGCACCAAAGCGCAACGCCTAATAATTGCAACCAAAGGCTTTAGCACCAACGAAACGTGCTAAAGCCTTTATAAAGACAATAATTATTCAAAATAGCAGCCGAAAAAAGCGATAAAAAATAAAATAAAGTTCTCATAATGAGGTGAATTGCTGAAGCTATGTCAAGTCAACTAAACCTCGCTATAGGGCAATGCTCTGATAAGGGCCGCAAAGAAGTTAATCAGGATTTTTTTGGTGTCGCCATTCCCAAAGAACCTCACCTCAGTTTAAAAGGCGTAGCCGTCGCACTTGCCGACGGAATAAGTAGCAGTAATGTTAGCCAAATCGCCAGCGAAACCGCTGTTAAAACTTTTTTAGAAGATTATTTCTGTACCTCTGAAGCAAACTCCGTACGAAACTCCGCTTTACAAGTTATCCGCGCAACCAATTCCTGGCTACATAATCTAACCCAACAAAGCCAATACAGATACGACAAAGATCGCGGTTATGTTTGCACGCTTAGTGCACTGATTATTAAATCCACCACCGCACATATTCTGCATGTGGGCGATTCACGAATTTACCGCCTACGCGCAAAACAAATGGAGCAGTTAACCCAGGATCATCGCCATTGGGTTACAGAACATGAACACTACCTCAGTCGCGCACTGGGAATTCATCCGCAACTGGACATTGATTATCAAGCTATTGCCATAGAGCGTGGCGATATTTTTATTCTGGCAACCGACGGTGTTTACGAATTTGCTACCAGTGAATTTATTATCAATTGCATATTTTCAAACCAGCATGATTTAAACCACGCCGCAAAAGAAATTGTGTCTGAAGCTTATGCAAATGGAAGTACAGATAACCTGACAATCCAAATTGTGCGACTGGATGAACTCGCCACCACAGATGCCAATGAAATTTATGATCAGCTAAGTGATTTACCCTTCCCACCTATTCTGGAACCAAGAAGCACGTTTGATGGCTACCAAATTATTCGCGAAGTTCACGCCACCAGTCGCAGCCATGTTTATTTGGCGGTTGATACTGAAACCAACGAACAAGTTATTATAAAAACACCTTCCATTGATTTGCGCTCAGATAACGCTTACCTGGAACGTTTTTTAATGGAAGAGTGGATTGCACGGCGTATTAACAGCGCGCACGTACTTAAGCCTTGCAAGCAAACACGCAAACGAAATTTTATTTATATTGTCACTGAATATATTGAAGGTCAAACTCTTACGCAGTGGTTAATCGACAACCCAAAACCGGATTTGGAAACGGTACGCGGCATAGTGGAACAAATTGCAAAAGGTTTGTTGGCATTCCACCGCAAGGAAATGTTGCATCAGGATTTACGGCCAGAAAATATTATGATTGATCATACCGGCACCGTAAAAATTATTGATTTCGGTTCAACTCGCGTTGCGGGAATCAGGGAAATAGCCACCAATACCGAACAACACAACTTATTAGGAACAGCGCAATACAGCGCGCCCGAATATTTTTTAGGTGAAAATGGAAGTGTAGCCTCCGATATTTTTTCACTCGGCGTAATTACCTACCAAATGCTAAGCGGACATTTACCTTATGGCGCGCAAGTAGCGCAGGCAAAAACCCGCGCGGCACAAAACCGCTTAGTTTATAGATCAGTGCTTGACGATGAACGGGAAATTCCGGTGTGGATAGACGATGTACTTAAAAAAGCTGTTAATCCAAACCCTTACAAACGCTATCAAGAATTATCCGAATTCACGACTGATTTGCGCCGCCCTACCCAAGCTTTTTTAAACCGAACGCGGCCACCACTCATAGAACGCAACCCTGCCCTATTTTGGAAAAGCGTATCTTTTATTCTTTTTGCGATCATTGTTCTACTGCTATTCAAGCAGTATCACTAAATCAAACTTGCCTTTCAACTTTCCAAGCAAGCTTGCCGTCAATTTCCCAAAAGTGGCAAATGTTTGATTCGGTGATAATTTAAAGAGAGCGCAATGCAATGCTTGAGTTGCGGAGCAGGAATTTTGTCCTTGAGATTGAATAACAATGCACGATTACCTTCATAGGAAAAGCTATCACCATAAATTTCTTTAAAAGTTTCGATCAGCGTTGTTTTGCAATTGAAATAAACATAATAATAATTCGGTGCTGACGCTTTCCAATTAATACGAACAGCACTACCATTCTTTGCCAAATATGCAGGCTCGCCCCACTTCAGGCACTCCTGCAACTCACCAATATCCGGGTCTTGCGCTGCAACTTCGTAAATCAGTTTGCGAATGCTCAATAACTTTTTTCGAGCAGCGGTGGGATAAGTGGCAAAGACTTCACTAACGGCTTGATCCTTAATGCTGTTCATGTAAAGTCTCTCAGATTGATAAATCATTGAACGACTAAATGATCAGCGTCATCGAATACCCACACATCCTCATGATCCACCTCAAACAAGTGACCATCCGGGTCGCGGAAATAACCTGCCGTTCCCCATTGGGTTTTAGTAGCAGGTTTTACCAATGTTCCGCCTGCCTCTACCGCGCGCGCCAAGGTAAGTGCGACTTCATCCGCGGTGCGCACTAAATGAATTAAAGCAACACCGGAAAATCCTGTGCCTTGCGCGCTTGGCTCCAAAGCATCTTTAGCGAGATCTTCCCGTGAAATTAACGCCAACGCAAAGCCACCCAAATCAAATTTAACAAAACCTGCGTGACTAGTTGGAGCGCGCTTCCATCCCAAGGCTTCGTAAAAGGCCGCTGATTTCTGCACGTCATTCACCCCCAACAGAATAATATGAAGGCGCTGCTTAAGTTGTGGAGCCGTTTTGGTCATTAATTTTTCATCCTTAGTTAATTTTTGTTGATGGGTAGTTTTAGTATCTGCGGCAAATGTAGTTAATGTTGTCATCAATAAACAAAGTGCAAAAATCAGACGCATACTATGCTGCCCTCGCATAATCAATTAATGCTTTGGTTTGCGTAGCAGCATCTTTAATTTGGTTTTCGCCAATTATTTTACGCCACACAAAACCTAGCGGCCCCCAAATTTGGAGCTCCATATGAATATGAGTAGTATCACCTACGCGCACATATTTGTGCACTGTGCGCATTTTAGCGAGCGGAAGGTGAGCAACATCAATTACTTCGTAAGGCCACATTTTTTCAATGGTAAGTTTAACCGATGGCCCGCCTTTAGGCTTAAGCATAACGACACTACCTGTTTTAGCTTCACCAATTAATTGTGTGCATTCAATACCATCATCCCATTTATTCCACGCATTGAAATCAGTAATAGCGCGATAAAGGTTTTCTGCCGGAACGTCAGTTGTTGTTTGAAAATTAGCTTGCCACATAAGTATTCTCCTTAGCTGCTTGTGGAAGTTTGTGACCTTTTATTAATTAAATTGATATTCAAATTCATAAAAATGTTTTCCATCTTTAATAATAATGGCCATTTTTCCTGAAAGGCCTTGCAATTCATCGGTAGCGGAATCAGGTATTACTTCCAAAATTAAACGATCTTTTCCCTTGTCCATAATGCCGAAATGCTGCAACACAAAGCTGCCAGACTTACCCGCCAGCGTGCCTACAACCTGCTCAATAGCAACATATCCTGCAGAACCTCTTACAGCCGTTAATGCACTCAACATTTCCCCTTTACTCGTTGCAGACAATTCGCCACTAAAGGTTTTATCCAGCGACATACGCCCAAGATTAATGCCATTTTGGCCCTCAGCGTACGAATTTAAGGGTTGTAAATTCACAGAAAACTCACCCGATATTTTCATTTTTTTTCCTTTTAAGAAGTAAACATTGATAGTTGAGGTGGTAGGTAATTAACAGTGTGTAACTCAGGCATAGGATATTCCGGCAGGAGCATTTTTGCGGAAATCAATTCGAAGTCTGCTTGCGAAATTTCAATATGGCCAAAGCGAAATGCGTAGCCCCAACGGCTTTTGTTTTGAATGAAAGCGAGTTGATTAATCAGCGGGCGAATGTCCGCGGGTTGCGCCGGTAAAAAATCAATATCGCGTCGAAAAGGAATAAATCCGGGCGCCATTTCAAATGGATATACGTCATTACCTACGACGCGGCCAATGGCGGTGAACTGCTGACAAATAACATCGGTTTCCGCTATAGCATCAGGCGAATAGCTCACTTTAGGAGAGTAATAAATAATCCAATCACCCCGCTCCATGCGCTTAAGCGGGTGCGCCTTACCATGACAAAGCTGGCAAAAACCGCCTGCAACACCACGCGCAACATGCTCTTTAGATGCCACACCAACCCAGTAACGCATGAATATTCTCCCTCATCAGTAGTGTCGTCATACTAACCACGCCCACTGACAAAGACTGTCAGGAGAGATTGTAAATAACCAAGATGATTAGGGTACAGGTATCACTAAACCTCTTTTCAAACGCATTTTAGGATTAACAAATTAAACCGGGCGCCATCATTCACAAACAATATAAACAGTGCAAATTTTAACCACCCCGCACCACCGCAGCTTGGATACAATTTTAGTTAAGGGAGTATTTTCAAAGCCTAGGCCGAGTCTTGGTATAGGCATGAAGCACCAGGACACAAATGCAGAAGCGTTTAAGTGCGGAGCCTACTTCGGTACAAACACGAGGAAGAACCGACATGATCGTGAACGACATTGAAATTATTAGGGCAGTTAGAATCTTATGTATCCAACACCGATTTGAAGAAGCCATTCGGCTTGCCAACAAAGTGCAAGATGCGGATAGCCGCAAAACACTCACCGCCATTTGTAACTCGTTCCGCAACTCACAAATCACCGCTAAAGCTGCCAGCTAGCCTACTGCATCTTTGTACGCATGCTTACTCAGCAGATGGCGATGCTGCTGAGCCCCTCATACCCCAGTAATTCAAATAAATCTAATTTAAATATTGCTAAATTAGAAAACACTAATATAATAAAGAAAAAGCAACCTGGATTACCAAGATGGCAACTCAATCCCCTTTAGCTGAAATGCAGGCGCATGCCCTGCAAGCCTCCAATTTGCTTAAGGCTCTGGCTAACGAAAACCGCTTGATGATTATGTGTACTTTGCTAGACGGTGAATTGTCCGTAGGCGATTTAAATGCCAAGGTTCCCTTAAGCCAATCCGCCCTTTCCCAGCATTTGGCCAACTTGCGAGATGCGGGATTGGTAAGCACGCGAAAAGAAGCCCAAACCGTTTATTACCAGGTGTGCGGCGACGAAGCGACAAAAATCATTGCCGTGTTGCAATCGATTTACTGCCCTAACCCATGAGCTATTTATTACCCAAGCCTTAAACCTTGCTGGAGAAAATCATGCCTTATAGACGCATTCACCCACTTGATTTAATGAGCCAGAGAACGGCAGATACCTGTATTTTGGACGTACGCACAGCGGCCGAAGTGCAATCAGCGGCCCTCCCCGGTTGCCTGCATATTCCGCTGCATGAATTAACGCCCGAGCGCCTTAAAACCGAAATCCTCAAAAGCGGAAAAAGCGATGCACAAATTTATTTGCTGTGCCAGGCAGGGCGCCGTGCAGAAATGGCGGCCGATCAACTCAGGGGCAATATCAACGCCGAACTGATAGTCATCGAAGGCGGCATGAACGCGGTTCAGCAATGGCAAATTCCGCTCAAACAGCAAACCAAAAAAGTGATGTCGCTGGAGCGCCAAGTGCGTATCGCTGCAGGGTTCCTGGTTTTAACCGGAGTTGTGTTGGGAACTTTGGTTGACAGCATTTTCTATTTTTTGTCGGGTTTTGTCGGGGCTGGTTTGATGTTTGCCGGCATTACGGATACTTGCATGATGGGAATGTTAATCGCCCGCATGCCATGGAATAAGTAAGGCCTGGGATGCTAATTCTTATTGGCGCCCTCATCGGTCTTGTGCTTGGACTTACAGGCGCTGGTGGATCTGTATTCGCCGTGCCCTTGTTAATATTGCTGGCAGGTTTGCCCATGAGTAGCGCCGTAGGACTTTCCCTGGGCGCAGTTGCTGCCAGCTCATTTTATGGCAGCCTGAGAATCGCTTTTGGTAAAAACGGAGTCCAAAAAATCCTGTGGTTACCGGGCGTACTCCTGGCTGGAACAGGTGCGCTAACAGCACCACTCGGTAAATTTATAGGGATGCATGTGCCTGAAACCTGGCTGTTAGCGGGGTTTAGTTTGCTGGCCGCCGCCATAGCGACACGCATGTGGTTAGCGGCGAGTAGACACCCGGACACCGCCACGATAGTTCGCGCCAGCAACTATTCTAATGTTCCAGTTGCTGGCCTAGTGTGCAACTTAAGCACTAATGGTCAGTTTCAATTGCGTCCACGTTGCATCGGCGGCCTTTTTATCGGCGGTGCCGCAGTGGGTGTGTTGTCTGGCTTGTTTGGCGTAGGTGGTGGCTTTTTGATTGTGCCACTGCTTTTGTTTCTGAGCCCCATCAACATCGTACAAGCGGTTGCCACATCTCTACCCATTATCGCGGTGGTAAGTAGCGCCGGATTTTTCAGTCATTTCGCGACCAGCAATGATTGGAAACAACTGGGTTTAGCCGCTGGCGGTGGCGTTTTGGGCATGATGATTGGGCAAACGCTGAGCCAGCGTATTGCCAATGCTCGCTTGCAAAAAATATTTGCCGTTTGCTTACTTCTGATTAGCAGCGTGACTTTAGTGAGGAATTTTTTATGATTTTTCGACAACTATTTGAGCGCGAATCCAGCACCTATACTTACCTGATTGGCTGCGAAGAAACACGCGAAGCAATATTTATTGATGCCGTAAAAAGCGAACTCGACAACTATCTAAAGCTCCTCACTGAGCTCGATTTAAAACTCATATGCGTGTTAGACACTCACACTCACGCCGATCATATTACCGCCGCCGGAGCACTGCGAACTGTGACGGGAGCGCTCACACTTTTAGGTGAACAAGCTAATTCATTTTGTGTTTCGAAAGCCCTGCACGATGGTGATGAAATAAAAGTTGGCCATATCCTTATTAATGCGCTTCACACACCAGGCCATACCAGTGATTCCTATTCGTTTATCCTTAAAGAGCAAAACCAGACTTATGCATTTACTGGCGACACTTTGCTCATTCGCGGAACTGGTCGCACAGACTTCCAAAACGGCAGCGCAGCGCAACAATACCGGAGCCTAATGCAAAAACTGCTTACATTGCCAGATGATACCTGGGTCTATCCCGCCCACGACTATAAAGGTTGGACTCGTAGCACAATAGGTGAAGAAAAAATGCACAACCCACGATTGCAAGTCGCCGATGAAGGGGCTTATGTAAGCCTTATGAATAGCCTGAAATTACCGAGCCCAGCCCTTATGGATATAGCCGTGCCTGCCAACAAAGCTTGCGGGAACTCCTGACAAAGCGGTCACAAATGTCATAACAATATCCTCCACCTATATCGGGCAAGTACAATAAGGCTGCAAATTTGTTAAGATGCCCGCCATCCCAAAAGAATTGCCCAAAATACACAAGAGAACTAACTATGCTGATTGAAGCCCCTATCTCCCTTGGTGAACTCATCGATAAAATCACCATTCTAGAAATCAAAGCAGTGAACATCAGTGATGCAGGCAAACTCAAAAACGTTACGCACGAATTAAATGTGCTTAATGCAAAAGTCGATAGCTTGTTAGATGCCCCAGGCGTTGCCAAACTTGCGCCACTTAAACAAGACTTGAAAGACATTAATCAGGAATTGTGGATAATTGAAGACGATATTCGCGATTGCGAATATGCAAAAGATTTTAGCGATAAGTTTATCCAACTTGCGCGCGCCGTTTATGTAACCAATGACAAACGCGCCAAGGTTAAAAAAGATATTAACCTCGCATTTGGTTCTGAGCTCGTCGAAGAAAAATCTTACAAAGACTACCAATAAGCCGATGCAAAGCTCACCTGCTCCGCTGCGTATACTCCTTGTAAAAATGTCGTCCATGGGCGACATTTTTCATACCTTTCCCGCTATTAGCGATTTAAAAGCTCACCATCCCAACGCTATTATCGATTGGGTGGTGGAAGACGGCTTTAAGGAAATTGTCGATTGGCATCCTGCCATTAACAAAGCCATACCGATTAGTTTGCGCCGTTGGATGAAAGAACGCGGAACAAAAAGCTGGAGTGAATTCCGGGCTTGGAAAAAAGATTTACAGCGCGAACACTATGATGTGGTGATAGACGCGCAAGGTTTATTCAAAAGCGCAATGATCGCAAAAAGTGCTAATGCATCTGCAATTAAAGGTTTCAATACAAAATCTGCGCGCGAACCTATTGCCAGCTTTTTTTATAACCAGCGATTCCGTGTGAGTAAAAATCAACATGCAGTTGAACGTACTCGCCAACTTTTTGGGCAAATATTCGGTTACACACCAGCTCCAATATTGAACTTTGGTATTAACCAAAACTTTTCTCATGTAGTGAAAAACCCACGCAAACTTATGTTTATTATTGGCACAAGCTGGGTTACAAAGTTGTGGTCAAGCTTTCATTGGCAGCGCTTAACGGCGATAGCAATTGAAGAAGGTTTCGATGTAGAAATTATGTGGGGCAGCATGGAAGAGCGCGCCATCGCAGACAGTATTATTGCTGCCTGCCCAAAAGCTACGCGACCCTTGCAGCGTATGACGATTACTGCAATTGCGGAAAAATTGGTCGAAGCTGCTGGAGTAATTGGCCTGGACACCGGCTTCTCTCACTTGGCCGGAGCGCTCGAAACACCTACGATTGCACTCTACGGTGCAACCTCGCCGGTAAAAGTAGGCTTAATTGGTGAACACACCAGCAACTTGCAAGTAGAACAACCCCTTGCTTGCATGCCCTGCCACAAACGCCAATGCAAATGGTTGCCAGAAAACAGTCACGACACACCACCGTGTATGAACGGCATAAAACCCTTCAGCGTATGGAACACGCTAACGACTAAAATGAAAAATTAATTTCAACTGAGGGCAGCGATGTATCGTTTCTTACTTCATGTCACCTACGCTTACGGCTTACCCATTTGTAAACCACTGGAGCAAGAAATCAAGCGTCTTGGTTATCAGGTGAAATGGTTTTCAGAAATGGAACAGAGCAGCTGCTTATTGCGCGATACCGGCGATTTATTAATAACTCCCCAAGACGTTATTGATTACGAACCGCATGTTGTTTTGTCTGCAACCAATATAGTGCCAGATTTTTTTCCCGGCATTAAAGTGCAAATTTTCCACGGATTTTCCATTAATAAACGTGCGTCCGAAAAAGGCCATTTCCGCGTGCGCGGCTTTTTCGACCTTTACTGCACACAGGGGCCATCAACTACAATTCCGTTTCAAAAAATTGCACAAGAACTGGGTTACTTCGAAGCTGTAGAAACAGGCTGGTCTAAAGTTGATCCTCTATTTCCTATTGTTCCAACGCAAAATCAACGCCCACGCATTTTAGTATCATCCACATTTACGCCAAAATTAAGCCTCGCACACAGTGACCAATTCATCACTGAGTTAAAACGTTTAATGGATTTAGATCATTACGATTGGATGATCACCATGCATCCATTGATGGATAAAGACCGAGCGGATAAATTCAGGGCACTGGAAAATACCAATGTCACCTTCAAAGACACAACAGATTTAATTCCATTATTTAAACAAGCAGATTTAATGATTGCTGATACGACCTCAGCCATTGCAGAGTTTTTATTACAAGAAAAACCGGTTGTTACTTTTAACAACAACAAGCCGGACAATCATTTAATTGATATTCAGAATCCGGAACAATTAGAAAGCGCTATTGAAAAAGGTCTCGCCCGCCCAACAGATTTAATGGTACATATAAAGCAATTTATTGCAGATACCCACCCTTACAAGGATGGGCACTCCAGTGCACGCGTTATAGATACCTGCGTAGACTTTTTACGGAAAGATAAAAAACACTTAAAAAGTAAACCATTAAATTTATTGCGCAGATTGCAAATCCGGAAAAAATATAAATTTTTTACCTTCCGCAGTTACAACAAACTAATCACACTTAAGTAAGCGCTATTTTTTAAGATAGCGATCCAACATAGGCTTAAGCATTTCCCAAACACGCTCAACCGTAATGAGATTAAAACGCGCTTCATAAGTCATGTTTTTCTGCTGAGCCCTGGAATAAAAATCATCTGGACTTATGCCAGCAAAACGTTCGCCCTGCGCCGGCAACCAGCGTGATTTAGAAATTTTTGGTGGGAAGATCGCAAAAGAAGGCACATCCAATGCCTGTGCAAGATGTCGGGCACCACCTTCATTACCAAAAAAGAAATCGCAATTCGCACTCAAAGCACACAAATCGCGCAGTGAATTTGCTTCTATATTGGTAAATATATTGTGATGATTATTCATTTCTTGATGAACATTGATTGCAAACTCGCGTTCGGCGTTGACGAAATTAAAAATAATTTGCGCATCGTATTGATCAATAATTCTTTGCAACACCTGCTTCATGCGCTCCTTGTCCCAGACTTTATGTTGCAAACGCGCAGATACAACCGCCAACATAACTGGCCTTGCGAAATCAACACCGGATTCTTGCATATAGCTACAAAAATGCTGCTTTTCCGATTCAGTTACATAAAGCCTGAAATCCCGGCAATACTTGACCTCGGCAACCTGTTCCAGTGGTTTTAAAAACTCCAGGTTGTGATCAATCATATTGCTGGTTTTATCGCCACGGTTATCAACCGCATGATTCAACGCAAGGAAGCTATAGCCTTTTTTTGTTCCTATACGAAAACGGGTGCCGGGAGATAAAAACGAAAACAATAAAGTCCGCACGGTACCGCGCATATCAATAATCACATCATATTTATTAGCGCGAACAATAGACCATGCACGACCAAGATAGCGAAAAAAACTTTTGTCGTCGCGATTATCAAAAGTAATAACCTTATCTATATCGGGATGGCCTTCGTAAAGCGGTGCTATAGGCGTATTTAAAAGATAATGAATTTCTGCTTGAGGAAATGTTTTTCGCAAACTGGTACAAAGGGATGTACCCAAGACAGCATCACCTACACGGCGAAAACGGATGACAAGTATTTTTTTAATGCTATTGCTTGAACTCATGTTTTGCTTCCAACAGTTTCATCGGCAATAATTTCACGATACACCGCCAAAGTCTTCTGCGCCATGACCGGGGTAATGAATTGGCTGTACAATAATTTATTACCATTTTCCGTAATAACTTTTGATTCTTCGGGATGATCCAACACATAAACCAAATGACGCGCGAGAGCTTCGTCATCGCCTTTGTCAGCAATAAAACCAGTTTCACCTTGCTTGATAATTTCCGCAGCACCACCTGCATTGGTAGTCACTATGGGCACGCGATGATAAAAACATTCATAGAGGAACTGAGCTATACCCTCAAGCTTGGAGCTCATAAAACCTATATCGAATTGCGGAATAAAATTCGATGCATCCTCAGTAAAACCCAGGAAGGATACATAAGCTTCCAGATTATAGGCTTTCACTAACGCCATAATTTCCGGTGTTTTATCTGCCGGTGAACCTATCTGTACAAAATGAACGTCTTTACGACCATGTTCATTAATTAATCGGTTAATAGTGCGCACATAGGTAAACAGATCTTTCGCCGGATAATGGTTGGCAATATTACCTACAATTTTTATGTCCTCAGCAATACCCAGCTTTTCACGCAACTTAAACGGCGTAACATCGCTTTTATTATCAATCCGCGTACCGTGGTAAACCGTTATAGCTTTGGATTTATCCTTCACTCCTACTTCCAGAGTTCGGCGGGTCTCATCGGAAACACATAGATACTTTTTAATTTTCTTATAGTTGTATTTATAAAGCGTCAGGAAATTTCTGCGAATGGGGTATGAGATTTTTCGGCTCAACACAAACGGAGGAAGGCTTGAAAAATGATCCGCAATAATAGTCAACTGCATAGCGGTCGGGTCATGCAAATGAATCAAATCAATCGACTCTTGCTTACACAATTTGATAATCGTTGAGATAAAATTAAAATCAATGCGACGACGACGTCTTGCCGTAAAAAATTTAATCTTTAACCTGGTGAGTTTTTGGTGAAATTGCCCACCATCAACACACAAAATAATGTTATTAACTTCAGGATTGGATTGAGCCAGTTCAAAACATAAATTCTGGATATGGTTTTCGCCACCACCCCATTTAAGCACACCGGAAATATGTAAAATATTCATAGAGGTTTTGCACCCGACAACACACTGGCAAGATCACAAATTTGGTCGCCATAATACCCAAAAGCCCCCTAAAAATCTCGCCCGCGAGCGCAGACAAACAAGCCCCTCGCCCGCTATAATCGCCTCCCTATATTTTTTGTCATTGTTTTGCCGCCAGCGGCACCTATAGAGCTTGTTATCGCTATGGAAAAAACCTACGAACCCCATGCTATCGAACGCCAGTGGTATGAAACCTGGGAAGCCAAGGGCTACTTCAAGCCTGCCGGCGAGGGCACACCCTATTCCATGATGATCCCACCACCGAATGTCACGGGCAGCCTACACATGGGTCATGGCTTTAACAACGCGGTAATGGATACCATGATTCGCTATCGCCGCATGAAAGGCGACGATACTTTATGGCAAGTGGGTACCGACCATGCCGGTATTGCAACCCAAATGGTGGTTGAGCGTCAGCTCGCCGCGCAAGGTATTAGTCGTCACGATTTGGGCCGCGAAGAATTCCTGAAAAAAGTGTGGGAGTGGAAAGAACAATCCGGCGGCACCATCACACGCCAAATTCGCCGATTGGGCTCATCCGTAGATTGGAGCCGCGAGCGTTTTACAATGGATGATGGCTTGTCCAAAGCCGTACAGGAAGCTTTTGTACGCTTGTATGACGACGGTTTGATTTATCGCGGCAAACGCCTCGTAAACTGGGACCCGAAACTTCACACAGCTATTTCCGATCTGGAAGTTGAAAACCACGATGAAAAAGGTTTCCTGTGGAATTTGCGCTACCCATTGGCAGATGGTGCAACAACTTCCGAAGGTAAAAACTATTTAGTCGTCGCCACCACTCGCCCTGAAACCATGTTGGGCGATAGCGCGGTTGCAGTTCATCCGGAAGATGAGCGCTACAAATCTTTGACTGGAAAATTTGTTGAGTTGCCATTAGTTGGCCGTTTAATTCCAATTATTGCTGACGATTATGTTGATCGCGAATTTGGTACCGGTTGCGTAAAAATTACACCAGCGCACGACTTCAACGACTATGAAGTTGGCAAGCGCCACAATTTGCCATTAATTAATGTGCTCGACAAAAACGCAGCCATTTTAGGCATCGCACAAATTTTTAATTACGATGGCAGCTTGAATATTGCTGTCAGCAGTTCATTGCCTACAGAGTTTGCTGGTCTTGATCGTTACGAAGCGCGCAAACAAATTGTCGCTGCATTTGAAGCTGCTGGCTTGTTAGAAAAAATTGATGATCACGCACTGAAAGTGCCGCGCGGTGATCGCTCCGGTGTTGTTATCGAACCTTGGTTGACAGACCAATGGTATGTAAGCACCAAACCACTCGCAGAACCCGCAATTGCCGCTGTAGAAGATGGCCGTATTCAATTTGTACCCAAGCAATACGAGAACATGTATTTCTCCTGGATGCGCGATATTCAGGACTGGTGTATCAGCCGTCAATTGTGGTGGGGCCACCGCATTCCCGCATGGTATGACGCAAGCGGCAAAGTGTATGTAGGTCGCAGCGAGGCAGAAGTACGCAGCAAATATTCCATCGCTGCTGACATTTCACTTAACCAAGATGAAGATGTGCTGGACACCTGGTTCAGCTCTGGCTTGTGGACTTTCTCAACATTGGGGTGGCCAGAACAAACGGAATTTTTGAAAAAATTCCATCCAACAGATTTGTTGGTAACAGGCTTCGATATTATTTTCTTCTGGGTTGCGCGCATGATCATGATGACCATGCATTTAGTAAAACATGAAGACGGCAGCGCGCAAATTCCATTTAAAACGGTATACGTTCACGGCTTGGTGCGCGATAGCCAAGGCCAGAAAATGTCGAAGTCAAAAGGCAATGTACTCGATCCACTCGACATTGTTGACGGTATTGATCTGGAAACGCTTGTGCAAAAACGCACAACAGGTTTGATGAATCCAAAAGACGCGGCGAAAATCGAAAAGCAAACGCGCAAAGAATTTCCGGAAGGCATTCAAGCTTACGGTACAGATGCGTTGCGTTTCACCTTCTGTTCACTTGCATCGACTGGCCGCGACATTAAATTCGATATGGGCCGCGTTGAAGGTTACAGAAATTTCTGCAATAAAATCTGGAACGCAATGCGTTATACATTAATGCAATGCGAGAATCAGGATTGTGGTCAAGACGGAAGTAAAGATTACGAATTATCTTTAGGGGATCGCTGGATTATCAGCAAGCTTCAACTTGCTGAAAAAGCCGTTGCCGAAAACCTTGATAACTATCGTTTGGATTTAGCCTCACAAGCAATTTACTCATTCGTGTGGGACGAATACTGCAGCTGGTATTTGGAAGCGACCAAAGCAGTTTTATTTAATGCGGAAGCAACAGCCACTCAAAAGAAAGGTACCCGCCGTACGCTAGTACGTGTGTTAGAAACTATTTTGCGTTTGGTCCATCCGTTGATGCCATTTATCACCGAAGAAATTTGGCAAATCATCAAGCCTCTCAGCGGCGCAACTGGCGAAACCATTATGCTTACTAGTTTCCCGGAAGCTAACGATAGCAAAATTGACCAGCAAGCATTGAACGATGTTGAGTGGCTGCAAACAGTTGTTGTAGGCGTGCGTAATATTCGCGGTGAAATGAATATTTCTCCTGCAAAAGATTTACCTGTGCTTTTCAAAAATGGTTCAGATGAAGATCAGCAACGCTTGCAAAATAATCAGCAATTTTTGAAGAAGTTGGCCTCACTAGAAAGTGTAACCTGGTTAAATGCGGGTGATATTGAACCTATGTCTGCAACAGCATTAGTAGGTAATATGGAAATTCTCGTGCCTATGGCAGGCATTATCGATAAGGATGCCGAGATCGCTCGCTTAACAAAAGAAAGCGCAAAACTCGAAGCAAATGTTGCGAGCACTGAAGCTAAACTTAGTAACGAAGCATTTGTTGCCAAAGCTCCAGAAGCGGTTGTAGCGGCAGAGCGTGCGCGAGTTGCAGAGCATAAAATTGCGATTGAAAAATTGCGCGAGCAAATCCAAAAAATTAGCGCATTGTAATTTTTCGAAGTAATAAGATAAGCGAAAAGGGATGAGTCATCATCCCTTTTATTTTTTTCAGAACACTAAGTAATTTTTCGCACAAACAAAAAAGCCCAATCTTTCGATTGGGCTTTTTTGTTTTGAATAATGGCGGTGAGGGAGGGAGTCGAACCCTCGATACCGTTTAAAGGGTATACTCCCTTAGCAGGGGAGCGCCTTCGGCCACTCGGCCACCTCACCACAAACTACTTCATGAAACTTTATTACCGCTCCATTTCAGTAGGAGCGGCATAATATCATATTTCAAAAAAAATCAAAGGCTTAAACGCATTTAATAAGACTGCAAACGCATATATTAAATATTGCGATCTATTAATCTGCAATTTGTTTGAAATATAAACACGGGGGATTAACACAGAAGAGAATCTTCGCGGTAGTGAGTTACCATCTACCGCGAGACGTTCAGACGAAAACTTATAGCAACAATCGGCGAGGCAGGAAAAAATTAAAACGAGTTTTGGTCGTCAGAATTTTGCTTTTCACGCTGAATACGTTGATAAATTTCCTCGCGATGAACGGCTATATCTTTTGGCGCATTGACACCGATACGTACCTGGTTACCCTTTACACCAAGGACGGTCACAGTGACTTCATCACCAACCATCAAAGTTTCACCAATACGGCGAGTTAAAATTAGCATTTCAATCTCCTTCACTCATCCTGTAAGAGTACGGCTTAGGGCTCCTGCCCGCTACCGCCTCTCGACTAACCCTTGTCGCGGCCAAAACAGTTATCGCTTTGGACTTAGCTAAGTATTGACTACTTTTCGCGAAAAGGAAGAAACCCCGAACACTTTTTCTCCAGGAACCTGCGTGACCGGAGAGTTTACTACCTTAACAAAACCAACAGGTGATTGAGCCTAGCCCCTCACACGGCTCTCTGTTGGTTCGGCATCCAAACCAAAAGCGGTGTGCAAACTGCGCACAGCCAACTCTAAGTAACGCTCATCAATGATCACCGAAATCTTGATTTCAGAGGTGGTGATCATCTGGATGTTGATGTTATCAGCTGCCAAGGCAGTGAACATCTTGGAGGCAACGCCCGCATGGGAACGCATACCTACACCCACAATAGAAACTTTAGCAACCTTATCATCACTGCGAACTTCGCGCGCGCCTATTTCTTTGGCAACACTCTCAAGTACCGCAACGGCTTTTTGCATATCGTTTTTGTGTACAGTAAAAGTCAGGTCGGTAGTATTGTCCGCTGACACGTTTTGTACAATCACATCGATCTCGATGTTAGCTGCACCAATCGGTGCAAGAATTTTTGAGGCTACGCCTGGTACATCAGGTACGCCAGCAACAGTTACTTTGGCTTCATCACGGTTAAAAGCAATACCGGAAACAATTGGTTGTTCCATAGTCGAATCTTCCTCATCGAGGGTAATAAGGGTTCCAGGGCCTTCTTTAAAGCTGTGGAGTACGCGTAGCGGCACTTTATATTTGCCCGCAAATTCAACCGAGCGAATTTGCAGTACTTTAGAGCCCTGACTGGCCATTTCCAGCATTTCTTCAAAGGTAATTTTTTCGAGGCGACGCGCGCGCTCAACAACGCGTGGATCTGTGGTGTAAACACCGTCCACATCAGTGTAGATCTGGCATTCGTCAGCTTTCAGAGCTGCGGCGAGCGCTACACCGGTAGTATCTGATCCGCCACGACCCAAGGTGGTAATGTTGCCATTCTCGTCAACACCCTGGAATCCTGCCACTACCACTACGCGACCGGCATCGAGGTCTGCGCGCATATTCGCTTCATCGAT
Source organism: Cellvibrio zantedeschiae (assembly GCF_014652535.1). Taxonomy (NCBI): domain Bacteria; kingdom Pseudomonadati; phylum Pseudomonadota; class Gammaproteobacteria; order Cellvibrionales; family Cellvibrionaceae; genus Cellvibrio; species Cellvibrio zantedeschiae. The sequence continues at coordinate 587,532 of NZ_BMYZ01000001.1, read as the reverse complement.
AGATTGAATGCGTGCTTTGGTATAGGAGCTATCGGTCATGATACGAACCTGGCCACCGGTATAAGAACGGGCATCTACGCCACGTTTTTTGAGCGCCATACACAATAATGCGATAGTCACTTGTTCACCGGTGGACACCAACACATCCAGCTCGCGCGGATCTGGTGTGGCTTGAATTTGAGTGGCCAAGCCGATTAAGCGATTAGTCTCACCGCTCATTGCGGAAAGCACTACCACCATGTCGTGACCTTGAGCGCGGAAACTGGCAACTTTGTCAGCAACCTGCTCAATACGTTCGATGGAACCTACCGAGGTACCACCGTATTTTTGAACCAATAAGCTCATTACAACCTATCCTTTACAGACTATGTCAGTTGGAGAAGATTCCCCATGGACGCTTAAAGAGAGCGCTATATTCTTGAAAATTTGGCGCGCCGCCATTGTAACGACCAGGTCACAAAACGGCGGGCAATTAAACACCAGTTTTCAGTAAAAGTTAACTGAAAAGGCTGAAAAAGAGCAGAATTCACGCTTTTTCAACATTGTGAGTGAGTAATTACTACGCGCCAAGCTGAGATTTGATCCACGGCACCACAGACTGCAACGCTGTATCCAGCGCAGCCACGTCAGTGCCACCACCTTGCGCCATATCGGGACGTCCGCCGCCTTTGCCGCCCAACTGCTCGGCTACAAAACGCATTAAATCGCCCGCTTTAACTTTGTTAGTAGCATCTTGGGTAACACCCGCCACCAACGCAACCTTACCGTCTTCAACAGCCGCCAGCAAAACTACGGCGGTGCCCAACTTATTTTTAAATTGATCAACACTGTCTCTAAGCGATTTGGAGTCTGCACCTTCCAAATTCAATACCAAAACTTTAATACCTGCGACCTCCTGTGCTTGACCAAGCAAATCGACACTTCCAGCCGTTGCGAGCTTGGTTTTAAGTGCAGCCAATTCTTTTTCGAGCTTACGATTTTGGGCTACCAGATTTTCCAACTTCTCCGTCAGATTATCGCGGTTGGCTTTGAGCACGCGCGCGCTGTTGTCGATAAGCTCTTCCACCTTATCGAAGAGTACAAGTGCTCTGGCGCCTGTGACACCTTCAATACGACGAATTCCGGCAGCTACACCAGACTCCGAAGTGATGCGGAATAATCCTATATCGCCGGTGCGTTTTACGTGCGTACCACCACATAGTTCAACAGAAAATCCGTCGCCCATGGTTAAAACGCGAACACTGTCGCCGTACTTCTCACCAAACAACGCCATAGCGCCTTTGGCTTTGGCTTCATCTATATTGCACAGCTCGGTTGCAACAGCGGTATTGTGGCGAACCTGATCATTCACCAAGTTTTCAATCGCTTTTAATTGATCAGCTGAAATAGCTTCAAAATGAGAGAAGTCGAAACGCAAACGCTCGGAGTCTACTAAAGAACCTTTTTGGGTTACGTGCTCACCCAGCACTTTACGCAACGCGGCGTGCAACAAGTGAGTTGCAGAGTGGTTAAGTGCTGTCGCCTGGCGAACACTTGGATCAACAACCGCCAAGACTTCATCGCCCAGATTAATCGCGCCTTCTAACACGCGCACCAAGTGCAAATTACTAGCACCTTGCTTATGGCAATCGCGCACTTCAATGTGAGTTGCACCAGCGGTCAGATAACCAGTATCGCCTGCCTGGCCGCCGGACTCGGCGTAGAACGGAGTTTGATCCAACACTATTACGCCGTCGTCACCCTCAACTAAACGCTCAACTTTGGCACCGTCTTTCAGCAGAGCTATAACTTTACCCTTCTCTGCTAATGAACCGTAACCCATAAATTCGCTGACCGGCAGATCCAACCCTGCTGCGGTGTAATCGACTTTGAAAGAACCTGCTGCGCGTGCGCGCTTACGCTGTTCGTCCATTGCGGCTTCATAACCGGGAAGGTCAATTGTAAGGCCTTTTTCACGAGCGATATCGTTGGTTAAATCAACCGGAAAACCGTAGGTGTCGTAGAGGGTAAATACAACTTGGCCGGGGATTTCTGAACCGGAAATTTTAGTCAACGCATCTTCAAGAACACTGATGCCCTTATCGAGCGTCTTTTCAAATTGTTCTTCTTCCGCCAACAACACGCGTTCAATTTGCGCTTGGCCTTTTACCAACTCCGGATAAGCATCGCCCATTACTTCTGCGAGGGCTTTTACAAGCTTGTGGAAGAAAGGTTGCTTTTGACCGAGCTGGTGACCGTGACGGATTGCGCGGCGAATAATACGGCGTAATACATAACCGCGACCTTCGTTGGATGGCGTAACACCATCGACAACCAAAAATGAACAAGAGCGGATATGGTCGGCAATTACGCGCAAGGATTTGTTTTCCATGTCGCTATTGCCAGTTGCTTCAGCAGCAGCTTTCAGCAAATGTTGGAACAAATCAATTTCATAGTTGGAATGAACGTGCTGCATAACTGCAGAAATACGCTCAAGCCCCATGCCGGTATCTACAGAAGGTGCTGGCAGAGGATGCAAAACACCGTCAGGAGTGCGATTGAATTGCATGAACACGTTGTTCCAGATTTCGATAAAACGGTCGCCATCTTCTTCTGGAGAACCCGGTGGGCCGCCCCAGATGTCGGCACCGTGATCATAGAAAATTTCGGTGCAAGGACCGCAAGGGCCGGTATCGCCCATCGCCCAGAAGTTGTCTGATGCGTAAGGCGCGCCCTTGTTGTCACCAATGCGAATAATGCGCTCGGTAGGAACGCCAATTTCTTTTGCCCAGATGTCATAAGCTTCGTCGTCTGAGGCGTAGACGGTAACGGTGAGCTTGTCGGCAGAAATATTTAACCAGTCTTTTGAAGTCAGGAATTCCCACGCATAGACGATGGCATCGCGCTTGAAATAATCGCCAAAACTGAAGTTGCCGAGCATTTCGAAGAAGGTGTGGTGACGTGCGGTATAGCCTACGTTTTCGAGGTCATTGTGTTTACCGCCTGCGCGCACACAACGTTGCGAACTGGTAGCACGGTTGTAGGGGCGTTTGTCGCCACCAAGAAATACATCTTTAAACTGCACCATACCTGCGTTAGTGAATAGCAAAGTAGGATCGTTGCCTGGAATCAGGGAACTGCTGGGAACAATGGTGTGGCCTTTACTTTCAAAAAACTTGAGGTAGGCGTCGCGTATTTCTGCGCTCTTCATAAATCTTCCGCTAGACGTTAATGGGCACTTGTTGCTTGATGTTGTTCTTTTTCGGCCAGGGTTATTTTTCTAGCCTCGTTTTCCAGCATCACTGGAATACCATCGCGGATGGGATAAGCCAAACCGCTGGTCCAGCAGATCAACTCCTGCTGCTCTGGTTTATAGTCCAACGCCGCTTTGCTAACTGGACATACCAGGATGCTAAGTAATTTTTTGTCGATCATAAATCAACTCTGACAATAGCCAAACCGGGGGCGGTATCTTACACCGCTGACACTTGCTGTGTCTCTAGTTGAAGCGGGGATCAAGGGCTTATCCCGCTGATTTTGCATGGTTTTTAGCAATTTATAGAGAATCGACACAAAAGTAAGGGACTACTTACCTGCACAATGAGGAGACACAATATTTTCCTGCTTAACAAGGTGCTCTTCGGACGACTTTTTCCATGCTGAAAGCTTTACCTAAAAACCATCTACCGCAATAATCCCTAGCCCATAAAATCGCGAAATTTCCATCAGAGCTTTCCTATGCCCCACGCTTTTAAAATCATAGATTCACCCGTCGGCAAACTTACGTTAGTCGCACGTGGTGCAAAGCTGGCGGCGGTGTTGTGGGAGGTCGAACGCGAGAACCGCGTAAAGCTAGGCGAACTTGTAGCCGAACAAGACAATCCAATTCTGTGCGAGACAGAGCATCAACTGGCAGAGTATTTTGCTGGCCAGCGAACTCAATTTGAGTTGGAGCTGGATTTTGCCGGCACAGATTTCCAGAAACAGGTATGGCAGGCACTCCTGACAATCCCTTTTGGCGAAACCCGCAGCTACAGCGACATTGCCCATCAAATTGGCAATGAAAAAGCCGTGCGGGCGGTAGGTGCGGCCAACGGCAGGAACCCCATTTCAATCATTGCACCCTGCCACAGGGTGATTGGAATGAACGGCGGTTTGACCGGTTTTGCAGGCGGGCTTGAAGCCAAACGTATTCTTCTCAAACTTGAAGGGCGAGACACTGCAGTAACCAGCCACAACCAACATTCGTTGTTTTAAAAACACTCTGCTTTAAAGCGTTTTAAAAGTAAGGAAATTTTAGGAAGCAGCACACATGAATACAATGACTCACCAAATTGCGGTCAGCCAAACACAAGAGTTTGACCAATTGCGCAAACAAGTTGCTGTGCGAGCAAGTGCTGAAGGCCGTACAGATTCGCTTTACGATGGGCTGCGGTTTTATAAATTTTCCCAGTCAATTCACTACCAGAAAAAACAAATGCTTATGCCGGGCATAGTGGTCGTTTTGCAAGGCAGAAAAATGGCGCTGCTGCAACGCGAAACCCTCACCTATGACGAATCCAATTATTTGATTTTAGGTACGGAAACTTTATGCCAGGGCACGGTTGTGACGGCGAGCGAAAACGAACCTTACCTCGCCATACATCTCGATTTACCGATTAACATTTTGGTAAAAGCTATAGCTAATCTGGTTAATCAAATGCCGCCAACTGCGACTAAAAAAATTGCAGATAATTTCACCCAGTCGATTGATCCCAACCTCATAAATGCCCTCGGTCGTTTGTTAGCCGCGACAGATTCATTGCCTGACCGACAAACGATTGCACCGCTGATTATTGAAGAAATTATTGTTCGCTTGTTGCGATCTGATGCGGGCGCACGCATTCGCGATTTAGCCGTTATTTCCCGCTCGGCAATGCGTATTCAGGATTCGATAAGGTTTATGCAAGAGCAGTTGCACCGCCCATTATCTATTGCCGATTTGGCTGAGCAGGCGGCAATGAGCACTTCGCATTATGCGCATCATTTTCGCGAAGTTGCGGGTGTTACGCCCATGCGTTATCTGCGCGATTTACGTTTGGAGAAAGCGCGCAATTTACTGCTTTACCGAGGCATGCGCCCTAACGAAGCGGCTTATAATTCCGGCTTTGAAAGCATTGAGCATTTCAATCGCGAATTTAAACGGCGCTACGCAAACACGCCGACGCAGTACCTCGTAGAACTACGAAAAATTTCGCAGTTTTGATCAAGAAAATCTTTTTTCCAGACTTAAGCAAACCTCGCGATCCCCATTAGGATAAGTGCTAACGCATATTGGTCGCGTTGATTATTTATCTTATTGGGAAAACATCATGAGCATTAATGTACTTGTTACCTTTGAAACTAAACCGGAAGCCACACAAAGCTTTGCTGCATTATTAAAAAACATCAGCCAAGATTTACTAACAGTTGACGGTTGCCAGCAAGCACACGCAAAAGTCTGTGCGGATAACCCGCAGCGATTTATGATTTTGGAATCCTGGGTATCGAAAGCAGCACACATAACTCATATTGATAAAGTCGTGGCCTCAGGCGATTGGGAAAACATTGCCCGGCATCTTAGCGCTGCACCTGTGAGCAACTACTATCAGGATTTGTAGGAAAGTTACCGATTCAAAAATTAAATCGGCGTTTGATGAAAGGTTAATTTTTGCTGGTACATAAGGCTATCAGCTGCGTGCACGGCCTTAATGAAACTTCGTTCGTCGCTAAACTGCTGGATACCCCAGGAAATACTTAATACGCAAGGTACAAGATCGGTAATAGGCAGGGAAGCCAAACTGCGCTGGATATCCTGTAAACGCTGCTCTGCATCCACTTCCTGCATTTCAAAAGACACAATCACAAATTCATCACCGCCGTAACGGAAAAAGTAGTCCTGCGAGCGCATATGGGCTTTAATGGTTTGCGCTACGCGGCAGATGGCTTCATCGCCGATGTGATGGCCGAAGTTGTCGTTGATCGGTTTGAGATCATTGATATCCACCATAGCCACCAAACCGCTGCGGTCGCGCAAGCGGGTTTGTAGTTCATCCAGAGCATGGCGATTCAAACAACCTGTCAGTGCATCGCGATTGGCAAGCATGGACATATTGTCGCGCTCGCCCTGCAGGATTTCGTTCGCGCGCTCCAGCTCACCTTTCATATTCACTGCCGCAATCACCAAGAGGCTAAACGCCAGCAACACTTCAAACATTAAATCAAAGATAGATTGAAAGGCAAAGTAGCTGTCGTGGACGACACCCCGCGCCCAATCGCCCCAAAATATCGGGCTGGCGCCCAGCACGAAATTCAGGATGAGCATTAGGAGCGAAGTGATCGCCGCCAGCTTTACCCAGGTATAGTTGCCGGGCAATCGTAGACGACAAAGCGCAATCCACGCCGGTATAAGCGCAAGCGTGAAAGCTGTGGCATGAAGGCTAAAGCGATTGCCAAAATTGCCACCAAAAAGACTGAGTGCGAGCGACCAGATACCGATGATAGGCAAGAGCCAATAGAGGTGGCGACGCACCGATAAATCGCGCTCGGGGAAAGTGGCAAAGCCCAACCACAAAAGCGCCGCAAAAACATACTCGCCCGCAAAATACAGGATTTCCAGAAACCGCAGGGAGCCTACCGAGAAGGCGAGATGCAAACTGAATAGCGCAATCAGGAGCGCGAGCCACGCCTGCGCCCAACGCAAGAAATAAGCGCGCAGCAAAACCCGGTACAGCATGAGAAACAGCAAGGTGATCGACAGGACGCCCAAGGTCTGGACCATCTCACCGAGAATACTGAGAAATGTCACAGTGGTTGATTGCACCGGCAGAAAAGCTCCAATTCATAGTTACAGCGCCTGGAACACAGATTCGCCGTAGCTAGTTCTGCCTCTTGTCGCGGTTTTCATTATTTCGCACAGCATAGACGATTATTTGCCCGATCTGTACGAAATAAACCACCTTTTAGAGGTTGTGCTTCTCAATTTGAGCTTATTGTTGCGGCGGAACCAGAAGTTGCGGATCGACACGCTCTTCGAACCAATTCATTGCCCAATGCAAATGCGGACCAGATGCCCTGCCTGTTTTGCCAACCAAAGCAATCTCCTGCCCCTGTTCAGTCTTGTCGCCCTCATTAACAAGGATTTTACTGAGGTGGATAAACGTGGAGGACAAGCCGTGGCCATGGTCAATAATCAAAGTACCGCCCGATAAAAACATATCAGGGTGAACCAAGGTTACAACACCACCCGCTGGCGCCTTAACTAAAGCCCCTACGGGCTTGGCGATATCCACACCGTAATGTGGTGCTTTGGGGATACCGTTGTAAACACGCTGGCTGCCGTAAACACCGCTAATCGGCCCAACTAATGGCCACTCAAATTTTTGGGTAAAAGCATCAAGAGGCAAATCAACTTTACGCGCACTTGTTACTAATGCGGCTTCGCGGGCAATGCGTGCATCTTGTTCTGGATTAGGCTCTACAGTCGCCTGCGGAACGCCCTCTACACGCTGAATATCATAAGTGCGTGCTTTAACAGCAAAGCTATGATGTTCAACTTTGCCTTTAATCGTTGTGGTGATAACAGCGGTTTCTGCAGCATCGCGCCCCAAACCGATCACAAATTTTCCATCAGTTGTTAACTGTAATTTGCGCTGCTTATATTCCACGACCGTACCTGGCTTTACTTGCCCGATCAGCACAGCGCCCTGCTTCCATTCGCCAGTCATTTCCAAAGCAAAGGATGCAGGCGCACAGAGCAAAGCTGACAACACTAAAACCACTAAACGCATAAATCGCTCACCTGGATTGACATTTAACGACGGAAATAACGCGAGAAAATATGACTCCATAAAAACACAAAACGAGGTTTCGTATCAACAACACTTGCCTCAATAAAACCCAAAGGACTGCCGCAATGTTCTGCGCTGATCAATAGATAAATATGTGAAAAATAGTGCAGTAGCACCAGCTCATTTTCTTTTAGCTTTTCGTAATCTTGTAAATCTATTTGCAATCGAAACTTGTGTTTTGCAGACACCAAATCGATATAGAAATAATGCGAATCTGATCCCGTATCAAAGGTGGTTGTACGCTTTTCTTTGCGAGTAATTTTGAACTCATCTGTTATTTTCTGGATGTGGTTACGCAGAATATACAAATAAAAACTTAACACTTTAATTAAGAGCAGCAGAAGCCCGATTAGCCAAATTAGGGTTAGACCATTTTTGATAAATAGAAAAAACCAAAAACTTTCGAACTGACTGAAATCAAGCAGGCAAAACAACAACGGCAGACATAACAAAAACACCCCCACCAAAGTACCGGTAGTCACTCTAGTTAAAAGATACTTTCTTTCATTAATTGTTAAAGGCTGCTCAATCAACGTATTGGCCTGATTTTTTTTAGGGCAATAAAAAACGGCAGACCAGCTGCCGTTTTTTTATGCGATTGCTAAAACGAATTAAGCTACACGCAACACTTTCATGGTGTTGGTGCCGCCCAGAACGGTAGTATCACCGTTAGAGACAATCACCAAATCGCCGCTTGCAACAACGCCTTTGGTTTTCAACAAATCAATCGCGCGCGCGAAATCTTCTGCACAGGGAACACCAGCGGTATCAAACGCAACCGGGTGAACACCGCGATACAGAGCAACTTTACGTTGCGTGCTCACGTGACGAGAGAAAGCGAAAATTGGCAATTGCGAACCAACACGCGACATCAAACGTGGCGTGCTGCCAGATTCAGTCAAACAGATAATCGCTTTAACGCCGTCCAAATGGTTTGCAGTGAACATCGCAGCCAAGGCAATTGACTCATCAATTGAATTGAAAGCTTCGTCCATACGGTATTTATCGAAACTCGCGGTTGGATGCTCTTCTGCACCAAGAATAATACGCACCATAGCTTCAACAGTTTGCACTGGGTAGCTACCGGCAGCAGTCTCAGCAGACAACATCACCGCATCAGTACCATCCAACACGGCGTTAGCTACGTCGAATACTTCTGCGCGAGTTGGCAACGGGCTGTTGATCATGGACTCCATCATTTGGGTCGCAGTGATCACCACTTTGTTCAATGCACGTGAACGCTCAATAATGCGTTTTTGCACACCAATCAAAGCTGCATCGCCAATCTCAACACCCAAGTCACCACGGGCAACCATTACCGCGTCAGATGCGCGAATAATGTCATCAAGAGTTTCATTGTCAGCAACGGCTTCCGCACGTTCAACTTTGGAAACCAAACCAGCGCGGCCGCCAGCTTCTTCCATCAATTTACGCGCGAAGTTCATATCTTCTGCAGAACGCGGGAAAGATACGGCCAAGTAGTCCACATCAATTTCTGCTGCAGTTTTGATGTCGGCCATGTCTTTTTCAGTCAGCGCCGGCGCAGTCAAGCCACCACCTTGACGGTTGATACCTTTGTTGTTTGACAAAGGACCACCAACAGCTGTTGTGGTGTAAATGCGAGTGCCTTCGATGCGATCTACTTTCAACACTACGCGACCGTCGTCGAGCAACAACATATCGCCTGGCTTACAGTCGTTCGGCAATTCTTTGTAGTCGATACCCACTTGATCCTGGTTACCCGCATCGCGCTCAAGCGACGCATCCAGTACAAATTTATCGCCCACGTTCAAATGAATTTTGCCTTGGGCAAAACGCGCTACGCGGATTTTTGGACCTTGCAGGTCGCCCAACACAGCAACATATTTGTTGTGTTTTGCAGCCAGCTCGCGAACCATTTCAGCGCGACGCTTGTGGTCTTCCGGTGAACCGTGCGAGAAGTTCAAACGAACTACGTTCACACCAGCAAGAATCAACTGTTCTAAAACTTCGGGCGACTCTGAAGCCGGGCCGAGGGTACTGACGATCTTGGTACGTCTTAACATGATGATTTCTCTTTTATTATTTAGCTGACATCAACGCAAGGGTGTTGTCCAACATGCGGTTAGAGAAGCCCCACTCGTTGTCATACCAAGCCAATACTTTTACCCACTTGCCGTACACTTTAGTTTGCAAAGAGTCGTAGTTTGAAGAGTGTGGATTGTGGTTGTAATCGATAGAAACTAACGGCTCATCAACATAAGCCAGAACGCCTGGCATTTCGAGATCAGCGGCTTTACGCATTGCTGCGTTGATCGATTCAACAGAAACATCTTTCTCAACCAACACGTTCAGGTCAACCAAAGATACGTTGATAGTTGGTACACGAACAGAAATACCATCCAACTTGCCTTTCAATTCTGGCAACACCAAACCTACTGCTTTTGCAGCACCGGTAGTGGTTGGGATCATTGATTGAGTTGCTGAACGAGCGCGATAGATGTCTTTATGGAAAACATCAGACAAGACTTGATCGTTGGTGTATGAGTGAATAGTGGTCATAGAACCTTGAACGATACCGAAGTTATCGTTCAACACTTTGGCAACAGGAGCCAAGCAGTTGGTGGTGCAAGATGCGTTAGAAATAATGGTGTCAGTTGCTTTCAACACTTTGTTGTTTACACCGAATACTACGGTTGCATCAACATCAGTACCCGGAGCAGAAATGATCACTTTCTTCGCGCCAGCAGACAAATGCAAACCTGCTTTATCTTTGCTAGTGAAAATACCGGTACATTCGTAAACAACATCTACGTTCAACTCGCCCCAAGGCAACTTAGCTGGGTCACGCTCAGCGGTAATGCGGATTGCATCGCCGTTCACGTACATGAATTCGCCTTCGTATTTCACGGTACCGTTGAATTGACCGTGCACTGAATCGTATTTGGTAAGGTGAGCATTCAAATGTGCATCACCGAGATCGTTAATACCAACGATTTGGATTTGTTCGCGCTTGCCTGATTCATATAGGGCGCGAAGTACGTTGCGACCGATACGACCATAACCGTTAATTGCCACTCTGATAGTCATTTGTTGCTCCTAAGTCAATTGTGGTATCCACTGCGGGATATTCATCTTTTAAAATTTGTTAGCCCAGCGACTTTCATTGCTGAGGATTTGTCGTTAATTAGCGTGGCAAGCTTGCTGCTTCGCGAGCAAGACGTTCAATTTCATCCCAACGACCAGCTTTCATCAATTCTTTTGGAGCCATCCAGGTTCCGCCTACGCATGCTACGTTTGGCAGGGCGAGGTAGCTTGGCGCTTTCGCCAAATCAATACCGCCAGTTGGGCAGAAAGTAATTTGCGGCAAGGGGCCACCGATAGACTTCAACATAGGTACACCACCTGCTGCTTCCGCGGGGAAGAACTTCTGGTGAGTGAAACCTTGCACATACAAATTCATAGCTTCAGTTGGAGTCGCAACACCAGCCAAAAGAGGAACCGGGCTCGCTTTAGCGGCTTCGATCAAGGCTGGTGTTGTGCCTGGGCTTACCAAAAAGGTAGAACCCGCTTTAATTGCTGCATCCAAATCTTTTGGGGTGATGATGGTGCCTGCACCAATCACTGCATCTTCTGGCAATGCCTCAACCATGGCGGTGATAGCATCCAGTGCGCAAGGAGTACGCAGGGTGATTTCCAAAACCTTCAAGCCGCCAGCGTAAAGCGCTTTTGCCAGAGGTACGGCGTCTTCGATGCGCTCAACAACCATTACCGGTACAACCGGTGCTACTTTCAAGATTTGATCTATGGATAAAGCCACTGTGTGTTCCTCGTTTGAGATAAATACTTACTTTCAATTCTGTTTAACAAATAACTTAAGGCGCCCAATAAACCACAACAGGTACGCGGTCTTGTTGCAACACCGCACGAATTGGCATTTCGGCTACATCAGTGCCAGCTTGGGCTTTGCGCAATACGGCCAATTTTTCATCGCCTGTTAGTAATAGCACCAAAGTCCTGGAACGCAATAAACCAGCAAGTGACAAGGTCATTCTTTCGGTAATAGCTCCGGTTACTTCACTTTGATGGGCAATAATTGCTGCACAAAGTTCAGGAGAGTCTGGATTTAGTGCTGGCTCAAGGCCGTTGGCGTGCGGGAACAAAGAGGCGGTGTGGCCGTCGTTACCCATGCCGAGAATAGTGACATCGAAAGGTTGTGCGAGTTGCTGGTAGGCGGCTTCGCAATCAGCCAAGCCCTCTTGTGCGGTTTCGGCGGTATTCTTCATGCCGATCAAATTGGCGACTGCCGCTTTGTTTTGGATAAGGTGTTTTACGGTAAAAGCTTCGTTGCTTTTGTCGTGATCGAAATCAACCCAGCGCTCATCAACCAGCGCTACGTAAACTGATTCCCAGTCTAAATCTACATTGCTTAAGCTTTTGTAGAGTGGCTCCGGCGTACTGCCACCGGAAACCATAAATGTTGCTTCACCACGTTCTTCGATTGCCTGGGTGAGCGCAGCAACGCACTCAGCTTCCAAGGCTGCCACCATGTCTTGACGATTTTCAAACAAACGCTCAGTCAACATTAGTGGCTTTCCTCCGCATCCGTACCAACTTCTTCAATATTGAACCAGTTGCGGCCATCGCTTGCGAGTAATTGCGCTGATGCAATCGGCCCCCATGAACCTGCCATGTAGCCGAGCGGTTTATTTTCAGGACGCTGCCATGCTTCGATAATCGGGTCAATCCATGCCCAAGCTGCATCAACTTCAGCGCGGTGAATAAACAAGCTTGGGTCATTTGCCGCAGCATCCAACATCAAACGCTTGTAAGCATCGCTGTGGAAATCTTTGTAGGTTTCAGCAAAGTTCAGGTTCAACACAACGGGGGACAAATGTGTCTCGTGCTTGCCCAAATCTTTGGAGTTCATAATGATCTTAATGCTTTCTTCCGGCTGCAAACGAATCACCAAACGGTTTGGCACCGGATTGCCAGCAGTTTCCGGATAAACGCGGTGCGCAACATCTTTGTATTGAATAACGATTTCAGCAAAGCGCGATTTCATACGCTTGCCAGTACGCAAATAGAAAGGCACGTTAGCCCAACGGGAATTGTCGATGTGCGCGCGAATCGCTACGAAAGTCTCAGTGTTACTTGGCTGGCCTAATTCATCCAAATAACCGGGAACATTGGTGTTATCCATTTGGCCCGCAACATATTGACCACGCACTGTATTGTATTTCACAGTGTTGCCAGTTAGTGGACGAAGGCTTTCCAACACTTTTAATTTTTCTGCGCGAATACGCTCGGCAGTCATTTTGTTGGGCGACTCCATAGCCACCAAACACAACAATTGCAGAATGTGGTTTTGCACCATGTCACGCAGTGCACCAGCGCCATCATAAAAGCTTGCGCGACCTTCCAAACCAACAGTTTCAGAGATGGTGATTTGCACGTTGTCGATAGTGCGCGCATCCCACAAGTGTTCAAAAATACCGTTGGCAAAACGCAACGCCAACAGATTTTGTACTGTCTCTTTACCGAGGTAGTGATCGATACGGAAGATGGCTTCTTCTTTGAAATATTCTGCGATACTGCTGTTAATTTCTTCGGCGGTTTTTGCGTCGTAACCGAGTGGTTTTTCTACTACCACGCGCGCGTATTTGGTGATCAAACCACTTTCATGCAAATGCTTACAGGCATCGCTAAATACTGAAGGTGGAGTAGAGAGATAGAATACGCGTTGACGGTTTTCGCCATTGTTCAGCAACTCGGCAAGCGCAGCCCACTTGTCATCGAGTTTGGAAATATCGATAAATACCGGAAAAATAATAGTCGCAAAACTATCCCATGCTGTTGCCTCAAACTCATCTTTATTCAGATGTTTTTGCGCAGCGTCACGCACTTTGTCTTTGTATTCCAACACCATTTGCGCGTTGCGCAGAGTTGGGATGATGCGAGTTCCTTCAGGTAGTTCACCATTGCGATGGGCACGAAATAAACCCGGAATTAATTTGCGCAGCGCCAAGTCACCAGCACCACCAAAAAGAACAAAATCAAAGGCTTCAAGCATGAGGATTATCCTGTAAATACTTCTATATATTCTAACTACTGATCGAACCAACTAGCGTTGGTGGAGAAAAGCTCCACCTGTTTATTTATTCGTGTGAGACCTACCAACTGAAAACGGTGGCGCCCTCTTCTGCTTTACCTACTGTTGCGCGCAAAGGTGCAAACAATTCACGGCCCATACCCTCATGGCTTGCCGCTAAATCGGCAGTCGCAAATTGACGCCCCTTCAATTCTTCATCACTGATCAATAAGGTCAAAGTGCCGGCTTCTGCATCCAGCTCAATCATATCGCCGTTTTGGATCAGGCCGATTGGGCCGTTATCCAAAGCTTCTGGTGAGATGTGAATCGCGGCCGGAATTTTACCTGATGCACCGGACATACGGCCATCAGTTACCAAGGCGACTTTAAAACCGCGATCCTGCAATACGCCGAGAGGCGGCGTCAGCTTGTGCAGTTCTGGCATACCGCAGGCTTTAGGGCCCTGGAAGCGTACAACTGCAATAAAATCTTTTTCCAATTCGCCGCGTTTAAACGCTGCCTGCATTTCTTCCTGCGCGTGGAACACGATTGCAGGTGCAGTAACTTTACGGTGCTCAGCTTTTACTGCAGACACTTTAATGATTGAGCGACCAATATTGCCTTTGAGCAAACGCATACCGCCATCGGCAGTGAAAGGCTTGGTTGCTGGGCGTAATACAGAGTCATCCAGACTTTCAGCTGGGGCATCACGCCACACCAGTTTGTCACCATCAATAAATGGTTCTTTGGTGTAAGGCTCCAAACCGCCTGAACCCATTACAGTTTTAACATCGTCATGCAATAGGCCTACTGAACGCAGTTCGCGCATCAAATAACCCATACCACCTACGGCCTGGAAGCGGTTTACATCCGCCAAACCATTGGGGTAAATACGGCACATAAGCGGGATTATATCAGACAAATCACTCAGATCTTGCCAGTCAATAATGACGCCAGCAGCGCGGGCGATAGCCACAATGTGCATAGCGTGATTAGTTGAACCACCGGTTGCCAACAAGCCAACAATACCGTTCACAATCGATTTTTCTGTGACAATCTCAGCCATAGGGGTGAAATTATCGGGCGCGGAAATACGCGCTAACTGATGCACAGCTTCGCGAGTCAAAGCATCGCGCAGCGGAGTGTAAGGGTTTACGAAGGAGCTGCCGGGCAAGTGCAAGCCCATAATTTCCATCAGCATTTGGTTACTGTTAGCGGTGCCGTAGAAGGTACAGGTACCGGCGCTGTGGTAAGACGCACTTTCAGCTGCAAGTAATTCTTTACGACCAACTTTACCTTCGGCAAACAATTGGCGCGCCTTGGCTTTTTCAGCATTAGGCAAACCCGGAGTCATTGGGCCCGCAGGTACAAAAATAATCGGTAATTGACCGAAGGACAAAGCGCCCATCGCCAAACCTGGAACGATCTTGTCGCATACGCCCAGGCACAAAGCGCCGTCGAACATATCGTGCGACAGGGCGATAGCAGTAGACATGGCGATTACATCGCGGCTGAACAAGGACAAATCCATGCCCGCGAAGCCCTGGGTCACACCGTCACACATTGCCGGAACACCGCCCGCCATTTGGGCAGTCATACCCACTTCGTGAGCGGCCTTTTTAATAGGTTCTAAATATTCACCGTATGGAACGTGTGCAGAAAGCATTTCATTGTAAGCAGAAACAACACCCAGGTTACCGGCCTGACCTTCAGCCAAAGCGAGCTTGTCAGCATCGTTACAGGCAGCAAAACCGTGAGCCAAATTCGCACAACCCAAATGATGACGAGATGGGCCAGACCTGCGCGATTTCTGCACCTTGGCAAGGTAAGCAGCGCGGGTATCACGGCTCTTGTCGATAATTCGGTTGGTAATTTCAATAAGTCTTGAATCAGTCATGGCATACCACTTGTTGTTGAGTCTGCTTTCATTGGCTGGCTGAGTTACAACCATACAACGACGGAATTGCTGCCAGGCGACTGCACAATGGCAATCAACCTTAAATCTAAGCGCCCACATAAGATGCGGACGACTATTGTACCGGCAAACGCAAATCAATGCTTTCACCGGCTAGCATTAACGCCAGTAAATGTTTACCGAGCGCGCCGGAACGCTCCTGCATGCCGGTTACATCTACCAAAATGCCAGTAGTTACCGGCACTTTGGCTTTCAATTTTATGCAGACTATTGAGCGGCCAGCTCCTAGAGCGGGCCGCAGCTTTTACTTTCTGGCGTTTTTGTAAAATGCGATCAAATGACGAGTCGATGCATCATGTGCAGGGTTGATCTTGGCGTCTGCTGACAACTCAGGCTGAATTGCCGAGGCCAATACCTTGCCCAACTCCACGCCCCACTGATCAAACGAGTGGATGCGCCAGATGATGCCCTGCACAAAAATCTTGTGTTCATAGAGCGCAATCAAAGCACCCAGGGTTTTGGCATCCACTTGTGGCAACAATAAGGTGTTAGTTGGGCGATTGCCCTTGTGCACCTTATGCAGCACGATTTCTTCAATACGCTCGGCGCTTACGCCTTTTGCAGCCAGCTCTTTGCGCACTTGGTTGGCGTCAATACCTTGCATTAAGGCTTGGGTTTGCGCGAAGAAGTTAGCCATCAATGCATCGTGGTGGCCTTCAACTGGAGTATTTGGCGATACCGAACCAATAAAGTCAGCCGGGATAATATCCGTACCCTGATGCAGCATTTGGTAGAAAGCGTGTTGGCCATTGATACCAACCTCACCCCATACCAGCGGCACACTGCCGTAGCTAATTGGCTCACCCGCCCAGTTGACGTGTTTGCCGTTAGATTCCATTTCCGCTTGCTGCATATAAGCAGGGAAGCGATGCAAACATTGGTCGTAAGGCAACAAAGCTTGCGCCGGGTAACCGAGGAAATTACGGTTCCAAATGCCTACCAAAGCCATCATGACCGGAGCATTCTCTTCTAATGGCGCTTGCTGGAAGTGCAAGTCCATCTCGTAGGCGCCTTTCAATAAATCGGTAAAGCCATCAAAACCAATAGCAAGGGCAATAGGCAAACCAATCGCAGACCACAAAGAGAAGCGACCGCCAACCCAATCCCACATATCAAAAATATTTTCTTCACCAATACCGAAAGCGGTTACCAGCTTGCGGTTGGTAGATACAGCCACAAAATGCTTGGCAATTGCACTTTTATCTTTCGCCGCCGCCATAAACCACTGCTCAGCAGTTTTAGCGTTGGTCATAGTTTCCTGGGTGGTGAAGGTTTTGGAGGAGATCACGAACAACACGGTTTCGGGATTCAGGCCTTCCAGAACTTCTGCAATCTGTACGCCATCCACATTGGACACGTAATGCATCTTCAAAGCTTTACTGCCGTAAACTTTCAGCGCTTCGGTGACCATTAAAGGGCCAAGGTTAGAGCCACCAATGCCGATGCTTACGACATCAGTAATAGTTTTGCCGGTATAGCCTTTCCACTCGCCCGAGCGAACTTTTTCAGACAGCTTTTGCATACGCTCAAGCTCAGCATCAATAGCGGGGCGAGCGTCGAGGCCGTCGATCATAATGGGGTTAGAGGATTTATCGCGCAGGGCAACGTGCATAACAGCGCGGTCTTCAGTGGCATTAATATGCTCGCCACCAAACATTTTGCCGCGCCAGGCTTCAATATCAGACTCTTTCGCCAGAGCGAGCAAAGCCGCTTTGGTTTCGTCGGTAATCAGGTTTTTGGAGTAATCAAACAGAATGCGGGGAAGTTCAATCGAGAACTTGTTAAAACGGTCATCATCTTCAGCGAACAGATCTTTGATATGACGGGTTTTGAGTTGCTGGGCATGGGCGGTCAGGGCGCTCCATGAGGGTAAATCAGTTGGACGAGAAAAGGATTGTGAATTAGCCATTTATCGCTCCCGAAAGACAATAACAAACGCGCATTAGTTGATTCCCATTATGGTGTGATGCATCGCCAGGTGGTCTAATGCCCCTTAAGCGATAAAGATAAGACTTGAGCGCGCCACAAGCCCCTTTTTGGGGTGCTCGGATCATGGAAATAGGTGAGGCGCAAAAAGGCCGCTATGATAGGCAGATGGTCTAGGGGTGTCAAT
Organism: Cellvibrio zantedeschiae; assembly: GCF_014652535.1. Classification (NCBI taxonomy): domain Bacteria; kingdom Pseudomonadati; phylum Pseudomonadota; class Gammaproteobacteria; order Cellvibrionales; family Cellvibrionaceae; genus Cellvibrio; species Cellvibrio zantedeschiae. Next base: position 569,527 of record NZ_BMYZ01000001.1, on the reverse strand, counting down.
TAAAGCGCCCGCCAGAAAGCCCAAAACAGCGCTAAAAATCACCGCTATATTTCGCTTTTTTTAAGATTTACACTCGGCACCGAAATAAACCAAAAATAAGGCTATTTTGTGAACACAATAAACACCCCCGCACTGGGAATTATTGAAGGTTTTTTTGGCCGTAGCTGGCCATGGGCAGAGCGCGAAAGCTATGCAAAATTTCTTGCACTAAATGAGTTCAACTTTTATATCTATGCACCAAAAGACGACAAATATCTGCGCAAGACATGGCAGCAAGATTGGCCAAAAGAAATTAAACAACCGCTCATTCAATTACGCGAAACCTATCGCACAGCCAATATAGATTTCGGTATTGGCTTAAGCCCCCATGAAATTTATATCGATAACACTCACGACAATCGCAAACAATTAATTGCGCGCGTAAATCACATAAACGAATTGGCGCCCGATATTTTGTGCCTGCTATTTGACGATATGCGCGGCGATATTCCCAACCTCGCCAACCTGCAAATTGATTACATGCACGAGGTTGCAGCAGCTAGCACCGCCAAGCGCATTATTTTTTGCCCAACCTATTACAGCTTTGACCCTGTGCTTGAAAAAGTTTTTGGCAAGATGCCAGAAAATTATTGGCAGGATTTAAATAAAAATCTCGATAAAGAAATTGATATTTTTTGGACGGGAGAAAAAGTATGTTCAACAGAATATTCTGTCCACCATCTCACACACGTTGAAGATCTATTAGGCCGCAAACCTTTTTTGTGGGATAACTATCCCGTTAACGACAGCGCGGCGAAATCAAATCTATTGCAACTGCGTGCAATGAATCAATCGCACAGCCAAATTCAAGATCATGTTGCGGGGCATGCGCTTAATCCCATGAACCAACCTTGGCTTTCGCAGATCCCCTTGGCATCGCTACCACATGCCTATCATGAAAAAAATAATTACCAACCTGAAAAAGTATTTGTTGAAGTGACGACAGAACTTTGTGGTGACGAATTAGCGCAGGCATTGCTGCATGATTTACCACTATTGCAAGACAAAGGATTGGCTAAAATGAGCGAGGAAGAAAAAGCGGAATTATTGGAACGTTATTCTACATTTCCATCCAATCCTTTTTGTGCGGAAATTATTGATTGGTTGAGTGGTGGATATACTTTTGATCCGGCGTGTTTGACCTGATCTTTCACACAAACATATTAAGTAGGGAATCGTCATCCTCGCATAGATGTATTAGTACCAATCCTATTACTTGCAAACAGCACCGAATCAAATCCTCTCCAACAACCACTTCCGAATATCATCCACCTGCTCCGCACAAACCGTATGATCCATATTATAAGTTTCATATTTCACACTATAACCACGATCAGACAACTCACGATACGCGCGCTGCCCCAACACCTCATCAACAACAAAGTCACCGGAACCATGTTGAATTAAAATAGGAATCTGTTTATTTGCAGAGTTTTCTATCAAAGTTTCAGTCGTCGCAAAATAGGTGGATAGCGCCAACAAACCTGCCAAAGGTTTTCCGTAACTTAAAGCCGCTTCATACGCCACCGCTCCACCCTGTGAAAAACCGGCAATAACAATTTTCTCACTCGGTACACCGCGCTCAATTTCGCGTTCAATTAACGCGTGGATTTTTTCTGCATTTGCGCGCAGTTGCGTAGCATCTATTTTGCGATCCAGCGTCAACTCAAAAATGTCATACCAAGCTGGCATTACATAACCGTTATTTACAGTAACGGGTATCGACGGAGCATTTGGAAAAATAAAACGTACATTTAGATTTTCAGGCAGCCGCAACTCACGAGCCAACGGGGCAAAATCATTGCCATCAGCGCCCAAACCATGCAGCCAAATGACCGAAGCTGACACAGCAATTTTCGGATTGGATTGCACTTCAATACAGGGTAAATAATTCATAGTGTTTCCTTCTCATAAATCTTTTAAAAAGCGGAGTCTTGACCTGTCACAAATCTGTTACATAGGTGTCATAAACTACAGAAACTATGCATTTCACTCCAACAGTTAATATTCCTGATAACGGTGGCCTAATTTGCGGGTTTCGTTTAGACGCAACCAGCAAACCGCAACCACTAAAACTTTACGCCGCCGACCAACGCAGCGAGCTTCCGCACGAGCCGCACTGGCTGCACTTTAATCTTGCCGATACACGCGCCACCCAATGGTTAAATTCATGCTCATTGATTCCCGAAGACGCGCGCGATTTATTGCTGGATAGCGATGCCCACATTCGCAGTGAAAATTTTGACCATAGCTTAGCATTGATCATTGGGGATTTATTTCACGATTTCAAAGAAGACCCGGAAGAACTTGGCGTTTTGCGTTTGTATCTTGATAACGAACGCTTGATTACTGGTCGCGGCCATCCATTAAAATCGGTTGATCGTCTTCGCCATGAATTGTTTGAAGGGATGATTTTTGCGAATTCATTGGATTTGTTTGCGCGCCTGATTTACGACATTGGCGACTCCATGCACAAAGTCATCAAAGATCTTAACAACCGTGTTGATGACGCCGAAGACCAAATTCTCGCCGGACATTTACACAATCAAGGCAGCGAGTTGGGGCGTATTCGTCGATTGCTCGCTCGCTTGCGACGCCATCTCAGCGCCAATCGCCAAGCCTTGCATCACGCAATGCCTCACATTGCGCGCTGGAGCCAGCACGACATTTCTGAATTACGCCAAGCCGTTGAACATCTTGAGTCAACCATTCAAGATTTGGAGCTGGTGCAGGAACGCACGCGGCTACTGCAAGAAGAAATTGCGGGGCGCATGAGTGAAGCAACAAACCGCAATTTATACGTGCTTTCGATAGTCACCGTAACCCTGCTACCAATCAATTTAATTACGGGTATTTTTGGGATGAACACGGGCGGATTACCTTGGGGACAAGATGACCCTTCCGGCTTTTGGTGGGTGATCTTTTTTATGGTTATTGCGGTTATCACCTCGTTGAGGATTCTGCACCGTAAGCGCATTTTGTAGGCATGACTATTTGCTCAAGTTTTGTTCTATCCGCACTCTAAACTTTCAATACCGCACAAAAATCACAAGCACCCTCATCTATCGCCAGACAAAACACGCCAAAACACACTACACTTCGGTAACGGGATAGAAATATCTCAGCCGAAATTCCGATTCCCCACTGCATCCTAGCGGTGCTAAAGAGTTTAGATGTCACACAATCATCCGTACAAAATCGCTCCCGATCATAACTTCGAAACTATCAACGCTACCATTTCGCCCCACGGGCAATTGAATATTTTATCTAAAGTTGAAGTCGCCAAATTATTGGATTCAAGCCAAAGCGGTTTGTACAAATTATTCCGTAGCTGCTCGCTCGCCGTGTTGAACACGGGTAACGATTTGGATGACGGCAAAGAATTGCTAGAGCGCTACAGCAATTTTGATATCAGCATTGTGCAGCAGGAGCGCGGCATTAAACTCGCCGTAAAAAATGCACCGGCCAATGCGTTTGTCGATGGCAAAATGATTAAAGGTATTAGCGAGCATTTGTTTACCGTGCTGCGCGATGTGATTTACAACAACGACGCGATTAACGAAAACCCAAATTTCGATGTTGATACTACGGAAGGTATTACTGATGCGGTGTTCCATATGCTGCGTAATGCCAACTTGCTGCATCCGGGGCAAGATCCGAACCTCGTGGTGTGCTGGGGCGGCCACTCCATTAGCCGCGGTGAATATGACTACACCAAAGAAGTTGGTTACCAGTTAGGTTTACGCAGCTTGGATATTTGCACCGGTTGCGGTCCCGGCGCCATGAAAGGCCCAATGAAAGGCGCCACCATCGGTCACGCCAAACAGCGTACGCCTAATGGTCGTTACATCGGCATTACCGAGCCGGGAATTATTGCAGCTGAAGCGCCTAACCCCATCGTTAACCAATTGACGATCATGCCGGATATTGAAAAACGCCTGGAAGCATTTGTGCGCCTTGGTCACGGCATTATCGTATTCCCTGGCGGCGCAGGTACCACTGAGGAAATCCTCTACATTTTGGGTATTTTGCTGCACCCCGATAACAAAGATATCCCCTTCCCGCTCGTGTTTACCGGCCCTGCCAGCTCGGCTGAATACTTTGAGCGTGTCGATAGATTTATTGGCGATACACTTGGCCCTGAAGCGCAAGCCCATTACAAAATTATCGTTAATGACCCGGAAGCAGTCGCTCGTGAAATGGTGGATGGCATTAAGAAAGTGCGCGAATTCCGCAAGCAAAGCGATGACGCCTATTACTTCAACTGGCAGCTTACGATTAGCTCGGATTTACAGCATCCGTTTATTCCCACACACGACAACATGCGCAATCTGGAACTGCATAAGAATCAGCCTAGTCATTTGTTGGCCGCAAACTTGCGTCGTGCCTTTTCTGGCATTGTTGCTGGTAACGTGAAAGAAGAAGGCATTCGCACCATTGAGGAGTTTGGCCACTTTGAGCTTCATGGGGACGCTGAAATCATGCATCCTGTAGACGAACTCCTCGAATCCTTCGCCAAACAAAACCGCATGAAGCTGCCGGGGCGCGAATACAAACCCTGCTACAAAGTCATCAAATAAGCTTTATTGTTAACTTGAACGACAATTTTGTAGGAGATTGACTACAAGCTCTGTAGTCAATTTCCTACAAAACTTACCGAATTTAGCGACTGTTTATCTGCCGTCATTCTCTGGATAATGAGCAACATCAGGAAGTAGACAGTGAGTAAATCGGCCAGGAAAGGTCAATGGAGGCGTCCCCTTAAAGGAGAACGTCAGGAGATTCAGGAGCGGCCAGGAACGGATTGACGATGGATGAATGGCTAAGGGAATAAACCCAAGGGGTTAACAGGGATAGAGACGGACCAGAGCACTGACTACTACAGAGTTTATGGACAATATCTGCACCGAGGCCGCGAAAGCGGCCTTTTTATTTTAAGCCCTGCGCCTTTGGCTCACTCTTGACCAAACTCACGGCTCCGAAGCCAATAAATAATCAATCAGCTTATGCAAACCTTCGGTAAGTATGCGAATTGATCCCTCCATATCCCAATCATCATCACCAATCCTTACGACATTAGAAATACTTCGCACTTCTAAAAACCCTTGCTGTTCCGCCAAACAAACTTGAAAAAAAGCAGCTCCTTCCATGTTTTCAATATCTGCATCTTGAATGTTGATAAACGGCGCCATGGCTGCATTCATAGAATTACTTTTTGCAATCGGCAATACAGAGTTAGATGGCAAATGTGGACATCCCCAATGCTTGGTCACACTAAAATCCATTGCTAAATCTAAATCAGCAAGATGGGTAAAGCCGTTCGGGGTAAAAAATCCCAAATCAGATTCGCATTCACTTTCCACCAAAACGACATCGCCAATCTTAAATTGCGAATGGGGATATACACCGGCAATGCCTGCCATGATCATCCAGTCAGGCTTATGTTGAGCAATCAATTTAGCGGTATTGTAAGCAGCAGCCGATAACCCCACGCCGCAAATTGCCGTGACGACTTGCGGATGTGAAAAAAAATGTGCTTCAGTCGAAGTAGGAAAAACGACCATTACTTTCATTGCTTGCCCCTAATTACATAGTCAACCAAAGCATAAAATCAATTGCTCAGATCAACTCAACACTAACCTAAAAAATAAGACGCTTCTTTACAATAAGCCTATACGCCAGCTCCTTTGCATGGGCTAAAATGCTGTCCTTTCCCAGCTCTACCCTTCTCCAACGGCAATGCCAAAACAATTATCAAGAGGCCTCCAATGATTACCCATGAGCCAAACCCAATTTATGTAGCCAATCCGGAACGCTACAAAACCATGAAGTACAAACGCTGCGGCAGAAGCGGCGTGCAATTGTCGCGCTTATCACTTGGCTTGTGGCAAAATTTTGGTGCTGTAGATTCCGTTGCAAATGCACGCGCTATGTTACGTAAAGCGTTTGATTTAGGCATTAACCATTTCGATTTAGCCAACAATTACGGCCCCAATTTCGGTTCTGCGGAAATCACTTACGGCACTATTCACAAACAAGACTTTGCACCTTATCGCGATGAATTATTTATTGCCAGCAAAGCCGGTTACGATATGTGGCCAGGCCCTTTCGGTATTGGCGGCTCACGCAAATATTTAGTATCCAGTTGCGACCAAAGTTTAAAGCGCACGGGTTTGGAATATTTTGATGTGTTTTATCATCACTGCATGGATCCTGAAACACCCATCGAAGAAACCATGCAAGCGCTGGATTATATTGTGCGTTCAGGCCGCGCGCTTTATGTTGGCATTTCAAATTATCAACCCGCGCAAACTAAAAAAGCAGTCGATATTTTAAAATCACTAGGCACACCTTTATTAATTCACCAACCACGTTACAACATGTTTGACCGCTGGATTGAAGATGGTTTGACTGATGTTCTCAAAACTGAAGGTGTTGGCTCCATTGTGTTCTCACCACTGGCGCAGGGTGTTTTAACCAACAAATATTTAAACGGGATTCCTGCCGATTCACGCGCGGCACGTCCGGAATTAATTTATTTGAACAATAAGGACATCACACCAGAAAAGTTGGCGAAAGTTCAGCAATTAAACGCAATTGCCGAATCACGCGGACAATCGCTCGCACAAATGGCTATTGCCTGGACCTTACACAATGAAGCTGTAACCACTTGCTTGATAGGTGCCAGCCGTCCATCACAAATTGAAGATTCGGTTGCTGCGTTAAACAATCTTGAATTTAGTGCAGATGATATTGCAAAAATTGATGCGATTATTCGTTAATTAGCATGCGTAAGAAAAAGGGTTAGCTGCTATCAGCTAACCCTTTTTTATTTTCAGCTTCAGATCTTTTTGTCCTCTTTATCAATTTTTTCCACTTCTTCTCGCATCCACTTATCTTGTTTTATAAATGCAGGATCGAGTTGCCTACGCAGGTTTAGATATTTTTCCATATTGCCTTTTTGACGCTGCAATTTAGCCAAAGTCCATAAAGGCCAATTCTTGTTAAAGTTCTTAGCATCCAATTTGAGCAATAGAAACTTTTCGACACTAACAATAGCATCATCAATCCGTGAATTAGCCCATAAACAGGTTTCGCCAAACGAATAGGTAGAGTTTTCAACAAACATGCGATTTTGTGGAGTAACAGGCAGCTTCGACGCAATTTCAAATTGGGCGATAGCTTCATTCAACATTTTATGATTGCGAAAAACATGCGCCGCTGAAAATAGAGCTTCAGCAGATTGTGGATAAGTTGCTACCAAATATTTAGCATGAGCAAGGTGCTTATCTTTCTCTTCCTTTTTGGCCAAAAGATCCAATTGTTTGATATCAGCATCGACTGGCGATAAGACACGAAGATCAGCCAATGTCTTTTCCGCTTTATCAATACCGCCACCCATGATACCGGGAGCCATTATATAAAAAGTAAACAACCCGCGTTGAGCTGCAATATTCTTTGGGTCCACTTCAACAGCCAGTTGAAAATACTTATGCACGCTAGAAGCATATGAGGCCTGCTTTAAAATATTGGCTTTTTGTGCAAGCTCACCATAAGCACGCCCTAACCAATAATATTCGTCTGAGGTATTGGGTTCGATTTCAACCGATTGGCTTAAATAATCTTTGGCTTTTTCTGCATCCCCCTCATCAAACGCAATTCGTCCCATATAATAAAGCGCTTCATTTCTAGCTGATTGATCTTTCGAAGCAGCTTCGAATAAGGATTTTGCTTGCGCCAACTGATTATCTTTATAGGCAGCAACAGCAGGCTGCAAATCAGCAGCCATAGCCCATGGGCAAGCACATAAAGCAAAAAGTAAAAATATCTGGCGACTGGTTATTTTTGAAAATGAACAGGGACGGCGAATCATAGGAATCCTTTTTATAAGTATTGAGTTCTGGCCAAACGGGTACTTAGAACATAGCGTCTACAATTAAGTTCCTTGCCTAAGTATGCTTCCGTCGACTAAACCTATCGCTCACCCACGCAGCAAAATAAATACCCATAAAATCTGCAAAAACATCCCCAATATCCAGGGTACGAGTAGATGGAAAGAAGGCTTGGGTTAATTCTTCAACCAATGCAAACAATAAAACTAACGCACAACCAAAGGGCAAACCAAAATATTTTCGCTGCTGTGACTTTAGGGAAAGATTAACAAGCATCGCCAGGACACCATACAACGACAAATGGCCAAACTTGTCTCCGTAAGGGATATTACGAACCCCATCAATAAAGAAATTGGGTGTGCCTGAATCAGAAACCACAATAATCCAAAGGATAAAAATAAAAAACAAAATAGCAAATACAGGTACAACTCGAATTGATATAAACATTGGGATATTTTTCTGTAGAGTTTTTCTGGCGGCGGCTCTCTGCACAGAAAGCCGCTTTAGTAAATTGGTTAGTTAAAAAATTAGAGTTAATTAACAGCTTCAGTTCGTCCAACGGAATACCAATCTAACTTACGTGTTAACACCATGAAAACACCAAGCAACGCGAACAACAGAGTTGAACCCATCAGCAAGGCGTAGTCTTCAGCGCTTAACAAGCTATAGAGCAAGCCGTATAAAGACGCTAACAAGCTGGAAAAAATTGCGCTGCGAAGAATACTCTTTAAAACATAGCTGACATAAAAACCAATCAATGCAATACAGGCCGATGAGGCTATAAGATAAGCCAAATCAAAAGCAATATGCTCAGACAAGGACACAAGCAACAAATAAAAAAATGCTAACGACAAACCCACCAAACCATATTGCATAGGGTGAATAGCTAATCGCTTCAAAATTTCAAACAAGAAAAACCCTGCAAATGTCAGTGCGATAAATAAAATTGCGTACTTAATAGCGCGATCACTTTTCACGTATTGGTCTACCGGATCAATAAAGCTCACACCAAAGTAGCGATTATTAAAAGCTTCGCAGTCAGCTGAGTTTATGCATCTCTCAAAATTTTCACCTTGATTGCTGGAAAAATAGGAGGTGCGCCAGCTTGCAATAAATCCTTTGTCATCAATCTCCCGTTTTGTTGGCAGGTAGTCGCCCATAAAGCTCGGGTGTGGCCAATCAGAACTCAAATCTACATTTGATTCACGACCTATAGGCACAATGCTTAAAGACTCTGTACCCTGCAACACCAGATTAAACGAAAAATGTAAAATGGCTTTTTTCAATTGATCCGGGTGTTTGATAGTTGCATGCACGCCCTCACCCAAAATTTTAAGTTTTGTTCCTGGCTGCATGTCGATAATGTCTTCGCCTACTTTTATTTTTAGCGCATTCTCAATACCGCGAATGTCTTTAATGCCCATGGATATATATGGCGAATCAAATTCGTAAACGTCAAGATTTTCCACAACACCATAATTATCTGGCACATCAAAATGGCCAGTGATCATATTGTCCGCGTGATATAAACGCGCCTCATATATTCCGCGTGCCCGTCGTTCAGTTTTTACTTTGCCATCCACTGAAAAAGCCGAAGGTAAAAAGTAACGTTCGCCACTCTCGGTTACATCAACTTGATAACGCACCTTAGTCACTTCGTCCGTTTTCCATTCTTTATGATGTTTGATGTAAGGAACCACCAACACGGGACCAATTAGCTTCTGACTGTAGCTAGCGCTTTTAGCAATTTCTTCAATTACTTCTTGCTGCGACGATTTGCGTTCTTTAATAACACCATTAATCATTCCAACCGGAATCATTAACAACAACATCAAACAACCTATAGTGATAAATTTAAGTAAAAGTGGGCGTTTCATAACTGCTCCTGGTTATTGGTTAGTCAGGAACAGTTTGATCTATGAAGGTGAACGGCTTGTGTGGGGATTGTGGGGATTATGTGTAGTTTGTATGAAGATAACTAAAAAATGAGGCTTGCCTCTACTCCACCTTCTGTATTACGCAGCTGTAATTCGCCTTTGTGCAAACTCGCCACTTCCTGTACGAAATTTAAGCCCAACCCAGTGCTTTTCTTTCCGGTTGAAGGGCGAGGTAAAGAATAGAAACGTTCAGTTAAGCGGGCAAAAGCAAACTCTGGAATTGGCTCACCTTCATTTTCAATAGTGATTTTTAATTTACCGTTTTGTCGCTCTGAGAATATACGTATACGACCATTCTTTGGCGTAAAGTCCAATGCATTCTCCAGCAAATTGGCAAATGCCTGGCGCAATAAAAAAACCTCACCCGTTAAAGTCGCATCTTCCGCAATATCATTTACGCAACTAATATTATGTTGATGCATACGTGCCGATTGAGCTTCAACAAGTTCGTTCCACAAGGATTTGATGGCGACAGCTTTTGTTTCGTGCAAGGCTTGTTGCTGCTCAACTAATGCAAGGTTTAACAAACGTTCAATAAGCTGCTGCATGCGAACACTTTCTACAGCAATATTATTAATAAATCGTTCGCGTTGCTCTTCGCTCATAGGTGACTGCAACAATTCCGCAGCAGCATGAATTCCTGCGAGCGGACTTTTTAATTCGTGGGCGAGCGTTTGCACGTACTGTTCAATATAAGCTTTGCCATCCAACTCAATACGCATGGACTCCAGCGCATTAGCAAGTTGGTTAAGCTCACCACTGGCAATTTTTTGTTCGGGTAATACGGCGCGCTCGCCAGCACTTACCGCCAAAGCGTAATTGCGCAAGCGACGCAATTCAGCTGTTAACCACCACGAGAACAAAATACCTGCGAGCAAACCTATGGTGATAATAATGCCGCCCAAAAGCGCCAAACGATTACGCGAGCGATCTATAAAGGGTTGCATACTGCGATTGGGTTTTGCGACCGAGACCACGCCGATAATGTCATCGCCATCCATAATAGGTGCGCCTATGTACATCACGCTACTGGCAACATCATCCGGAATTTCTGCCGTAGAACGCGCACCGTATTTACCGTGCAAGGTGAGATACACATCGTTCCAATGGGAATAATCCTGCCCCAAGGCTTTATGCGCGGAATCTAAAATAACGATGCCCTTTTTATCCGTTACATAGATGCGGTGATTCACAACCGTTTTATCAATACCCCAAATATTGGCTTGCAGTTTACGACGGCCATAAGCGGCAAGTATTTGGGGGAAATCGCTATTTTGCAGGGTTTGATTTTTAACAGGCTCACGCAAAATTTCAGCCAGCAGGTTTGCCGTATCAACCAAAGTTTCTTCAGTCGATTGACGCACGCCCGGTTTAATTTCTTCAACAACAGTATTTAAAATAAAATATCCGCTCAAGCCAACGAATACTAAATAAACCAAAAAAATTCGTATGCTTAAAGACATTAGAGTGATTCCGGTTGATAGCAATAACCAAAGCCACGTTGGGTTTGAATGGGCTCTGCATCTGCAGCTATTTGGCGTAACTTGGCGCGCAAGGTTTTGATATGCGTATCGATACTGCGGTCATAACCTGCTTCTACCGCCGTGCCTACTGCTGCTAATAATTGATCGCGGCTAAATACTTTTCGCGGTTGCTCAATAAGAGTTTGCAATAATTTGAATTCAATGCGAGTTAACTGCAACAGTTGTTGACGATAAAAGATCTGCAGACGGTCTGAATCGATTTTAAACTCCCCAAGCTGTGAAGTGTTCGCAGAAATTTGCGGATTTTTTGGATGAGTATTTATAGGAGCGACGCGCTTTAAAATCGCTTTGACTCGCGCAGCCACCTCTCGTGGACTAAAGGGTTTTACCACATAGTCATCCGCGCCAATCTCTAACCCCACAACTCGGTCTAATTCGTCGCCACGTGCTGTTAAAAAAATGACCGGAACATTGGAAAATTTTCGCAACTGCTTGCACGCTTCAAAGCCGGTGATATCGGGCAAGCCCACATCCATAATCACAAGGTCTACCGCAGTGGATTGCAACAAATCCAGTGCTTCGCCGGCAAGACTTTTCCAGGTAGCGCGAAAACCCTCGTTTTGCAAAACAAAGAGCAATGTGTCCGCTATGGACGGCTCGTCTTCAACAATCAATATGTGCGCAGTCATTTATGGTTTTATTCCCTATGAATGTAAGCAGGATTCTACCGCAATTTAATGCCAGCAAAAGCCACCCTGCCAGTAAATAACCTATTGTATCCCGCCCTAATTACACCTAAGCTCACGCTATATTTTTACGAAATGACTGACCGATATGTCTAAACAGGAATCATCTCCCGCTGAAGTAATTACCATTGTTGGCGGTGGCCCCAAGAAAGTTCTCTATACCCTAAAAACCGTTGCCCGCATTGGCCTGCTCAACTCAACCAAAGCGCTCAATAGTCACAATACCTGCAAAGCCTGCGGGCTTGGTATGGGTGGCCAACGCGGTGGTATGACTAACGAGCTAGATGAGTTTCCATCGGTCTGTAATAAAAGTATCCAGGCGCAATCTACCGATATTCAAGCACCCATTCCACGTGAAATTTTTGAACACACGCTCGATGATTTTGCGCAGCTATCTGCTTATGAGCTCGAACATCTTGGCCGATTAAATACGCCACTCTATAAATCGGCGGCAAGCAACAAATACCAACCTATTGAATGGAACGACGCGATTGAATTAATGGCTGCGCGATTTTCTGCGACCAAACCAGAACGCAGTTTTTTCTATACATCGGGTCGATCATCTAACGAAGCTGGATTTGTTTTGCAATTATTGGCGCGAATTTATGGCACCAATAATGTGAATAATTGTTCTTACTACTGTCACCAAGCCACCGGTGTAGGATTACAAAATGCAATTGGTTCAGGCACAGCAACAGTTTCGCTTGAAGCCTTGGGGAAAAGCGATTGTATTTTTGTGATAGGTGCAAACCCATCATCCAACCATCCGCGTTTTGTGCATCAATTAAAAAATTGCCGCGAGCGCGGTGGGCAAGTCATTGTTATTAATCCCGCCAAAGAGCCCGGTTTGGTTCGCTTTGCTGTACCTAAAAGTGCGAAATCTATGTTGAGTGGTGGAACATGGATTGCCTCTGATTATGTGCAACCTAAAATTGGTAGCGATTTATTATTGTTAAAAGGCATTGCAAAAGCCCTGCTTGAAGCCGACGAGCTTGATAAAAACTATATTGCTGAATATACAGAAAATTTTGATAGCTTCGCGCAGGATATTTCTAATACATCCTGGAATGAAATTGTTAAAGCGACACAGGTCAACGAAACCGACATTCGTAAAATCGCCAATGCATACACCCAAGCCAACAACGCTGTTTTCGCTTGGGGCATGGGAATTACTCACCACAAGCATGGCGTAGAAAACGTAGAGGCAATTGCTAACCTCGCATTATTGCGCGGCATGATTGGCAAATCGGCTGCAGGTTTGTTGCCCTTACGTGGACACAGCAATGTGCAGGGAATTGGTACAGTCGGTGTAAAACCGGTGTTGGCTGAAGATGTTTTTGTACACATTGAAAATGCGTTTAATGTGCAGCTCTCCCGTAAAAAAGGTATGGACACTCTCGCTTGCCTGCAAGCGGCTCATGATAAAAAAATTGATGCAGCACTTTTAATGGGTGGCAATTTATTTTCTGCCACGCCCAATAGTTCCTGGGCGCAAGAAGCCTTAGACGCGATTGGCTTTAAAGCCTTTTTAACCACAACCTTAAACCGAGGGCACGTAGTGGGAATGGAAACGAGCGAGGCGTTGATTTTGCCTGTAAGCGCGCGTGACGAGGAATGGCAACCAACCACGCAAGAATCCATGTTTAATTATGTGCGTTTAAGCGATGGCGGAATCACGCGTTTGGCAAATGTGCGACCAGAAGTTCAAATCCTATGCGATTTTGCACAAAAACTTTTACCAAATTGCCCTATCGACTTTGCCCAATTCAAGCAACACAACAATATTCGTGCAGCGATTGCAGCGACTATTCCTGGCATGAGCGAATTAAAAGATATCGCTGAAACCAAACAGGAATTTACGATTCAGGATCGCTTGCTTGCACAACCTGAATTTAAAACGGCGAGTGGCAAAGCCAGATTTTTAGTCGGTGCAGCACCTGAGTTGGTGACCACTTTAGAATTTCCGTTTTTGTTGGCCAGCATTCGCAGCGAAGGGCAATTTAATTCCATTATTTACGAAGAGAATGACAGCTATCGCGGAACCGATACGCGTTGGTCGATTCTTATGAACGCAGAAGATATTGCAGAATTAAAATTGCAGGCAGGAGCAACCGCAGATATTGCATCGCCCTACGGCGAAATGAAGCAAGTAAAAGTGTTTGCGTTTAATTTACCGCGCGGCAATGTGATGACTTATTACCCGGAAGCCAATGTACTTATCGGAAAGGAACATGATCCACGCAGCAAAACACCTGCATTTAAATCCGTTGCCGTAAGAATTACACAAACATAATCAATATTTAATAGGGAATCGTCATCCTCGCGAAGCGGGGATCCAGTTTTTTTGCAAAGGAATTTTTGAAAAATTTAAAATCAGAGCTGCATCCCCGCTTCGCGAGGATGACAAGCACAGCTAAATGGAAACACTAATGGAAGGATTGCTTTTGCGTCTATCACGACCGGCTCTAGTTTCCAACATGGCATCTTTGCGTTGTTGACGACGATCATCTTGCTGCTTACGGCGCTCAACAAAAGGTTTGGCAATATACTCATTTACAATAGCATCCGCTGCCATGGATTGTTCATCTGGCTGGTGAGCTGACTCATTAACCGGTTTTACTACCGTGGGAGTCACCACTGGAGCACTGGGGCGAATGTAAACCATACTAATAACCTTACTAACCGAAAAATATGAAGCGGAAAATAACTTCCTGTTCACCTTATCGGCAATTCCAGCAAAATCTTTACCAATTTACATGCCAGTTTTTAGAGGTGGCTTAGAAACTTGATATTGTCGTCAAGAGCAAGGCATTTTTGCACGCAAGAAGGGAATTTATATTCAATAAATCATTCGGTGCATCCCTGCACCTCTCCCTTCAGGCAGCCAGCTGTGTAAATTGCTCCTGCAATTTATGACCGACTGAGTACAAAATAACGCCGCTATTACGACGAGAGCGAGTTTTATAAGCCACCTTTAAACCAACTCAGGTTTTCGTGAAGCCTTACCACATCTCCGACGACAAATAAGGTGGGAGCATGCACTTCTTGAGACTCCACCACATCTGCAATAGTTGCCAAATCGGCAATTAATACTCGTTGCTGCTGAGTTGTGCCGCGCTCAATTAAGGCAACCGGCGTGGTTGCTGCACGACCATGGGCAACAAGCGATTCACAGATCTCCCTTAAACCAACTAACCCCATATAAAACACAATAGTCTGGGTTGGATTTGCCAGCTCTGGCCATTGCACATTAATGGAATCATCTTTCAGGTGCCCGGTAACGAAACGTACCGACTGGGCGTAATCGCGATGAGTCAATGGAATACCAGCATAGGCCGCACAACCGGATGCCGCTGTGATTCCCGGCACAACCTGGAAAGGAATATGGTTTTGGGCAAGCAATTCAATTTCTTCACCACCGCGGCCAAAAATAAACGGGTCACCACCTTTTAAACGAAGCACTCGTGTCCCCTGCTTCGCCAAATCCACCAGCAGTTGATTGATATTTTCCTGCTGCATTGCATGTTCACTGCGACGTTTACCAACGTAAATTCGCTCTGCGTCGCGACGCACCAAATCCATTACGCCATCAGAAACCAGACGATCGTAAAGAACTACGTCTGCTTGTTGCATCAGGCGCAATGCTTTCAATGTCAGTAATTCCGGATCGCCGGGGCCTCCGCCAACCAAATAAACCTCACCTTGTATGAGTGATTCATCTTCAGTGGCAATTTCATCGGAAAGAATTTTATCGGCCTGCTCGTCCTGCCCGTTCATCGCTAACTCTGCTGCCGGACCTTGCAGAATTTTTTCCCAAAACTTGCGGCGGCTATCGCCATTATCAAAACGTGCTTTTACTCTTTCACGCCAACGGCTCGCCAAATGCGCAAGCTTGCCGTAACTCATAGGAATTAATGTTTCCAATTTTGCACGAACCAAACGTGCCAGCACCGGCGCTTCGCCACCACTGGAAATCGCAATCATCAAGGGTGAGCGATCAATTACCGCAGGAGTGATATAAGTACAAAGTTCTGGGGTATCTACCACATTGACGGGAATATTTTTTTGCTTGGCGTCGTCTGATATTTTTTTATTCAGGCTTTCGATATCGGTAGCGGCAACTGCTAGCACACAATCCGTTACGTCATTGCTGTGGTATTCGCGCTCATGCAATTCACCATTATGTTTTGCAACCAGCTCACGCAATTCGGAGGAAATCTCCGGTGCAACCACACGCAAAACAGCGCCCGCTTTTGAAAGCATACGACCTTTGCGGGTAGCAACATCTCCACCGCCAACTAAAAGGCAGCGTTTATTTTTTAAATCGAGAAAGACGGGAAAGTAGTCCATAAAATTACACGGCAATTTCAGTAATAAATAAAAAAGGCGGGTATCGCCTTTGCTCTACCCACCTTTGCGAACTCATCGAAACAGACCTTATTTTTTAACAGGCAATAAAGCATCTTGCCCGCCCATGTAAGGACGCAAAACTTCAGGAATAGTCACGCTGCCATCTTCACATTGGTAATTTTCCAAAACAGCCAACAAGGTACGACCAATCGCCAAACCTGAACCGTTCAATGTATGAAGCAACTCTGGCTTACCAGTTTCTTTATTGCGGTAACGCGCGAGCATGCGGCGCGCCTGGAAATCGCGAAAGCTGCTGCATGAAGAAATTTCGCGGTATTTGTTTTGTGAAGGAACCCAAACTTCGATGTCGTAGGTTTTTGCAGAAGAGAACCCAATATCGCCACCGCACAAGATCACTGTGCGGTGTGGCAAGCCCAACTGCTGCAAAATATGTTCTGCGTGACCAACCAGTTCTTCCAGCGCTTCATCAGATTCTTCGGGGCGAACAAATTGAACCAGCTCCACTTTTTCAAACTGATGCTGACGAATCATGCCGCGAGTATCGCGACCGTAGCTACCCGCTTCTGAACGGAAACAGGGAGAGTGGCAAACCAGTTTAATCGGCAATTGCGCATCATCTACAATTTCATTGCGCAGAATATTAGTTACAGGAACTTCTGCCGTTGGAATCAAATAAAATTCGCGCTCGTCGGTCAGCTTGAACAAATCATCTTCAAATTTTGGCAACTGGCCAGTGCCGAACAGAGAGTCGCGGTTCACTACAAAGGGTACGTTAACCTCTTCGTAGTTATGTTTGTTAATGTGGGTATCCAACATAAATTGTGCGAGTGCGCGGTGCAAACGCGCTACGCCACCGCGCAATACTGCAAAGCGGGTGCCGGTAATTTTTGTACCCACTTCAAAATCCAAACCGCCTAAATCAGCACCCAGATCAACGTGATCTTTAATCGGGAAATGGAAACTTTTCGGCATAGCCCAGCGGCGAACTTCAACATTGTCTTCATCGCTTGCGCCGAGCGGAACTTCGTCGGCTGGCATATTGGGAATCGCGTTTACAAACTCATCCCACTCTTTCTGGATGTTCGTTAATTCAACTTCCGCACTCGCTAAATCTTGTTTGATTTGCTCAACAGCTTGCATCAAAGGTGCAACATCTTCGCCCGCTTGCTTAGCCTTACCAATCGCTTTTGAACGGGTGTTGCGATCTTGTTGCAAAGCTTCAGTTTTAATTTGAATAGCCTTGCGCGATTCTTCCAATGCATTGATGCGAGCAACATCTAACACAAGACCGCGCTTGCTTAAGGCAGCGGCAACTACATCGGGATTATTGCGGAGTAATTTTGAATCTAACATGATGGATAGTTTCTATATAAAGTTAAAAATTATTCTTCATCATCTTTTCCTTATAGGAAGAGATCCAGCACCCCAATTATGAAATCAAAAGCTGGATCCCCGCTTGCGCGAGGATGACGATTCCCTACTGAATTAAAAAAGTTTTTGCGTCAGGTTCATGCCTATAAACGCAAACAACAAGCCCAAAACTACCGAGCTTGCTGCATAAATAATTGAATTAAACACATGGCCTTCTTGCCACATCTGCAACATCTCTAAGGAAAACGCTGAGAAAGTTGTGAAGCCGCCTAAAACACCAGTGATAAAAAACAGACGCCATTCACTCGGTAAAAATGCTTTTTCTACAAGAACTACGTAAGCAATGCCAATTAACAATGAACCCAGCATATTCACAATAAAAGTGCCGATTGGAAAACGATAATTGAGCATGGGGGTTAGGAAACCAACAGCCGCATACCGCGCTATTGATCCTAAAGCTCCACCAATTGCGATCATTAACCATTGCATTTTTAAGTTCTCATTTTTAACCCCCTCCCGGCCTCTCCCTTGAAAAGGAGGAGCTGATCCAACTCCGAATTTATTACGGAGTGAATATAAGCCCCCTCCTCTGTTCAAGGAGAGGGTTGGGGTGGGGTTCTATTTTTTATAGCGTTGCTTTTTACTTTGTTTATCCAGCTCGCGAAAGTGCGCCAGCTTTTCTTTAATCTTTAATTCCAAACCGCGATCAACAGGGTCGTAATAACTTGTATCTGCCAATTCTTCAGGCAAATATTTTTCACCTGCGGCGTAAGCACCGGGTTCGTCGTGGGCATAGCGATATTCGGCACCGTAATCCATTGATTTCATGAGTTTGGTGGGAGCGTTGCGCAGATGTATGGGTACATCATACGCAGGCTGGGAGCGAACATCGGCCATCACCTGATTGTACGCATTATACACGGCATTACTTTTGGGTGCTGCCGCGAGATAAACCACGGCCTGGGCAATCGCCAACTCTCCTTCCGGGTGACCGAGGCGCTGCTGCACATCCCACGCAGCTAGGCATAAGGGCAAGGCGCGCGGGTCTGCATTGCCTATATCTTCACTCGCCATACGCACCACGCGCCGGGCAATATAAAGCGGATCACAGCCACCATCCAACATACGTGCTAACCAATAGAGTGCACCATCAGGCGATGAACCGCGTACGGATTTATGCAGCGCCGAAATCTGCTCATAGAAAATATCGCCGCCCTTATCGAAGCGGCGAACATCGCTGGCGAGAACTTCTGCCAATACCTGCTCATTGATGACTTTATGATCACCAACTTCATCCGCCAAATCCGCAGCGATTTCCAGAAGATTGAGCGATTTCCGCGCATCACCATCGGCAGCTTGGGCGAGAGTCATAAGGCTATCGGGATCGATGCGAATATCACTCGCACCCAGACCGCGCTCTTTATCATCCAGCGCCTGCTGCAACACTTGTTGCAACTGTTCTGGCTGCAAACCGCGCAAAACATACACACGACAACGCGACAACAATGCGTTATTTAATTCGAATGAGGGATTTTCGGTAGTCGCACCAATAAAAATAAAAGTGCCGTCTTCAACATAGGGCAAGAACGCATCTTGTTGGGATTTATTGAAGCGATGGACCTCATCCACAAACAAAATAGTTTTGCGACCCGACATACGCTCTTGCTGCGCAACCGCAACCGCCGCGCGAATTTCTTTTACACCAGACAAAACTGCAGAGAGGGATTCAAAACGTGCATGGGCTTGTTCGGCAAATAATTTTGCGAGCGAGGTTTTACCCACACCTGGTGGACCCCACAAAATCATGGAGTGCAATTGACCGCGAACAATTGCTTCACGCAGCGGCTTGCCCGGCGCAAGCAAATGCTCCTGACCGATGTAATCATCCAGATTGCGTGGGCGCATACGCGCCGCCAATGGCTGGTAATTACCTTGTTGTGAACTGAATAAATCGGCCATTAGTTTTTAATACACTAATTTTTAATGATGTCTGCACCCGCAGGTGCAACAAAATTAAACACGTTTTCGTCAACCGCTTGATTGCGTTTTACATTGCTCAGCGTGAAATGGCTAAGCTGCCCCAAACTGTCGCGAATTGAAAACTCCACGAGTTGGTTATCGACAAACACCAACAATAATTCCTGGAATAAACCTTCTGTTACTTTTGGTGTAACAGAAAATTTTTCGGATTTATCGGCTTGTGTGCGATTAATGGTGAAATTCTTACGCAACTTATCAACGTCTTCACTCAGCAGTAACACCGGTGTTTTTTTCAAGTCATCGCTAAATGGGCGTTCGTTAACAGTTTGCAAATCCGGATCATACAGCCAGATTGTTTTTTGGTTGGACACCAACAATTGCGGCGCAGGCGTTTCGGTTTTCCAAAAGAACTTACCCGGGCGCTGCATAACAAAAGTACCTTTTTGCTCGTCCAGCTTTTTACCGGTTTTATCAAACAGGGTCTGCACGAAGCTACCCTGCAAGGTGTTCATGGCATCGAGTTGTTTGCGCAATTGCGCGGGAGATTGATCGTCGGCATAGGCAGCGAATGCTGTAAAAATTAATAGCGATGAAATTAAACGAGCAATAAGTTTCATGATAATTCCGGTAATAAATAAACTGATATTTCCGCTCACACTTAGTCGGCCACTATGGGCACGAAGCATTCGAAGGGTTTTGGATTTATACCCTTCGACAAGCTCAGGGTGAGCGGGAATGGTATTGCAAACGGCCTGAACCAATCCCAAATAACAAAAAATCAATTTTCTAGTGGCACCCCACCCCATGCAAGCTCCCCGAGCACTGGAAGAAAATCGTTGGCAAACGCACAGGAAGTGCGTTTGAGTGACTACGCGACATGGATGTCGCGTCGGAACGACAGCAATTTTCTGAAGCGCGCAGGAAACAGGAGCGAGACGGGTCGCCTTTCTTTTGGTAACTTTTCTTTGGCGAGACAAAGAAAAGTAACTCGCCAAGAGGCGAAACAAAATCTATAAAGTAAAAAATTCTTTTTTAAATAAAACGCAAGATTATTAAATCGTACACCTGCCGTGGGCCTCACTTTTCTTTGCTTGTCCAAAGAAAAGTAAGCAAAAGAAAAGACACCCAGTTCGTTCCTGATCCTGCGCTTCTCATAAATTTGCTGTCGCTCCGACGAGCCATCCATGGCTCGACGTCACTAAAACAAACTTCCTGTTTGTTTTACACCAAATTTATTGCGATGCTCGGGGAACTCTCATGGGGCCCGTTTCGGTGCCACTAGAGATTGGGTTAGTAATCCCCTCTTCCACCCGGCGCTAAAACCTCACGATTCCCATTATGCCCCGCCGAAGAAACAACACCCGCCGCTTCCATAGTTTCAATCAAACGCGCCGCGCGGTTATAACCAATCCTGAGCTTACGTTGTACCGACGAAATCGAAGCCTTACGTGACTCCAACACGAACGCCACAGCTTCATCGTAAAGTGCATCACTCTCGCCGTTGTCACCTTCCTCACCACCTTCACTTGGAATACCGGGAACAGGAATGGAGTTGTTACTATCGTCGGTAATGCCGTCGATATATTGTGGCGTGCCGCGTTTTTTCCAATCGGCAACCACGCGGTGAACTTCGTGGTCGTCCACAAAGGCACCGTGCACACGAATAGGTACGCTGGTGCCTGATGGCAAATAAAGCATGTCACCATGGCCAAGTAATTGCTCCGCACCGCCTTGGTCAAGAATGGTACGCGAGTCGATTTTGGACGAAACCTGGAACGCGATACGCGTCGGCACGTTGGCTTTGATCAAACCGGTGATTACATCCACCGATGGGCGCTGGGTTGCAAGGATCAAGTGAATACCTGCCGCACGCGCTTTTTGGGCAATACGGGAGATCAATTGTTCAACTTTTTTCTTGTCGACGATCATCATCATGTCGGCGAATTCGTCGATCACCACCACGATAAAAGGCAAGGTCTCCAAATTAGGCGCGGTCGCTACTTCCGCGCCTGCTTCGTAGTTTTCTTCTGGTTTGAATAATGGATCGGGAATTGGCTGGCCGGCTTTGTTGGCATCGTCCACTTTGCGATTAAAACCAGCGAGGTTACGCACCCCCATGGCCGACATGAGCTTATAGCGACGCTCCATCTCGCCTACGCACCAACGCAGGCCGTTGGAGGCGTCTTTCATGTCAGTAATAACGGGCGTCAACAAATGAGGAATACCGTCGTATACCGACAACTCCAACATTTTCGGGTCAACCAGAATCAAGCGAACTTCTTTCGGCGTGGATTTGTAGAGCAAGCTCAGCAGCATCACGTTAACGCCCACGGACTTACCGGAACCGGTTGTACCTGCAACCAGCAAGTGCGGCATTTTGGCGAGGTCGGAGACAATCGGCTCGCCAGAAATATCATGACCTAGCGCCATGGTCAGCGGCGATTTGGCTTGATCGTAAGCCTCGGACGAAATGACCTCACTCAAACGCACCATTTCGCGATGCGCGTTGGGAATCTCCACGCCCATTACCGATTTGCCAGGAATAACTTCCACCACACGCACAGAAACCACAGCGAGTGACCGAGCCAGATCTTTCGCAAGACCAGAAATGCGGCTCGCTTTAATACCGGGCGCTGGCTGGATTTCAAAACGGGTAACAACCGGGCCGGGCTGAACGGAAACCACTTCGATTTCGATACCAAAATCTTTGAGCTTCAACTCCAAGAGCTTGGACATGGCCTCCAGCGATTCTTTGGAATAGCCTTTATCACTGCGCTTGTCTGCTGGATCGAGTAAACCCAATGACGGCAAAGTACCTTCCGCTGGTTCGAGCGCATCGAATAGCGATGGTTGCTTCTCTTTTTCTACACGGGGACTAGGTGCTGGTTTCTTTTTCGGTGGCTCGGCGATAACAACAGGAGCAACGCGTTTGGCTTCAATTTTCGCACGCTCTTCCACCACTTCGCGGCGATGTTGCTGAGCAACTACGGCGATATTTTTCTCGGCTTTTTCGCGCTGGTATTGCAACCAACGCTCTTTAGCTTTTTCGATTCCGATGAGTGTCCAGTTGCCCAACTCATCCATTAACGCGAACCATGAAAGATCGGTAAAAATCGTAAGACCAAACAAAAACAACGCGAGCAATATGAGTGTGCCACCAGCGAAGTTAAATGCGTTATCTACCAAGCTGGCGATGCCGCTGCCCAGAATTCCACCATTGGAGTATGGCAATACAGATTCACCACCGCTGTAATGCATGGCAGCAATACCAGTGCCTGCAACCATCACCAGAATCAGGCCAACGGCGCGAATACCGACCATCAACCAATCCAGATTTTTGTGGTAAGCGCGATCACGGAAAACCAAAACAATTCGATAAGCCAGCATGACCGGGAAGAGATAGGCTAAATAGCCAAAAAGGGAAAAGAAAACATCGGCAAGCCAAGCGCCAAAGCGACCACCGAGGTTGGCGACTTGCGCGTTTTCACCTGTGCTCGACCAACCGCCGTCGGCGACGTCGTAGCTGAACATGGCCATTAAGAGATACAAGCAAATGGCGACTAAACCTATAAGCGCACCTTCGCGCACTATGCGTACGCCCAGATTGCTGGCAGGTTCAGACACGGGCGGTTTGCGGCTGGCGTTACTTGCTTTCAAATGGGTTTTCCTAGCTTGCGAATGGGAACTCATATCTAACCGAAAAGCGTAGTTATTCTTTTTTACGAGGTGCTATTTCTAGCACCTGTTGGACGTACTGGGCAGTATCTTATATCAAGTTGCCAGTGAAAATAGATTTAATTATTGGGATGCTGAAGCTTTGTACCAGCACTCATTTACGCCCTTAAAATTAGTGCGATAAATAAACAAATTACCCGCGTTTGGCTGAGCAGCAAGGGCTTGGTCGCTTAAGCCAATACGCGCGCTAGTCACAAACAGCAAATTCATTTCTTCGCCACCAAATGCCATGCAGGTTGGTTGGCTAACGATGGTTTTCAGCTCAAAGGTTTCTTCGCCTTGCGCATTATAACGAACCAGGCGACTGCCACCCCACTCCGCATTCCACAAATAGCCTTCTGCATCTATGGTGCTGCCATCGGGTTCGACCTGATCGCTGGTTTGGACGAAGACTATGCCTTCACCCAATGTGCCTGTTTGTGCATCGAAATCGTAAACCTTGATTTGATGCGAGGGAGAATCGGCGTGGTAAAGCTTTTTGGAATCCAAGCTCCAGCACAGGCTGTTGGAAATCGCCAAACCAGTAAGGTGTTGCGATGATTGACCTGCTGTATCCAAACAAAACAAACCAGCACATTGTTCCAGCGTATTGCGCTGCTCAACAATAGAACCTGCCCAGAAACGGCCTTGGCGATCAACCCGGCCATCATTTAAACGATTGCCCGTTAAGTGAGCTTCGGGTTTGGCTAACCACTCGAGCTCGCCTGTCGTTTTATCAAACCATGCAAAACCGGAAGCAAGTGCGAGCAAAATTCGCTCATCGCTTTCGCAGAAGGTAAAACAACCTACCGCTTCTGGGGTTGACCAACTTTGAAGTTGTTTTGATGCGAGGTGGTAGCGAAAAATTTTGTTGGATTTAATATCAGTCCACCACACCGCTTGGTCGCGGTGATTCCACTGCACACCTTCGCCCAAAATATTCGCGCAGGGAATTTGGTCAATCAATTCATAGCTGGTCATAAATTCTTATATGTCGTTTGGCTTGTCAGTTGTAGAAATAAAAACGCCCCGCTCACCTTGCAGTGGCGGGGCGCAGACTAGCATTTTTACAGCTTTTGACCAAGCAGGCGGATTACCACCATACGGTGTAGAAAGCGATTAACACTAACACCACACCTAAACAGGCAACGTTAAATACCGGCTCGGTTTTGAAATGGATTCCTTTAAGGTCGATAGCTTTTTCCTGAACCTTGCCGCCAGAAATATAAGTTACTGCAATAGCCAACACAGCACAGAGTACGAAAACGATGGCGATACGATCCATAAAAGGGAAATCGGCAGGCAACACAAACTTGGACAAAATTGACAGCGCTACAGAACCAATACCCGCTACCAACGCCGACAAAGCAGTCGCTTTTTTCCAGAAGAAACCCATGAGGAACATAAGCACTACACCGGGCGTAAAGTAAGCGGTGAAATCCTGAATGAATTGGAAGGCTTGGTCAGATTTGCCAATTAACGGCTCAGCAACCACCAACGCAATTACAATCGCAACCAACGCAGCAATACGACCAACTTTCACCAAATGCTCTTGCGATGCATTAGGGTTAATAATTTGTTTGTAGATATCCATAGTGAACAGCGTAGAAATACTGTTGGTTTTTGACGCAAGCGATGCACACACAGCGGCGACCAAACCAGCGAATACAATACCCAAAATACCGTGCGGAAGAATGTTAACCATCATCCAGGGATAAGCTTTATCAGATGGAGTTAAACCCGGTTGCAATACGGCAGCAGCAATACCTGGTAATACGATGATTACAGGCATCAACACTTTTAAGTAAGCAGCCAAGGCGATACCTTTTTGTGCTTCTTGCAAACTTTTTGAAGCGAGCGTGCGCTGGGTGATGTATTGGTTGAAACCCCAGTAGGAAATATTCATTACCCACATACCACCAATCAATACCGAAATTCCCGGCAAGTTTTTGTAGTTGGGATTGCTTGGGTCGAGAATCAAATCGAATTTTTCTGGTGCAAGCACAAGTAATTGTTTGAAACCATCAACCACACTGCTACCGCCGTGCATTTCAGCTACTTTTTCCAAACCGAGCCAGGTAATCAAAGCACCGCCCAATACCAAGAGCGTAACCTGGAATACATCGGTAAAGGCAACCGCTTTCATACCGCCGTAAACGGAATAGCAGAACGAGAATGCAGCCATTGCGATCATCGCATGCATCATATCCATCCCCGTTACAGCATTCACGGCGAGCGCGCCCAGATACATAATTGAAGTCAAATTCACCAATACGTAGAGCGTCAACCAGAAAATGGACATGACCGTGCGCACGCGGCGGTCGTAACGTTGCTCCAAAAACTCCGGCATGGTGTAAATGCCTTTGGCGATAAAAATTGGCAGGAAATATTTGCCTACCAAAAACAAAGTGATCGCCGACATCCACTCGTAGGATGCGATGGCGATACCACCGGCATAACCTGCACCGGACATACCTACAATTTGTTCAGCCGAAATATTGGCTGCAATTAACGAGGTTCCCACTGCCCACCAAGGCAATGCTTTACTGGCGAGGAAATAGTCCTGCGCATTTTTTTCGTGGCCGGCTTTTTCGCGCGATACGCGGTATGCAATGAACACCAGGACTATGGCGTAGAGCGCCAAAATCGCCAGATCGAGTTGACTAAGATTCAATGGAAACCTCCGATATATTTATAAGGTATTATTTATAAGATTTTATGTTTTTTTGTCAAAAAAAACTCGCACAAAACAGTGCGAGTTCAAAAAAGTTTTTGTTACAGCCGGCCGCCATCAACAATTAATTCTTGCGAGGTGATCATGGCGGCATCATCCGATGCAAGGAACAAAGCGAGTTTGGAAACATCGTGTGCACCCAAACGAGTTTTCAAACATACTTTTTTCATCAGCTCTGCTTCTTGCTCTGATGAAAGCCATTTTTCCAGTTGCTTGGGGGTGGCAACCCAGCCAGGCAAAATAGAATTGACACGAATATTGTCTGCACCAAAATCTGTTGCCAGCGATTTGGTAATCCCCAAAATTCCCGCCTTAGCAGCTATGTAACTCGCCAAATTGGGCGGCGCAAAATGGGTGTTAATAGAGCTGATGTTGATGATTGAACCACCGCCCTGCGCGCGCATCATAGGAGCCACGGTTTGCGCCGAGAAAAATACCGGGTGCAAATTTACCGCTAAACTCTGATGCCATTGCGCTTCCGTCAACGCGAGGGTTTCATAGCGCTGGTCATTAGCAGCATTGTTGATCAGCACGCGAATATCGCCGAACGCTTTTTGTGCAGCGTAGATACTTGCACGTAGCGATTCGATATCACTGACATCACAAGCTTGAAACCAGGGGCGGCTCAGGCCTTTTTGTTCAAGAGCAACACATAATTGCTCGGCAGCCTCAGCATCTACATCAACAAAAGCAACTTTGGAACCCTGGCTTACAAAAGCTTCAACCAAACTTGCACCAATACCCGTAGCACCACCTGTGATAAAAACCGTGCGGTTTTCCAGGCTGGCATAGCGTGTAAAACCTTCGTGTGAAGAGTAGCTATACATGGGTAAGTCTCGGTGATTACGGGTGAATTATCAGAGCTGCGCAATTTGATGCACCATGATAACTCACCAAGAGCCAAAAATTTACTCTGCCGGAGGTGTTTTCACCAGGGAGATATTAATCAGCTGCATAACTTCATTGAGCAAGTAGCGCACAGCCTCTGACGCGGCATTTGCATTGCCCGCATTAATTTCATCGTAAATTTTCTTGTGATCGTCGTAGCTGGCAGTGAACACGCCCTTCAGTTGGTTGGTGCTGGCAATACTTACACGCAAAGCAACCTGAATAAACTGACGCAATTGTAAAAAGAAACGGTTGTTGCTGGCTGCCAGGATTGCAGTATGAAATTCGATATCCGCACTGAGTGGATCGTCCTGCCCCAAGTCAGCTTTACGCATACGTTCAAGCGCATCGGCGATGGCTTTCATCTTGGATTTGTCGTTGCGATTCTCTGCCGCAAGGCGGGCAGCTTCTGGTTCAATCGCAATACGGAGCTGGGTAAATTCGCGAAGCAAATCCAGTGACGGCCGCGCATTCAGCGTCCAGGCCAACACATCAGGGTCAAACATGTTCCATTGGGAGCTTGGCATTACGCGTATACCCTGGCGCGGGCGCGAGGCCAACAAACCTTTGGCGGTCAGCATTTTTACGGCTTCACGGGTTACGCTTCGGCTGATATTGAACTGCTGCGAGAGTTCCGCCTCGGTGGGGAAGCTCTTATCAATCGCGTAGCTACCTTGAATGATTGCAGAACCAAGCTGATGGGTAAGTTGGTGGGTAAGGTTTCGACCGGAATCCAGCATATTCGTTTAGCCTATTTATATTATGTATGTACATTATACGCTGAGTCGCTGGCACATGAATAGCTGAACACGGATACAAACAAATGCTTATCCTGAATAGGTCGCTCCTGCGCCGCAAGCGGGCCGGGTCAATCAGCAAGCTGCTGCCGTTCGTTTTCGCGTGAAGCACGCTTCACAAAACGCTCAACTCACCCATGCGCCCGCGACATACGACTGCCATTGATGGCAGAAGTGCAGAAAATGCAGGAGCAATTTTCTGTCCGTTCATCCTGAACATAAAAAAAACCCATAGCGCGAGGATATGGGTTTTCGGCGGTCATTAAAACAGTTATTTGTCCAAGTCAGTGTGACGAACGTCTTCACCCTTAACCAGATAAATTACGTACTGCGCCAAGTTGCGCGCGTGATCTCCAATACGCTCCAAGGCACGCAACGACCACATGATGTTAAGCACGCGAGTAATACTGCGCGGATCTTCCATCATAAAGGTCACCAGCTCGCGCATTGCGGTACCATATTCAAGGTCTACGGTGCGATCCATCTGCACTACGTTCTCTGCCATTTCTATATCCAAACGAGCAAAGGCATCGAGCGAATCTTGCAGCATGCGCGATACCAAACCACCTATGTGGCGTACCTCAACATAACCGCGCGGAGCCAAACCTTCTGAACTCATGGCAATGGCTTGGCGCGCAATCTTTGACGCTTCGTCACCAATACGCTCCAAATCGGTAATTGCTTTGGTAACCGCGATTACCAAACGCAAATCACTCGCCGCTGGCTGGCGACGCGCAAGAATGCGAATACATTCTTCGTCGATTGACACTTCCATTGAGTTGACGGTTTTATCGGCGCGCACCACCTGCTCGGCTTTAGTGATGTCGGCATCAACAAGCGCGATAATCGCATCATTGACCTGACGCTGCGCCATACCGCCCATTTCGGACAAATGTTTACGAATATCGTCCAGCTCAATGTTGTACTGCTGGGATATGTGATGTGTGTGGCTTGTAATATCCATAGTCGGGACTCCGCCAAAAAAATACCGTGAGGTAAATAAATTTAATTAATAATTTTCACATAAAGTAGGGAATCGTCATCCTCGCGAAGCGGGGATCCAGTTGTTGACAGACTACAATCAAGAGCTGGATCCCCGCTTCGCGAGGATGACGACTCCTATAAATTAATAATCAACAGCGACCGGCACCTACCACCTTAATTTCTAGCCGTATCGACCAGTAATGTAGTCTTCCGTTTGTTTCTTAGTTGGATTAGTAAACAAAGTATCTGTATTACCATACTCAATCAAATCACCCATATACATAAACGCCGTGTAATCTGAAACACGCGCTGCTTGTTGCATATTGTGCGTAACAATGACAATAGTATATTTGTCTTTGAGTTCGTAAATTAATTCTTCAATTTTCAAGGTAGAAATTGGGTCGAGTGCAGATGCTGGTTCGTCCAGCAAAATAACTTCTGGTTCAATGGCAATTGCACGCGCAATAACCAAACGTTGTTGTTGACCGCCCGATAAACCGAAAGCGTTATCGTGCAGGCGATCTTTTACTTCATCCCAAAGTGCTGCACCGCGCAGTGAATTTTCTACCACTGTATCCAATACACGTTTTGAATTTACACCCTGCAAACGCAAACCGTAAGCAACGTTTTCGTAAATAGATTTTGGAAATGGATTTGGCTTTTGGAACACCATACCCACTTGACGGCGCAAATCGGCAACATCTATTTTCTTATCATAGATGTTGCTGCCATCCATTAAAATTTCACCTTCAACACGGCATGAATCTACCAAGTCATTCATGCGGTTAAAGCAGCGTAACAAAGTAGATTTACCACAACCTGATGGCCCGATAAACGCAGTCACTTTTTTCTCAGGAATGGATAAGCTCACGCTGTTCAGGGCGCGCTTGGGGCCGTAATACAAATTGAGATTCTTAACTTCCAGCTTGATGCTTTCAGCAGTTGTTGGACTGGTCATAACATTCGCCTGCTCAATAATAATAAATTTTTATGTCACCCTGATTGCAATTCAGTGACAAATTAGTCGGATGCGCTACGGTATTTTTCGCGCAAATTGTTACGAATTTTAATCGCCGTAACATTGAGAATTACAATTAACATTACCAGTATCAGTGAAGTCGCATACACCAGAGGACGCGCCGCTTCTACGTTGGGGCTTTGGAAACCCACATCGTAAATGTGGAAACCCAAGTGCATAATTTTTTGATCCAGATGCAAATAAGGGTAATTTCCGTCCACGGGTAAAGCCGGTGCCAACTTCACAACACCGACTAACATCAAAGGTGCTACTTCACCTGCGGCGCGGGCTACCGCCAAAATCAAACCTGTCATCATGGCTGGAGTTGCAAGAGGCACAACAACTTTCCATAGGGTTTCTGATTTAGTCGCACCCAAGGCCAAACTGCCTTGACGAATGGTGCTCGGGATACGCGACAAACCTTCTTCAGTAGAAACAATTACAATCGGCAAGGTTAGGAGCGCGAGTGTGAGTGAAGCCCAAAACAAACCGGGAGTACCAAAAGTTGGCGACGGTAAACTTTCTGCGAAAAATAATTGATCCAGATTTCCACCGAGGTAATACACGAAGAAACCCAAACCAAACACACCGTAAACAATGGAGGGAACACCGGCGAGGTTGTAAACCGAAATACGAATAATGCGCAGAAAAACTCCATCGCGCGCATATTCACGCAAGTAGATAGCAGCAAGTACACCGAAAGGCGTTACCATAATGGCCATTACAATAACCATAATAAAGGTGCCGAATATCGCCGGGAAAATACCGCCTTCTGTATTAGCTTCGCGCGGTTCGGTGGTCATGAACTCCCAGAAACGCTTGAGATAATCACCGGTTTTTGCAAACACACCCATTTCATTGGGGCGAGTTACGCGCACCAGATGATCAAGCGGTAAAACAACTTCTTTTCCATCTGCAGTTTTTGCCACTAGTTGATCGCGAGTAGCTTCGTGCAAAATGACATCGCGCTCTTTTTTAACCACTTCGTATTCTGCTTCCAATGCCGTTTTACGCTCTGCAAAACCGGCTTCAGCTTCTGCCATTTTTGCACCCGTAACACCTTTCAACTCCAAACGACGATGCTCAAGTTTCAGTTCCTGAATTGCGTTGTTAATACCGCCGATACGCACTTTTTCGATGTGAGCTATGTCATCGTGTAACTTAAGCGCGCGCTTCATGCGTGCATCAACTTCTGGCCAAAAATTCGCAGCATCCTGTGTTAATAAAGGTTTGCCATTTTCGTTGATGGAAACCAGATAACCGTAAAAATTTCCCCATTCGCGGCGCTCGATAGCGACCGCATCGCGCGGGTACTGCCATGCATCCATTCCGTTTTCCAGCACCCACATAAAATCGCGTGAGGTAATATCTTTGTTGCCGAGTTTAATTAAATAGCGATTCAACAACTCCTGCTCTTCCGGAATTTTATAACCGTTGTCACGCGCGATAGCTGCAGCAATAACTTCGCTGCGCACGACTTCGCCCATAATGATTTGTTTGTGTCCGGCGTTATCAGTCACGCTGGTTAATACAATATTTGCTGGCCAGAAGTGACCGAAACCGCGCACTGCAATTAACCCAAGCAAGCCAATTACCATCAGCATACACAGAGTTACAGCGCCACCGTTCAACCAAATCCACGGCGATCCACTTTTGTACCAAAGTACGGGTGTTTTCAATAAATTTTTCATGTTTTGAATCCCGTATTAAAGATTGCTGTAACGTTTACGAAGACTTTGGCGAACTATTTCTGCCACAGTATTTACAACAAATGTCAGTGCAAGGAGTAACAAGGCAGCGAGGAACAGCACGCGGAAATGTGTACTGGCTACGGCAGTTTCCGGCATTTCTACCGCAATGTTGGCCGACAAAGTACGCATACCTTCGAAGATATTAAAATTCACTACCGGGCTATTACCCGTGGCCATTAACACAATCATGGTTTCACCCACAGCACGACCAAAACCCATCATGACGGCAGAGAAAATACCTGGGCTAGCCGTTGGCAGAACGACACCAACCATGGTTTGCCAACGCGTTGCGCCAAGTGCAAGTGAACCTTGCGTGAGATGGCGCGGAACACTAAACACTGCATCTTCTGCGATAGAAAAAATACTCGGGATTACCGCAAAGCCCATCACCAATCCAACAACCAATGCGTTGCGTTGCTCGAATTTCACATCGTGATTAGTAAACCATTGTGGAAGGCTACCGTCGAAAAACCACACTTCCAGATAAGGGCTGATATCAATACACGCCCACACCGTCAAAATAATGGGCACCACTAAAATTGCCGCCTCCCAACCTTCGGGCACTTGCGCGCGAATGGCTAAAGGTAATTGGCTCCAAATAAAACCAACGATCAGCATGACGATAGGAACAAAAATTAAAATGCAGAAAATTGCGGGCAAATGATTTTCGAGGAATGGCGCAAGCCATAAACCGGCGAGGAAACCCAAAATAACGCTGGGTAATGCAGCCATAATTTCGATCGTAGGTTTTACCATGCCGCGTAGTTTTGGCGTCATGAAATAAGCGGTATAAATCGCACCCATTACACCGAGCGGAACAGCAAACAAAATTGCAAAGAGCGCAGCTTTGAGCGTACCTAAAGATAAGGGTACAAAACTCATTTTTGCTTCAAAGTTATCGCTACCCGAAGATGCCTGCCAAATATAATCAGGCGCATCGCGGCCTTCGTACCACACTTTTTCCCAGAGCATGCTAAATGAAACTTCCGGATGTTCGTTCCATACTTTGGCCATGCTGACTTTTTGTGTTTGATCCAACAACAAAACGCGACCATTAATTGGTGACAAACCAATTTTTTCAACAGGTGTTGTACCCATGGATTTAATTAACAAGGTACGTGCGGAAGTGCCGTAATAAATTCCAATATTGCCTTTGTTATCCGCAGCCCAAAAACCGCGGCGAGAAAATTCCGGCGCAATGTGCGTGACAGCCCCGGAAAGTGATTCGAAATCGCGAACATGGGTAACGTGGTAGCGATTGTTTTTATCGCGCACCATCAACCATTGGCTCACGCTTCCTTGTTCAGTACCAATTGCAAGTGAACCTGTGCTCACAAGAAAACGCATAGCAGTCACCTTGCCACCTTCAACCGTGACGGGTTCGTAGCGCTCCGCTGCATTAGGTTTGCTCAGGTTGT
The DNA here is from genome assembly GCF_014652535.1 of Cellvibrio zantedeschiae. Taxonomy (NCBI): domain Bacteria; kingdom Pseudomonadati; phylum Pseudomonadota; class Gammaproteobacteria; order Cellvibrionales; family Cellvibrionaceae; genus Cellvibrio; species Cellvibrio zantedeschiae. The sequence continues at coordinate 536,403 of NZ_BMYZ01000001.1, read as the reverse complement.
ACAAATAGAGCTGGGATTTATCATTTGCCACAACCAGATAGCGCCCATTGTCATCCACTTGCATCTGCGTAACCTTTTCGCCTTCCGGTAGCGGAGGCAAGTTAAACACTTCTGTGCTCGTGGTGGTTTCTTCAGTAATAGGATTGGTTTTTGTGGTCACCATCGCCAGCAACAAGCGGTTATCGGCAGTGGCCGCAGCTAGCACGGGGCCGTTGCTAGTATCTTGAATCGCGAGAGTAGAAATCGCGGCTTTGTTAGGATCTAACGCAAACGGGGCTTCCCCCAAAGGAAAATCAAGGCTTGGGGTAACCACACGTTTGTCGTCGGGGTAACTTAAGTTGTATTGCGCTTTAACCACGGCAACTTCGCCGTTGCTGTAACCATAAGCGACTAAACCATGGGAGGACTCGCTGCTTGCCAAGGTGGTGAATTGCGCGTCCGCAGATTTGGGTACTTGCTGATTAATCGTGCCCGCACCGTCAAGTGCATTAAAAAATTGAACAGTGCCATTTCTATGATAGGTAGCGCCGATCTCTTCGTAGCGCTCAAGGGTAATAAATTCTGCCGGGCTAGAGGCAACTTGCTCATTCACCGGTAAGGAATAGGTTTTTTCGACATCGACTGAAGCACCGCGCAATAGTGGAATAACTTCTGAAAACAGGTAGACGAAAATCAACGCCAGCGATGCAACGACGGCTATGCCGGCCACCATAATGCCGTAACCCGATACTTTATCTTTGATGTTGCGCCAGCGACGCAATTTGGCGCGCTGCTCCGCGTTTGGCATCAATTCTGATGTCTTGGCAGCGATGGAAACAGGTTGGGACATAAGAATTCACCTACTGAGGTATTGGCACATAAAATACTAACAGCCGTAGATGACAGATTTGTTACAGCTCCTTGTATTAGCTCATCAACAGCATAAAAAAACCGCTGACATGCAGCGGTTTTTTCAAAGCCTAAACTGTGCAGATTATTTCAACAGCTTGGCCAAGGTTTTCTCTGCCAAATCAGCTGGTAATGGGATGTAACCATCACGCTCAACTGCTTGCTGACCTTGTTTAGACAATACGTACTTGAAGAATTCAAGCTGCAACTTATCCAATGGTTGGTTTGGCTTTTTGTTCACGTAGATGTACAGCTGACGAGCCAATGGGTATGAACCATCCAAACCGTGCTCAGCATCTGCTGGAATCAACTCAGAGTAAGAAGTTTTAGAAATTGGCAATGCACGCACGCCAGAAGTCTTGTAACCAATACCTGAGTAACCAATGCCGTTGATAGATTCAGACACGCTTTGTACCACTGATGCAGAACCTGGTTGTTCGTTTACAGTCGATTTGAAGTCACCTTTACACAACGCTTCTTCTTTGAAGTAACCGTAAGTACCTGATACAGCGTTACGGCTGTACAGAGAAATACCGCGTTTTTCCCACGCGCCAGTCAAACCTACATCACCCCAGTTAACCAAATCCTTCTCGCCACCACACTTACGGGTTGCAGAAAAAATGGCGTCTACCTGACCAATAGAAAGACCTTTGATTGGGTTATCTTTGTTTACATAAACAGCCAAAACGTCGATAGCAACCGGTACTTTGGTTGGCTTGTAGCCGTATTTAGCTTCAAATGCTTGTACTTCCGCTTCTTTCATTGCGCGGCTCATTGGGCCGAAATTTGAAGTACCTTCAGTCAAGGCTGGTGGCGCAGTAGAAGAACCAGCGCTTTGGATTTGAATATTTACGTTTGGATATAATTTTTTGTAGTCTTCTGACCAAAGGGTCATCAAGTTTGCCAAAGTGTCTGAACCAATACTGTTCACACTACCAGAAACACCGGTAGCAACTTTGTATTCTGGCAATTTTGAATCTACAGCTGCTTGTACGGCAACTGCACAAGTCATGGAACCAATAAGAGAACCGGCAAGCGCCAATCCTTTAATAAATTTGTTAGCGTTCATTGAGCGTTTCCTTTAGGAAAGGTGACGTAAATTTAAAGGTGAGCCTGCCTCACCCTTGACGCTCAATGTATCAACCAATTGTGACAAGTTTATGACTGAAACCACTTTGTTCGTAAATTTGTCACAATTGTGCGGCGGTTATTTCACCACCTTGAGGAAAGATTTTTTGGGAGTATCGCCACTGTTATCAGGCTTGGTTGGCGCAGGCTCGGGCGGCTGCGGCGGAGTTGGCGGAACCTCTAATTCAAACATCATTCCCTGCCCATTTTCACGGCCATAAATTCCCAATACAGCTCCGCACGGAACATAAATATTATTCACCACACCACTAAAGCGCGCACTAAACGAAACCGCTTCGTTGGCGATAAATAAATCCTTAACTGCAGAAGGCGCAATATTTAAAATAATCTGCCCATCTTTATTAATGTGTTGTTGCGGTACTGCAACACCGGGAACATTAGCGAACACAACCAGATGAGGTGTGCAATTGTTGTCGACCAACCACTCGTAAATGGCGCGCAACAAGTAAGGGCGATTCGATGTCATTTCCATAGCAAACTCACAACAAAAGAAAAAGCGAAAACCAGATTAACACCCAAAAGAAAGGGCGACCTATAGTCGCCCTTTTTCGCTTCCGATTCTAGTCAATCCTAGTGAATATCTCGCCAGAATTCTTTATTCAGGAAGTACGCACACAACGCAAAGATCAGGATAAAGAGCAAAACGCGCTTGCCCATATCTTCACGGTGAGTTGCTGCTGGCTCACCCAGGTAAACCATGAAGTTTACGAGGTCGTATGCCGCTTGATCAAATTCTTCTTTTTTCATTGAGCCTTTGATCGCGCCTTCAACCAAACCACCGCAGTGCTCATCAATTTCCACTTGCCCAATTGAGTTGCGCTCAGCATGACCGTGATGATTCAATTTTGGACCAGGACCACACTCCAACAAACCTTGTGGGCCAATCAGAACATGAGGCATACCTACGTTAGGGAATACACGGTTGTTTACACCCCAAGGACGAGACTCGTCTTTGTAGAAATTGCGCAGGTAGGTGTAAACCCACTCTGGTGAACGTGCGCGGGTTTCCAAGCTTAAATCAGGCGGTGTAACACCAAACCAAACCTTTGCTTGCGCCGGACGCATTGCAATTTCCATCAATTGACCAATACGTTGGCCACCCAAAATCAGGTTACCTTCCATTGCATCTTTTGGAATTTCCAAATCGTCAGCCACACGCTCAAAACGTGAATATTTAGCAGAGTGACAGCCCATGCAGTAGTTAGTGAAATATTTTGCACCGCGCTGCAAAGATTCTTTGTCTTTCAAATCTGCTTCAAACTTATCGCAAGGAATTGCGCCACATTCAAAGTTACCGGTGTTAGCAACAGCCTTGATCGGTACGATTGCAAGGATCAAGAACAACGCCAAACCACCCAATACGATTGGCAATGGCAAACCTTTAGCTTGTACGCGCTCTGGTTCTGGCAAATCTTTATCGCGCGCTGCAAGCAATGGCAACACAGCAAAAATCACTGCAAGCAATGCACAGAACACTAACAAGAGCGCAGGCACTTCAGCTTTGATGTAAGTGATTGTCATAGCCGCAAAAATAATCGCGAATACACCCGACAATACAAAGGATACTTTTGATTTCGCTTTTTCTACCTTAGTGGTTGTCCACACTGGCATGGTCACAAAGTAAGCAAAATAGAAAGTAGTTGCGATTTGCGACAAGAAGGTACGACCTTCAGTTGGAGCTTGTACACCAAGGTATCCCAACACAACGAACATAGCGGCAAAGCTCATCAAAGCAACACGTGGAATCCAACCGCGATAACGGATGGATTTCACTTTACTGCGATCTAACCATGGCAACACAAACAGAATTGCAATCGCCGCAGCCATAGCCACAAAGCCGAGGAACTTAGCGTTCAATGGACCAATTTCAATGGTTACCGCACGCAATACAGCGTAGAAAGGTGTGAAGTACCAAACCGGTGCAATGTGCGTTGGAGTCTTAAGATTGTTCGCCTCTTCAAAGTTTGCGTGCTCAAGGAAGAAACCGCCTACTTCTGGCATGAAGAACAAAATAAAACAGAACACAAATAAGAATACGCTGATACCAACCAAGTCATGCACGGTGTAGAAAGGATGGAAAGGAACACCATCTAATGGAATGCCGTTTTCATCTTTGTATTTTTTAATCTCAACACCGTCAGGGTTGTTTGAGCCTACGTGCTTATCGTGCAATGCCAAAATGTGCATTACAACCAACGCCAACAATACAATCGGCAAAGCAACAACGTGCAGAGCAAAGAAACGGTTCAATGTAATACCGGAAATCAGGTAGTCGCCGCGAATCCACTGAACAAGGTCTTCACCTACAACAGGAATAGCACCGAACAAAGATACGATTACTTGCGCACCCCAGTAAGACATTTGACCCCATGGCAATACGTAACCCATAAAGGCTTCGGCCATAAGTGCCAGGTAGATAGTCATACCGAAGATCCACACCAATTCGCGTGGAGATTTATATGAACCGTACATCAAACCGCGGAACATATGGAGGTAAACAACAACGAAGAATGCAGAAGCACCGGTGGAGTGCATGTAGCGCAACAACCAACCGTAATCCACATCGCGCATGATGTATTCAACAGAGGCAAACGCGCCTTCGGCGGTAGGGGTGTAACTCATGGTCAACCAGATACCAGTCACCAATTGGTTAACCAGAATCAACAGCGACAAAACACCAAAGAAATACCAGAAGTTAAAATTCTTGGGCGCATAATACTTACCCATGTGGGTATCCCAAGCTTTTTGTACGGGGAGGCGGTTATCAACCCAAGTCCACAAACTAACTAACCAATTCATCTTATGCCCCCTGGTCTTCGCCGATGATTACAACATTTTCGCTCTCGTAAAAATGCTTGGGCACTTCAAGATTGAGCGGAGCAGGAACACCGGTGTATACACGGCCAGCCAGATCATATTTGGAACCATGGCATGGACAGAAGAATCCACCCAACCATTTGTCGCCACCCAGATCAGCGGCGCCAACATCAGGGCGATACAGTGGCGAACAACCAAGGTGAGTACATACGCCTAACAAAATACCGAACTCTTCTTTAATAGCGCGGCTTTCATTTTGAGCATACTTGGGCTGTTGTGGAGCTTCAGATTTAGGGTCGCGAATAACGCCCTGCTCTTCCACTTTTTTCAAGCTAGCCAAAGCTTCAGGTGTACGACGAACAACGTAAACCGGCTTACCACGCCACTCAACGGTGACCATAGCGCCCGGTTCAATTTTGCTCATATTGAATTTGACGGGAGCACCAGCCGATTTGGCCTTGGCACTTGGGTTCCAAGACCCGACGAACGGTACGGCAATGCCAACAGCACCCGCTGCACCAACTGCAGTCGTAGCACCAATAAGCAGACGACGACGCGTTTTGTTTACAACGTCATTACTCATGACGAACTTCTCCCCTAACAGCTTTGACGGCCAGTAAACCACTGCAAATAAATGAATAAAGGCAATGATTTAGGATAATTTTGGTCAACCCCAAAAAAGCGGCAATCTTAAAGAAATTAAGCTTCTCTTACAAGAATAACCATACTTAACAAAAGGATTATTTAGATACAAAGAACATGAAGTGTAGATGCAAAAAAACGCCCAAGCCAACTTTGACTTGGGCGTTTTTTGATAATCATCAACTGGCGGCCAAATAAGCCTGCCGAGATAATTATTAACGCTTGGAGAACTGTGGCTTTTTACGTGCTTTACGCAAGCCAACTTTCTTACGTTCAACTTCACGAGAATCGCGAGTAACGTAGCCAGCTTTACGCAATTCAGAACGCAACTCTTCGTTGTATTCCATCAAAGCACGAGTCAAACCGTGACGAATTGCGCCCGCTTGACCGAAAGAACCACCACCAGCAACAGTAACATTTACGTCGAACTTATCGCTCAAACCAACCAACTCTAAAGGTTGACGAACAACCAAACGAGCTACTGGACGACCGAAGTACTCGTCCAATGGACGGTCGTTAACAACGATAGAGCCAGTACCGGCAGTGATAAAAACGCGAGCAGTAGAGGTCTTGCGACGACCTGTACCGTAATATTGAGTTGTAGCCATCTGTCAGCCCCTTATTAGATAGTCAGTTCTTGTGGTTGCTGGGCAGCATGTGGATGCTGGCTTCCTGCGTACACTTTCAGCTTGCGCAACATTGCACGGCCAAGTGGGCCACGTGGCAACATACCTTTAACAGCGATTTCGATTGGAGAGGTCGGTGACTTCTCAACCAAATGCTTGAAGCTAATAGACTTGATACCGCCAATGTGATTGGTGTGATGATAATAGATCTTATCAGTCAACTTTTTACCAGTCACACGAACTTTCTCAGCATTGATAATTACAATGTAATCACCAGTGTCTACGTGTGGAGTGTATTCAGGCTTGTGCTTACCGCGCAAACGAGAGGCTACTTCTGCTGACAGGCGACCCAAGGTCTTACCTGCTGCATCGATGATGAACCAGTCATGTACTACTGATTCAGCTTTGGCACTATATGTCTTCATGTTGTGTTTGCCTATGCTGGTTAATTAAAGTAGGAAAACCTACCGGAAAGTTTGCGGGCCTGCCCATAAAGGAGATGAGACGGTCCCACAGAAAAAGAGCGCGAATACTACACACTCAGACAGCGCATTTCAACCGAAATCTAACCCGCAAAGAAATACTCTTCAACATCATCGTCTGATGCGCTCATCGCAGCAAAAAGCTACCGCAAGAATCGAAAATTTAGGCAGAAGCTCTTCGAAAAACCACCAAAAACAATATTTTCATCACATTTTTAAACGTAAATCGCCGTTTCCCGCGTGAATGTCATAGTTCTTGCTGAGTGTTCATTTACTGAGCTAAAGCGTCATTTTTTTAGCGCTTTCTATCTGTGTGCTCAGGCCCATTACTCCTAACTAGCGACACACAAGGAATATGATTATGAGCAACACCTTTTATAGCGCCATTCTAAAAGTCCCGGGAATTGATGTTTTAACGCGAGAAGGCGCTGCCAATGCCTACGGTGCTGATACCGGAGCGAGCAATCGACTACCTAAAGGCGCGATTGTCGTTAAAGACGCCGATGCTATCGAAACCATTCTCGCGCTCGCCAACACCCACAAAACTCCGCTTTGGCCGATTAGCGGTGGTCGTAATTTTGGTTACGGTACGGCGCTACCGGTGGATCCCCGCAGCTACATTCTTGACCTCTCCAATCTCAAGCGCATCAATATAGATGTAGGATCGGCAACCGCGTTAATCGAACCCGGGGTAACCCAGGCTGACCTGCATGAAGCCATCAAAAAGAGCGGAGCCAATCTTTTGGTGCCTACTACCGGTGTGGGCCCAAACGGAAATATTCTGGGCAATGCTTTAGACGGTGGCTATGGCCTGACCCCCATCGCTGACCATTTTGCGGCCGTATGCGAACTTAGCGGTTACTGGGGTAACGGCACAGAATTTCGCCACACTTATCAAGACCTTAACTGCCCGGAAATGGCCAAACGCTGGAGCGCCGGAACAGGCTATTCCTGGTCTGGCCTGTTACGCCAAGGCAATTTTGGAATCGTCACTAAAGCGCGAGTGCAGCTTGCCCGCTCGCCAGAGGCTTGCCGTATTTTGATTTTTGAATGGAAAAGTGATGCCGAATTCGTAGCAGCCCAACCAGCGCTGAACCTGCTGTCAGAGGATATCCCCGGTATCGGGGGCATCATCATGATGAACAATTTCCGCATTCTTTCCACCCAGGTAGACACTCCATTGGCATCACCATTAGAAGGAAATGAGCGCGCTGATTTCCTACGTAAGCTCGCTAAAGAACGCAAAATTTCTGCTTGGACTGGCCTGGGAACCCTGTATGGCTCTAAGGCTTCTGTTAAAGGTGCTGTTGCAGATATTCGCCGCCGCCTAAAAGGCGTAAGAGTTTGGAGCTTCAGCCCTGAACAAATTCGCCAATTACAAAAAGTTGAGCGTTATTTGCCACGCTGGGGATTCGCATCCTTGCGTCGGCATTTTGGCGCTTTAGTGAACACTTTGGGGACTGTAGAGGGCTTTCCTATAGTCGCCTTCCTGAAAATCGCTTATGCGCTCGATCCAACCGCCAAAAAATTGGATGTAAAGTCTCATCCAGCCAAAGATGGCGCCGGCATTTTATGGTACGCGCCACTAGTACCCTTTAATTCTGACGAGGTTGAGCAATACCGTCAGGTGATGAGCGCTTGCTTGTTGCAGCACGGGTTCGATCCGTTATTGGCAGTAACCTCCCGCTCACCGCGCGTGCTATCTGGAACCATCCCCATACTCTTCGACCGCAAAAAACCTGAAGAAGTAGCCCGCGCTAAAGCTTGCTATCGCCATTTGGTGAAAGTGGGGCTTGAACACGGTTGGCCACCCTACCGTTTGGGCGTGGATTATATGGATTTGATCGCATGCCCTGCCGATTCACCCAGCGCAAAAGTACAACGCCTGCTGAAAAATGCATTGGATAAAAACAATGTAATAGCATCTGGTCGTTATGAGCATGCTAAACCGGTTGAAACACATGTAGAGATAGATTTAGAAAAGCTCATTGCGATCCCTGAAGATTATTCGCAGGAACTTGCGCTCGCCATACAGAAGGAGAATGCTGAGGCCTGATTTAACCTGATAGCATCGCACTCACTTAGGCCTGGATAGCTCTTAAATATCCAGGCTGCTTTTTATTTACATAGCAAGAAGTAACGAGAAGTAACGTCATCCAAATATATTCGCTCCCGATAAACTGGACTGATAAACTGCGCGCACCTTAACATCCGTATCTGCCACTATGATTACACAGGACTCACGCCTCTTCTGGCGCAATCACCTAATTATTCCGCTAACTATTTTTATTGCCCTTACCACAAGCATCGGGCTAAGTGACCTGAATATTAAGTTGGCCGACGCCCTCTATGCATGGGAGGGTGGTCATTGGGCGCTCAAAAATGCATGGGTCACGCGTGCGCTGATTCATGAAACCGGTAAACATATTTCGTTATCGATTGCATTACTATCTCTCATAGCTTTAATCACAACTTATATAAAACCCCAGCTAGTAAAATATCAGCGAGAATTGCTTTATTTAGTATGCGCGGCCGCGGGTAGCAGCGGATTAATTACCGTGTTGAAAGGTATTTCACACGTTTCATGCCCATGGGATTTTATCCGCTACGGCGGCGATCTTCCTTATCAAACAATACTTACCCAAATTATTCACACAAGTGGAAGCGGTTGCTTTCCTGCCGGCCATGCGAGCGGAGGTTACGCATGGCTTGCCTTTTATTTTTTGGGTGTTCACAGAAACTCTTCCTGGCGATGGGCAGGCTTGGCGTTTGCACTGGGTGTGGGATTGGTTTTCGGGATTTCGCAACAACTGCGCGGCGCACATTTTATTTCTCATGATGTGTGGACGCTGGGTATTTGCTGGTTTTTCTCGTTGTTTATGTACAAGTTAATGCTCCTTGATAAAGTCTCCGTGCGTTAACTTTCAGAGGTTTTTATGGCGCTATTCCGCAAGTCTTTAACACCCACCACAATTGATGATAAGAATTCCAGCCAATTTTTTTCCTGGCAGATGAATTCAACCAAATTCACGTTGTTATGCACTGCTATCTTTATTATTTTTTTCAACTCGGCATTTTTTAAAGCACTGCATAATGCTTTACCTATCGAAAATGTAAAATCTGCTATTTTTTTTGCAAGCGTGACATTATTAGTTGGTGCGGTTACTGCCTTAATACTTTCGCTTATCGTACTACCTAAGATTACCAAAACGATTATGGCGTTCCTGTTTATAACAGCCGCTTGTGTTGCCTATTTTATGAATGCCTATGGTATTGTGATTCACCAGAACATGATCCAAAACACAGTGGAAACAGATGTTAAAGAAGCCGCCGGGCTGTTCAACACCACTCTTGTTATATATGTTGTAATTCTGGGGATAATTCCGAGTTTACTATTATTAAAAGTAAAACTGGAATTTGGCAGTATCAAACAAGAAATTTGGCAGAAGCTTAAACTCTGGGCGATCATTTTGGTTTCCATCGTTGCCCTTATTGCACCACTTACTGCTGATTATGCTTCGTTTTTTCGCAATAACAAAAATATTCGCCAAATGGCAAATCCTGCCAACTTTATTTACGCTAGTATCTCTTACGCATCCGCCAGCAATAAATCAATTCATGTAAAAGCCATTGGTGAAGATGCAAAACTAAACCCAAAAGCAGCAACACATAGCAAACCAACGCTGTTTGTATTGGTTGTGGGCGAAACAGCACGTGCTGATCACTTCAGCATTAATGGTTACAACAAACCAACAACACCACTCATTGCGCAACAAGACATTATCAACTACCGAAATGTTTTTTCATGCGGTACAGAGACAGCCGTCTCGGTGCCCTGCATGTTTTCAAACCTGACGCGAGACAAATATTCCGATAAAAAGGCTAAATCCCAAGAAGGCCTGTTAGACATATTGAAACGTAGCGGCTATTCCGTATTGTGGCGCGATAACAATTCAAGCTGCAAAGGAACCTGTGATCGGGTGGACTATGAGCCCATGAAAGATTTAAAAATCTCTGCATACTGTAATGATCGCGAATGTTTCGACAATATTTTGCTGCATGAAATCGACAGTAAAATCAGCGCAATGAATGGCAACAAAGTTATTGTTTTGCACCCGAAAGGCAGCCACGGCCCCGATTATTACAATCGTTATCCTGAAAATATGGAAGTATTTAAACCTGTGTGCAAAGTCAATAAATTGCAGGATTGCACCAGCGAAGAAATTAATAACGCCTTCGACAACACTATCCACATGACTGATCAATTTTTAAATAACACTATTGAGTGGTTGAAAACACAAAGTACTAATTACAATACCGCCATGATTTATCTTTCTGACCACGGCGAGTCTTTAGGCGAAAATAATCTTTACTTGCATGGCATGCCCTATTTAATCGCACCAAACGAACAAAAGCATGTACCATTTTTCTTTTGGTTTTCGCGGGGCTTTGAACAGGAAAACAGCATCAATCGGCAATGCTTAAGCGACCAAACGAATACTGAGTATTCACACGATAATTTATTTCACACCACCCTGGGCTTGTTGAACGTCGACACCGGTTTATACAAACCGGAATTAGATATGACTTCTCAATGCAGAAAATAAAAAGCCCCGCCATTACTAACGGGGCTCTGGGAAATCTAACAAGAAATTTAAACGGGTTTTTGCTGAACCAAATTAAAAGAAGTATTTGGTTTGGCATTTACTTTCATTGTGCAACTGCCCCAAGCTTCAGGAATTTCCATTACACTGTCCAGCTTGTAAGGAAGCGTTGTTTGTTTATTGGTGCAATCAAAACCTAGAGTATTAATTTCTCCGCTAACTCCATTAAAGAAGAATCGCGGTTTAAATAATTTTGCACTCCAAACGCCAGATTCGTTAACGTTAATTTTTTGCACAAAATCAGTTTTTTCCTCGGCAATATCATCTAACTTTTTAACAGCTTGTACCACTGTCATTAACTCTGTTGAGGATTCAGGCACCTTGCGAAGGTTTGCCAGGGTTTCAATAGCGCCACCGATATCTTGCCTATTGTATTGGCGCTTTAATAAGCGCATTCCTGCCTCAACATATGCATTGGGATCAATATTACCAGCTCCAACGGCCATCAATTTTGACGCCGAATCAAACTCTAATTCCTGATTACCTGTTTTTCCGTAATACCAGTAATTTATAAGGTGAAGGCGAGCTCGCTCGTAATCATTCGCGGGCTTAATATCACGCAGCTCAGCGATAGATTTATCAGCTTTTTGCATATCGCCTTTTATAAGAGCATCCTGCGTTCGTTCAAATGCCCTTGCAAATTTTGGCCGTGATTGTTGGAGCTTATCGTTAACATCCCTATTAAATCTGTAGAGCGCATCTTTAGAGCTCGCCCCGTCAAAACCAACATCATTAGAATAGGTTTTTGCACCGTTCGGCCCAACCTCACCTCCATTATTAGACTGGCCGCCATCTAGAATCTGAGCAAAGGTAATGCTAGGGAAAAGGAAAATTGAAAAAAGAAAAGCTGCTGATTTAATCATAAAAACTCCTGTTATTGATTTATTGTGCCGCACCGAGTATACGAACACTTTATAAACAATACAAGAATACAAGCTCAATGAGATTGGTGATTATTCTTAGCCAATATCTAATCGGTTACATAAGAAAGATAGCGGATGATTTTAATGACAGAAGGTTAGCAGTTCATGTTCTCAAATTTGAATAAGGCAAACACTAAAACTAAAAAACCACTCTAAGGCCGATGCTCCATTGCTAAATACTCATGGCTTTGCATTTCCAACAAACGGCTCACGGTTCTTTGAAATTCAAAATTTAATTTCCCGTCAGAATAAAGTTCTGCCAAGGGCTTATCGGCAGACAACACGAGCTTTACATGGCGATCATAAAATTCGTCAACCAAATTAACAAAGCGACGAGCCTGGTCGTCGTTTGCACGCCCAAGTGCTGGCACGTTACTGACAAAAACGGAGTGATATTCTTTTGAAAGTTCGATGTAATCATTTTGCGAACGCGGGCCATCGCAAATAGCTTCAAAATCAAACCAAACCACACCTTCTGCGGAAAAACGCGAGCGAATATCACGGCCTTCTACGATTAAGACTTCGTTCGCTTTTTCATCAGCTGGCGATGCAAGTAAACTACGAAAACTTTTTTGCAAACTTAAATCTGCACTCTCATCCAATGGATAATGATAAAGCTCGGCTTGTTCCAGTGCACGCAAACGATAATCTACCCCACCATCAACATTAACAACTTGCGTATATTTTTTTAGGAGTTCAATAGCAGGTAAAAAACGAGCGCGCTGCAAGCCATCTTTATATAAACCATCGGGCACTATGTTTGATGTTGCCACCAAAACCACACCGCGCTCAAACAATTCTGACATCAAAGTACCCAGGATCATTGCATCAGTAATGTCAGAAACAAAAAATTCGTCAAAGCAAATGACTTTGGTTTCTGCTGCAATAATATCTGCAACCTTTTGCAACGGATTTTTCTGGCCATCCAGTTGTTTCAATTCACTATGCACACGGCGCATAAACCGATGGAAATGCATACGCATTTTTTGCGGAAACGGCAGGCTTTCAAAAAAATTATCCATCAAATAGGTTTTACCGCGTCCTACTCCACCCCAAAAATACAAACCTTTGATGTGACTTTTATCTGCACTACCAAAGAGTTTTTTTAAAATTCCACCAAAGGCAGATGATTGGTGCAATTGCCAATCAGCAACCAACGCTTCATAGAGCGTTTGTAAATGTTGCACTGCCTGGGCCTGCGAAGGATCGCGACGAAAATCATCGCGTTGTAAATCGCGCTCGTAACGAGCAGCAGGAGAAAGATTTTCGCTTGCGGATAAAGTCATAGGAATTCAACAGAGATTAAATAGGAATTTGACGCAATAAAATATCGGTGAGGTCAGTTTTTAATGCCGATAAATAGCCATGAAAAAAATGGCCCGCCTCGGGATAGCGAATTAATTCAGCGGGGCTTCGCAATTGCGCAGTCCAATCATAAACACCTTGGGCGATGACTCGCTCATCCTGATCACCTTGTACAACGCAAACTGGCGAGTTAAATATTCTGTCGCGATCATATTGATAACGCTCGACGGGTGGTGCCACCAAGGTTAAATGCACTAAACCAGGCACCGAATAGCTGGCGCGTGCCGCTATGGATGAACCAAACGAAAATCCTGCAATCAAAATAGGTGACTGCGAGAAATTGTTTTTTACCCATGCGATAACTGCCAGTAAGTCATCAAGTTCACCTACGGCATTATCAAAAACACCTTCGCTTTGGCCTACACCGCGAAAATTAAACCGCACAACGTGCACGCCCAAATCGCGATAGGTACGCATTAGCGTAGTAACAACTTTGTTGTCCATGGTGCCACCGTGCTGCGGATGCGGGTGGCAAATAACCACCACGCCATTCAAACTGCTTAAAGGAGCATCGGCGTCACCGCGACTGACCGCAGTTTCAAGGTTTCCCGCAGGACCAGAAATCGCTATTTTTGACTCTTTTTCAACCAACACAGTGTTTTACCCAGGGAATATTTAAATGCATGACCTATAACAACATTTTTTGCCAACCTATTTTAACAAAAGGCTTATACTATGAGGGTAAGCTTAAGAATTCGTCCGTTTGGCAAGGTGTGAATTCTACCTATTTCGACAGTCGTTAAGGAGACTTTTGTGTTCTCACTCAGCACTCTGGTATTTACCGGTTTTTTCTTTTTACTTTGCGGCACAGCATTGGGTGCGTTTTTACTGCACATTTTCCGTTCCAACATTTATAGCCGTGAGCTTGAAGATCGTTTAAATGAAGCAGAGAGTTCACTGCAAAACTATCAACGCGATGTGGCAGAGTCCTTCGCGCAAACATCCAAACATATTAGCGATATGACCCAATGCTACCGCGAAATGCATGAGCATTTGGCAAGCAGCGCACTCAAACTCGCCACACCAGAAATTAGCCGCAAAATTCTGGATTCCGCTAGCAGCTTGGGCGAAAGCAAAACCAGCTACATGAATACCCAACATGTTGAGCCACCAAGAGATTGGGCGCCTAAGCCAGTTGGAGCCAAAGGCGCACTCGCCGAAGATTACGGTTTGCGTGACGACGAGCATGCGGTAGTGCGTCCTACCGAAACAGCTGAAGATTATGATTTTGATGGTGCCGTCACCAAGCGTTACTAAGCTTTAACAACAGAACAATAAATTTTTAAACCCCGCCCTCGCTGCGGGGTTTTTACTGTAGCCGACTTGGCACTGGAGCACACTGCATGAACTTTAAACGTCTTCTGCAATTTGCAGCTTGGCCAACCGCGGCGGGCGTTATTATTGCTCTTTTGGCGATGCTGGTTTTTCCACAGCTACGCGGACAGCAGCCTATCAACACTATGCCCAATAACGCGATTAGCGGTCCCTATTCTTACGCCGATGCAGTGAGTCGCGCAGCTCCGGCGGTAGTTAATATTTATACGGCAAAGAAAGTCCTGGAACGCGACCCACGCTATTACAACAATCCTTACTTTCGCCAGTTATTCAATAATTCCAATGTTCCTTTACAGGAGCGTATGCAGCGCACGCTTGGCTCAGGTGTGATTGTAGATTCGAGCGGCTTGATCCTTACCAATAACCACGTGATTAATGGTGCAGATAAAATTCAAGTGCTATTAAACGATGGCCGTTATACATCAGCGGAATTGGTGGGCATTGATTCCGAAAATGATTTGGCGGTATTGAAAATCACCTTGGAAAACTTGCTACCTATTAGCCTTGGCCAACCCAATAATTTACGTGTTGGCGATATCGCCCTTGCTATCGGCAACCCTTTTGGTGTCGGTCAAAGTGTAAGTCAAGGCATTGTAAGCGCGCTGGGACGCTGGGGGCTTGGCATTAACAGCCGCGAAAACTTTATTCAAACTGATGCCGCCATTAACCCTGGGAATTCTGGTGGTGCATTGATTGATGCGCGCGGAAATTTAATTGGCATCAACACGGCAATTTTAGATGAAACTGGCGCCGCATCCGTAGGAATCAGCTTTGCGGTTCCCGCTGATATCGCTATGAACTCGCTCAAACAAATTGCGGAATTTGGAGAAGTGCAACGCGGTTGGTTAGGGTTTACCGCAGCCCCCTTAAACGACAAAGGCATTAAATTATTTGGCACCTTGGGATTGATCGTCACCGGCGTAGAAGATGGTAGCCCGGCCGAAAGTGCTGGATTGGTGCGTGAAGACGTCATTATTAAAGTCAATGACATATCATTGGGTGAGGGAGTTTTTCCTGAGCGCAATTATCATGCTGTTCAAAATCTTGTGGGCAATCTCAAACCAGGTTCAACTATTACGCTTAAAGTTCTACGTGCTGGAAAGACCCAGGATATAAAAGCAGTTGCAGGCATACGCCCTACACAAACAAAAACCTAAACTTGATTTAATTGCAACGCAAACAAAAAAAGGAGCCGAAGCTCCTTTTTTGCATTTGAAATCTACCGAAAAACTTAATCTTTAATTCGATATTCCGCCGAGCGCGCGTGCGCTTCAAGATATTCACTGCGCGCTAACACCGAAGCAACTTTCGATAACTCCGATGCACCCGCAGCAGAGCACATAATAATTGAACTGCGTTTTTGGAAATCGTAGACACCCAAGGGCGATGAGAAACGCGCAGTACCTGATGTGGGCAAAACGTGGTTTGGCCCCGCGCAATAATCGCCCAAAGCTTCTGGTGTAAAACGCCCCATAAAAATTGCACCTGCGTGGCGAATTTTAGGTAGCAATAATTCAGGATCAGCTACAGATAACTCCAAGTGTTCAGGCGCGATGCGATTACTTACCTCAACTGCTTCTTCGATATCAGCCACTTTAATTAAAGCGCCGCGATTTTTTAAAGACGTAGTCGCAATTTCATTGCGCGATAAAGTTGGCAACAAGCGCGCAATTGATGCTTCAACTTTATCGAGATATTCCGCATCCGGGCAGAGCAAAATCGCTTGCGCTTGTTCATCGTGCTCAGCCTGACTGAACAGATCCATTGCAATCCAATCGGGATCAGTTAAGCCATCGCAAATCACTAAAATTTCTGATGGCCCCGCAATCATATCGATAGCAACTTGGCCGAAAACAGCACGCTTGGCAGTCGCAACATAAATATTGCCAGGACCAACAATTTTATCGACCTTGGCAATCGTTTCAGTTCCATAAGCCAATGCAGCAACCGCTTGCGCACCGCCGATAGTAATTACGCGATCCACTCCAGCAATTGCCGCAGCAGCAAGAACCATTGGGCTCAGCTCGCCATCAGGCGCGGGCACAACCATGGTTAGCTCATCCACACCTGCCACTTTTGCAGGCACGGCGTTCATTAAAACCGATGAAGGATAAGACGCTTTTCCACCGGGAACATACAGGCCAACGCGCTCCATAGCGCTAATTTGTTGACCGAGAACAGTGCCATCTGCTTCAGTGTATTTCCACGATGTTTGCAATTGATGTTTGTGATAACTGCGAATACGTTCCGCTGCAACTTCCAAGGCTTTGCGTTGCTCGGGAGTAATTTGCGTCAACGCGTTTTTAAGTTGATCGGCAGTAACAACTAACTCATCCATGCTTTTCGCAGAGCGACGATCAAACTTATTTGTAAACTCTAATACCGCAGCATCACCGCGCGTTTTCACTTGATGCAAAATGTCATCTACCACGCTGGCAACACGTGTATCGCTAACGGATTCCCACGCTAACAATTCATCCAGGCGCTGTTTAAAGTCGCTTTGGCTGGCATCCAAACGGGTAATTAAAGTCTCAGACATGGTTTTGCTCATTCAATCGAATTTAGTGAATAATCAGGCACGGAGAAGAAAAATGCTCATTGCAATTCACAATGAGCAAGATAGCCATTAATCAGCCTTAACGGCTTTGGCGATATGATCGATGATCGTTTGGATTTGCACGTGTTTCATTTTCATCGACGCTTTGTTCACGATCAAACGCGAACTGATGTCAGCAATAAATTCACGCGGCTCCAAACCATTTGCACGTAAGGTATTACCGGTATCGACAATATCTACAATCTCATCTGCCAAATTCATAATCGGTGCTAATTCCATTGCGCCGTAAAGTTTAATGATGTCAGTTTGGCGGCCTTGAGCGGCGTAATATTGTTTGGCGATATTCACGTACTTAGTTGCAACACGAATGCGACCAGCGGGTGTAGTTGCACCTTTCACGCCGGCAGTCATCAGCTTGCAGCGGGCGATGTTTAAATCCAAAGGTTCGTACAAACCATCTGCACCGTTTTCCATGAGTGTGTCTTTACCTGAAACGCCCATATCTGCCGCGCCGAATTGCACGTAAGTTGGAACATCAGCACCGCGAAGCAACAACAAGCGTACGCCTTCCTGACTGGTTTCAAACACAAGCTTGCGGCTCTTTTCCATATCTTCCAGCGGCTCAATACCCGCCGCAGCCAATAAGGGCAGTGTCTCTTCCAAAATACGCCCTTTAGTGAGCGCTATGGTTAGGGTTTGACTCATAATCAGCTGGCCTTTTTTTTACGAACTGCTTTTTACACGACACACGCTGGCGCCGATGCTTTGGAATTTTGCTTCAATGGCTTCGTAACCGCGATCAATGTGGTAAATACGGTCAATCAGGGTTTCACCATCTGCAACCAAACCAGCAATCACCAAACTGGCAGATGCACGTAAATCCGACGCCATCACTGGCGCACCTTTCAAACGCTCAACACCTGTTACAACGGCAGTATTACCTTCCAGCGTAATATGTGCGCCCATACGGTTCAATTCGTTTACTTGCACTAAGCGGTTTTCAAAAATGGTTTCGGTGATATGGCTAACACCTTCGGCGACTGCGTTCATCGCCATAAATTGCGATTGCATATCGGTTGGGAATGCAGGGTAAGGCGCAGTCTTCAAACTCACCGCTTTCGGGCGCTTGCCGTGCATATCCAACGCAATCCAATCGTCGCCGTGGGTGATATCGGCGCCCGCTTCTTCAAGCTTGAACAATACAGCTTCCAGAATATCGGCTTTGGTCGCCGTCAATTTGATGCTGCCGCGCGTTGCCGCCGCTGCGACCAAGTAGGTGCCGGTTTCAATACGGTCTGGCATTACGGTGTAAGTACAACCATGCAAGGACTCAACGCCCTGAATGGTCAGGGTTGAAGTGCCAATACCTTCAATTTTTGCGCCCATAGCAACTAGCATGTGCGCCAGGTCCACAATCTCTGGCTCACGTGCGGCGTTTTCGAGAATAGTTTTACCTTCTGCCAAGACTGCCGCCATCAGCAGATTTTCTGTTCCACCAACGGTGACCGTATCCATAAAGAAATGAGCGCCCTTCAGGCGACCATTAGAGGTTGCACGAATGTAACCGCCGTCGATTTCAATTTTTGCACCCATGGCCTCGAGGCCACGCAGGTGAATATCCACGGGGCGCGAACCAATTGCACACCCACCAGGGAAAGACACATTGGCTACGCCATAACGAGCAAGCATTGGGCCCAACACCAGAATCGAAGCACGCATGGTTTTTACGAGGTCATAGGGCGCGGTAAATTCGGTGATATTGTTGGAATCCAGTACAAAGCCGTGGCCATTTGTACCCGTGATCGCCACCCCCATAGAACCCAACAATCTGTTCATGGTGGTGATGTCATTCAAATGTGGAACATTGAGCAAGGTGACCGGGCTATTGGCCAAAAGCACCGCTGCAAGGATTGGCAAAGCAGCGTTTTTAGAGCCAGAAATACAAATTTCACCACTGAGCGGACCGCCGCCCAGAATTTTAAACTTATCCATTACTTATCCAAATTGCGAGAGCAACCAATTAAAGAGTGATTAGGCAGTGGTTAATTATTGCTGTTGTTGCCATTGTTCAGGGGTAAAGGTCTTCACAAAATCCACGGCGTGGATGGTGCCGTCAGCAAATTGCTGCGCTAGCGTGCCGAGCACCAATTGTTGTTTTTTTACCGGAGTCAAACCCGCAAACGCTGGGCTCACTACCACCAAATCAATGTGGCTACCGTTTATGCCAACCTGGACCTGGCTATCGGGAATTTGGCTTTCAATAAGCGCTTTGATTTGTTCAGCTTGCATAGAAAAACTCGTGGGGCACTGCCCTTGATCAAAATATAAAACAAAAATGGGGAGTAAACAAAGGCGTGAATCTTACCCGAAACAGCCCGCAATCGCACCCAAAAGTGCGCCAATAAGTGCATATCGCAGCAATAAAAAACCCCAACCGGTGATGGCTGGGGTTTTTAGAATGGATTCAGCAAATGTAACCTAGTTAGCAGCCAACCAGGTCTCAATCACCTTATCGATATTCTTGTCGTTTTTGATCATGGCTTGGTCGAACTGGCTGGTAAAAGACTCACCCAAATTCACACCATTCAATACCACATTGATCAATTTCCACTCACCATTATCTTTTCTCAAGGTGTAAGAAAGCTTGTGGGTTGCGCCTTTGTCACTGACTTCCTGATCAACACTTACACGCGTTGCATCAGCAGCCATGGTTACAGGCAAGGTTTTAATCTCGCTATCCGCGTAATTTGCCAAACCTTTTGCATAGGTTTTGATCAAACCGTTTTTAAAGACAGTCGTGAATTTTTCAATTTGCTCGGGGGTAGCTGTTTTTGCTGATTTACGCATTACAGCTTTGGCGATAAACGGAAAATCGACCACTGCATCCAATGTTTTTTGCACATCTGCATAGTAAGCATCGGTCTTTTTGCCAGCAGCATTGTGTTTTTTCACAATGGCGAGCATATCGGTAGTTGCTTGCTCAACAATGGCTTGCGGTGTTTTTTCAGCGGCAGAGGCTATGGGTGCAACAACCATCATTGCCAGACTTAAAAGAACACCCGTAAGGTTTTGATACAGTGGTTTCATGTGTTTACCTTCCTAAATTTAAAGTTCCAGTACAATGCGCCGGGGCAATCAACACTTTGGCAACAGTAAATCCAACGTGTTTTTCCTTTCTTGCATGACGACCTTCAACGAGAAAAATCATCAAGCCCAACGCGTGGCGATAACTTCCTGGGCAATGACACAACCCAACAAGCAAATTCAACTTTTGCAAATCGCAAAAAAGCGCGAATTGCAAAAAAAGGTGCGCGAATTGCAAAATGGGGGCGCAATCCCCAATATCAAGCGAGCAGTTCCTAATATCGCTATAATGACCTGCTTGCATATCCATCAAAAGTGTTAATAGTCATCACGAGATCTCTCTATGCCGCCATTCGATTTTATTGCCTCAGGACTTCGAACAGTTCGCATAGAATCTGATGCTGTAACCGCTTTGAGCCAAAGACTCGACCAAGAGTTCAACAAAGCCTGCGAGCTCATACTCAATTGCACCGGGCGGATTATCGTGACCGGAATGGGTAAATCCGGTCACATCGGCAAAAAAATTGCCGCCACCCTCGCCAGTACAGGTACACCTGCGTTCTTCGTTCATCCCGGCGAAGCCAGTCACGGCGACTTGGGGATGATTACCAAACAAGACATAGTGCTGGCAATTTCTTACTCCGGTACATCTAACGAAATCCTGACTCTTCTACCCTTGCTTAAACGCTCGGGAATCAAAATCATCAGCATGACCGGCAACCCAGGCTCCACATTAGCGGAAGTAGCTGAAGCACACCTGAACATAGCAGTTGAGACCGAGGCCTGTCCGTTAGATTTAGCACCGACGGCAAGTACTACCGCAACGCTAGTATTAGGCGATGCCCTGGCCATAGCCCTGCTGGAAGCGCGCGGCTTTACTGAGGAAGACTTCGCATTCTCCCATCCCGGCGGTGCACTTGGTCGTAAATTATTGTTACGCGTGGTGGACATCATGCACACAGGCGATAGAATCCCGCGTGTTCCGCCTACAGCGAGCTTGAGCCAGGCGCTGCTCACCATGACCGAAAAAGGTTTCGGCATGACAACCGTGGTAGATGACAAAAATCAGCTCTTGGGTATTTTTACCGACGGCGACTTGCGCAGAACAGTTGATAAGGGTATTAGTCTCACCGGCGTTAAGATCAGCGACCTAATGAACAGAACACCCAAAACCATCGGCATTAAAGCCCTGCCGGCTGAAGCCTTGAAAATGATGGAAGATTTAAAAATCACCGCGCTTGTGGTTAGCGATGAACAAGCCTGCCCCGTTGGTGTCTTACATATGCATGACCTGCTGCGCGCAGGCGTTGTTTAATTAACAAGGATTCACTTTTGAGTCATTCAAACTCACCGTCACAGTTTTTAGCCGCACCTGAACTAGAGGCTCGCGCCAAACGCATCAAACTACTCCTGTTGGATGTAGACGGCGTGTTAACCGATGGCTGTCTTTACTTCAGCAACCAGGGCGATGAATTCAAAACCTTCAGCACGCTCGACGGCCACGGCATAAAAATGCTGCAGAAAAGCGGTGTTAAAGTGGGCATTATCACTGGCCGCACCAGCAATCTAGTCGCCAAACGCGCAAGCGATTTGGGCATAAAAATTTTGGTGCAAGGCCGTGAAGACAAGTGGGATGCGCTGCAAGAAATTTTGGCCGAGCATCCACTCGACCTCGAAGAAATTGCATTTATGGGCGATGACTGGCCAGATTTGACAGTCATGTCCCGCGTTGGTTTGGCCTTAACCCCTGCTAACGGTCATTTCACAGTGGTCGAACGCTCCCACTGGCAAAGCCATGCACGTGGTGGTGAAGGTGCCGTGCGCGAAGCCTGCGATATGTTGATGAAAGCGCAAAATACGCTCGATCAGCTTTTAAAATCTTACTTGGCCTAACCCCCAGCATGTCCAAATTACACTTGCCAACAATCAACAGCGCCAATCTCGAGCGGATTAATCCCCTGCTTTTACCTTTGCCCTGGCTAGTTGTTATTGTGCTGGTAATCTTGTTTGCCACACTCCGATACTCGAGTAAGGAAAATTTGATCAACCAGCCGCAAGCCGATGTAAAAATATTCCCCCATTCCTACATTACCAATGTTGAAATGCGCCAGTATGACGGTGAAGGCAATATCCACTATCAAATGACGACACCTTTAATTCGCCGCTTCCAAGTGAAAGAAAACCCGAGCGACAAAGATTATTCCCTGTTTGAAACCCCGGTGTTTATGGTAGTTAACAATCCCCAAAAGCCCGGCTGGTTTATTACAGCGCAAGAAGGACGTTTGGATAACAACGACACCTGGTTCAGCCTTACTCAGGAGGTAGTGGCGCGACAAACCTCTGAAAAACAAGGTGAAACCACCATTACTACCAGTGATTTGCGCCTAAATATCCAAGACCAATTCGCGCAAACTGGCAAAGCTGTTACTATGCGCGCCGCTAAAAGCCAGATTACAGCGGTTGGAATGCGCGCAGACATGAAGCGCGAGCGGATTGAATTACTCTCTAACGTCAAGGGCACCTATGAACCCTAGCCTTACATCAAAAATCCTTCGCTGGACCCGCGTCGTGGCTTGCTTGCTGGCAATGAGTTCCGCAGGAGTTCAGGCCTTGCCCGATGATAAAAACCAGTCTTTGCGCATTTCTGCCGACAAACAAGAAATCGACCTTAAGCAAGGAGTTGTGATTTATAGCGGCGATGTGAAGCTAATCCAGGGCACGCTGGAAATTACTGCGCAAAAAATTCATGTTCGCAAGGACAAGGATCAGGAAGAAGAATCATTCACCGCTGAAGGCAGCCCTGCCCACTACCAGCAACAACCGGAAGCCGGTAAGCCCATTATTCACGCCGAGGCAGGCACGATTCATTACAACGTAAAAACCGAGCAATTGGTGTTGGATAAAAACGTATCTATTGAACAAAACGGTTCGGTTACCAAAGCAGGACACGTGGATTACGACATTAAGAGCCAAACGGCGAAGTTTTCCGGTACTGGCCGTGTCGAAACGGTAATTCCTGCAAAACCAGAGAAAAAAGAATAACCCATGGCCAGCCTCCACGCGCAACACCTTGCCAAGAGCTATAAAAAACGCAAAGTCGTTATCAATGTTTCAGTTTCCGTTAGCAGCGGCCAAATTGTTGGCCTGTTAGGACCTAACGGCGCCGGTAAAACTACCTGTTTTTATATGATTGCCGGCTTGGTGGAAGCCGACAATGGCCGCGTATTAATTGATGATTTGGATATCACCAACTTGCCTATTCACGGCCGCGCCCGTGCCGGTATTGGATACTTGCCACAAGAAGCGTCTATTTTCCGCAAGCTCAGCGTTGCCGATAACATCATGGCGATTCTTGAAACCCGCAAAGACCTTAACCGCAAGCAGCGCCTGGCGAAAATGGAATCCTTACTGCAAGAATTCCACATCACCCATATTCGCGACAGCCTCGGTATGTCGCTATCAGGTGGTGAACGTCGCCGCGTGGAAATTGCCCGTGCCTTGGCGACAGATCCAAAATTTATCCTGCTCGACGAACCTTTTGCGGGCGTTGACCCCATCTCGGTTGCCGACATCAAAGAAATTGTTCGCCACCTAAAAGATCGCGGCATTGGCGTGTTAATCACCGACCACAACGTGCGCGAAACCCTCGACATTTGCGAAACAGCATTCATTGTTAGCGAAGGTCATATCATTGCCAGCGGTAGCTCTTCCGTTATTCTCGCCAACGATAAAGTTCGTCAGGTTTACCTTGGCGAAGACTTCAAACTTTAAGCTTTTCGTCGTCCATTTCCTTGACAAATTAAAATCCTTAACCATTAGGCATAAAGATTGCTTTAAATATTTCCCTTTAGCGCCATTGAGTTATTGCCTAGTCGTCAAACCCTGACTAAACTCCATCTAACAGTGTTTAGTTTTTTGCTCGCCTCTTTCGCTAGCTAAGGGTTTTTCGTTCGAATAATGAAGCAATCTCTACAACTCAAGCTCGGTCAACAACTGACCATGACCCCGCAGTTGCAACAAGCGATTCGCCTGTTGCAATTATCGACCTTAGATCTCCAACAAGAAATTCAGGAAGCTCTTGATTCCAACCCCATGTTGGAAGTGGAAGATAGCTTTGATACTCCGTCATCATCCAATACCGAATTTGAAGACAGCGACTACGCTCGCACCCAGGAAATAGCAGCCACCAGCGATAGCGGTACCGACGATTTTAGCGAGAGCTATTCCGGTGAGATGACGTACAACGAATCCAGCAGCGAAAAGTTTGGCGATGAAAGCTTTGGCGAAACCAATTTTGGTGACAGCGATGGCTTCAGAGAAAGCGAAAGTTTTACTGACACCGATAACTACGCCGGCACAGATGATTACAGCGAAAGCGCAACCGAATGGAACGAAGCCATTCCTGCCGATTTACCCGTAGATACCAGTTGGGATGACGTATACCAAACCAGCCAATCCAGTGGATCTACCAATTACGAAAACGACGACAACGATTTTGAAAGTCGCCGCGCCGCTACTGATTCGCTGTACGACCACCTTATGTGGCAACTCAATCTCACGCCTATGTCTGATCGCGACCGCATAATTGCCATGGCAATTATTGATGCGGTTGAACCTAGCGGAATGCTATCAGTCACATTAGAAGACATTTTCAGTGGCCTGATCACCGAATGGGATGATTTGGAGCTGGATGAAGTGGAAGCGGTTCAGCACCGCATCCAACAGTTTGATCCTTGCGGCGCCTGCAGCCAAAACCTGGCCGAATGCTTGAGTGTGCAGCTGCAACAATTCGATGCTTCAACGCCCTTTTTGGCCGAAGCAAAACTCATTGCCAAACAATATTTACCACTACTGGCAAGCCGCGATTTCCGCCAGTTAATGCGCAGGACCAAACTTAAAGAGGATGAGCTTAGCCAAGCGGTAAGCTTGATTCAAAGCCTGAATCCACGCCCCGGCGACATGATTGCCAGCGGTGAAACAGAATATGTAGTGCCCGATGTTTTTGTGGAAAAACGTGAAGGCCGCTGGATGGTAGAGTTAAATCCGGAAATAGCGCCGCGTTTACGCATCAACTCTGATTATGCATCGCTGGTAAAACGTGCGGACTCCAGCAGTGACAATACATTCCTGAAAGACAATTTGCAGGAAGCGCGTTGGTTCTTGAAAAGTTTGCAAAGCCGTAACGAAACCCTGTTAAAAGTGGCCAGTTGTATCGTTGAAAAACAACGAGGCTTTTTGGAGTACGGCGCCGAAGCAATGAAGCCATTGGTACTGCATGATATTGCGGAAATTGTTGAGATGCATGAATCGACTATTTCGCGCGTGACTACGCAAAAATTTATGCACACACCGCAAGGTATTTTTGAACTGAAATATTTTTTCTCCAGCCATGTGAGCACAGATTCCGGTGGCGAATGTTCTTCCACAGCCATTCGCGCCCTGATCAAAAAGCTGGTGAGCGCGGAGAACCCTAAAAAACCACTAAGCGATAGCAAAATTACCGATCTACTCGGCGAACAAGGCATTCAGGTTGCACGCCGCACCATTGCTAAATATCGCGAGTCGCTCAACATTCCGCCATCGAATGAGCGCAAAACACTTTAACTGAAAATATTAAGCTGGAAATATTTTGTGAGTGCATTTGGCACTCATGTAACC
This sequence comes from Cellvibrio zantedeschiae, assembly GCF_014652535.1. Taxonomy (NCBI): domain Bacteria; kingdom Pseudomonadati; phylum Pseudomonadota; class Gammaproteobacteria; order Cellvibrionales; family Cellvibrionaceae; genus Cellvibrio; species Cellvibrio zantedeschiae. The sequence goes on along the minus strand of NZ_BMYZ01000001.1, from coordinate 510,213 downwards.
ACCGAGGATGTATCTATGCAAATAAATGTCAGTGGCCACCACGTAGAAGTTACCGAATCAATGAGAGATTACGTGATCAGCAAATTGGAGCGTTTAAGCAATCATCACGACCGCATCACTAATACTCACGTTATTCTTTCGGTTGATAAACTCGAACAAAAAGCGGAAGCCACTTTACACGTTAGCGGAAAAGATATTTTTGCCGATGCCACAGATCCCGATCTATATACAGCAATAGATTCCCTGGCCGACAAATTGGATCGCCAGCTAATTAAACATAAAGAAAAGATGCGCAGCCATCGCTAAAAGCTCGGACAACTATGCAAATTCAATCACTGTTAACACCCGAACGCGCTTGCAGTAGCCTTGAGGCCAGCAGCAAACGACGCGCATTGGAATTACTTGCAGAAGTTATTGCGCAAGATATTTCAACCATTGATGCCGATGATTTAGTGCGTCGGTTTCTTGCGCGCGAGCGTTTGGGGTCAACAGGCGTTGGGCACGGCATTGCAATCCCGCACTGCCGCATCAATAACAGCGCGGGTGCTATAGGTGCACTTATTACGCTAAAGCATCCCGTTGAATTCGATTCTATCGACAATGAACCTGTCGATATTTTATTTGCCATGCTGGTGCCAGAAGATTCACACGCAGAACATTTGAAAAATTTGGCCGCTCTGGCCGGTGCATTAACACGCAGTGAGTTTCGCCAGCGTTTACGTGCCGCCAGCGACAACAGCACACTTTACGAAGCAGCCATCAGCTGATTATTTTTAAGCTCCAGGTTTTTTGAACCAAATCGATTTGGTTCATATAGGGAAACATTATGCAGTTAGTGATTGTGAGCGGATTATCCGGCTCAGGCAAAAGTACCGCCCTACACGTGTTGGAAGACGTGGGGTACAACTGCATTGATAATTTACCTGTAAGCCTGTTGCCCGCACTGGTTGCACAAATCGAAATCCACAAAGACGACCAACATAAATTCGCGATTGGTATAGATGTTCGCAACGCCTGGAAAGACTTGCAAATATTCCCGCAAATGATCAGCACCCTGAAAGAGGCACACCTGCCCTTCACGGTGATTTTTTTGGACTCCCAATCGTCTGTATTGATCCAGCGCTTTAGCGAAACACGCCGCAAGCATCCGCTCAGCGACAAACACACCAATTTGGCTGAGGCGATTGCGAACGAACAGGAATTGCTGGAACCTATTCGCGATACCGCGGATCAAATTATTGATACCAGCCATTTGACCCTGCATGAACTGCGCGATTTGGTGAAAGAGCGCGTAGTCGGCCGCAGCCAGTCCAGCATGGCGATATTGTTTGAATCTTTTGGCTTTAAACATGGCATCCCGGTAAATGCAGATCTCGTCTTTGACGCGCGCTGCCTGCCGAATCCTCACTGGAAACCCAATCTTCGCCCCTTGACGGGTAAAGATAAGGACGTGATTGAGTTTTTGGAAGCAGAAGACGCCGTGAATGAGATGTATCAGGACATAGAAGACTTTATGAGCCGCTGGCTGCCACGTTATCAAGCCAACAACCGCAGCTACATTACCGTTGCGGTGGGCTGTACCGGCGGACAACACCGCTCTGTGTACTTGAGCGAACGGCTCAAAGCGCATTTTAATGAACAATTTGGCGATGTGCAGGTGCGTCATCGCGATATAAACAAACACAAGAAAAATTAACTATGTTAACGGAAACCATTCCTATTATTAACAAACGCGGCCTGCACGCTCGTGCTGCTGCCAAGTTTGCTACTTTAGCGGCCCAGTTTGGCTGCCGTAGCCAAGCTCGCACAAACGGTAGCTGGGTAGATGCAAAAAGCGTTATGTCCCTGATGCTATTGGCCGCAACCCAGGGTACCAACCTTGAAGTGTCAACCGAAGGTGATGACGAAACCCAGGCAATGGACGCTATTAGAGCCTTAATTAACAACCGCTTTGAGGAAGATGAATAGAATTTGCTGCCAAACAAAGGTTGTTATTTGCAGCTGGTTCACCTACCCTGTGCGCCCTTTTTGATCAGCATCTGCAAGCAACACCGGTAACACTCCGTTTAGGCAATCCTATGGTTTACAAATACGACGACATCAACCCCGACGACTACATCAAGAGCAAATCGCAGGTAAAACGCGAAATGACTGCTCTACAGAAGTTGGGCGAGCAGCTTATCGAAATGAACGATAAGCAATTGGCCACCATTCCCGCTGAAGAAAAACTTTTAGATGCCATTCTCGAGGCGCGTAAAATGCCGCATCGCGAAGCGCGTCGTCGTCACTTGCAATTCATTGGTCGCGTAATGCGTGAAACCAATCATGAAGAAATTCAAGCTGCTGTTGATAAGTTGCAAGCACGCAGTGATCAATACGTACATCGCCAACACCAAATAGAACGCTTCCGCGATTTATTAATTGAAGGCGATAAACAAATTTTCCAAACATTGGTTACTAACTGCCCCGGCATTGATGTGCAGCATTTGAAACAATTAGTACGCAGCGCGCAAAAAGAACGCGACGAAAACCTCCCACCTAAAAGCTCTCGCAAATTGTTCGCTTTTATTCGCGAGCAACTTGAACTGCAAGATTGATTTTGGCGTTAAAGTTCCAAAAAAATAGGAGGCATTAGCCTCCTATTTTTTTGTCTATATTAAATCTAATTTTGTACCTTACGCCTTCGGTTTTTTGCGGGCGCTTTTTCTTTATTTACGTTTTTAATCAATTCATCTTCACTTTCAAAGAGACGATCAAAACTCATTTTTGGATCGTTCCAATTGCCTTGCAGGCTGTAACTGATACTGGTAGCGCGATCTACCTGTTTCTTAAATAATTTGCTGACGATATATATTCCCGCTGCTGCAGGTAAACCTGTAACTAACGCGGTGAAAAAAGTGTAGCTGCCAACAACCGGCAAAGTGGCAACTAAACGTGCGTCAATTTTTTCATTTTCCAAGTCAAGTTTGCCTGCCATTTGTAAACGGCTCGATGGCGTTTTAACGTCGAGCGGTTCAACAAATGTCATTGTGCCTGGCGTGAAATTTACTTTGCCGCTGATTTGATCGTAAGCCAATCCGCTTTGATAAAGATCCGAAAAATCCAAACGCAAACGGCGCGCGAGTGAATCAAAGTTCAGCACGGCCATTAGTCTCAACAAGCCATCACTGCCTGGACTTGGATTGTTTTTAAAGCGGCCTTGTTCAATCCAGACATCAATATTGCCTGCCATTTTTTTCAACGCGAAATCTTGAGGATCACCACTCCAGGTTGCATCAACTTTAAAACGCGCGAGCTTACTTTCCAGCATGTCAGGCTTTTGCCATTCGCGCAAAACTGCTGACAAATCCGTCGCGGAAAGCTCGCCAATAAAATGTGTACTTGAGCCGGACTCACTCACAAGCCATTCCATTTTTGCGCCGGCGCTGTTGCTCACGATTTTGTTATCTGCATCCAAGGTGCTCATAGCACCAACAGTCACACCCTTTACAGTGCCGTTGATTTTGTCGAATAAAACTCCCTGCGCTTGCGGTCTTATTTGCAAAGACCAATTGCCGTAATTAACTTCGTCCATATAGAGCGCTTTTACGGACATATCGGCCAAGGGCAAAGTGCGTGGGTCTACACTAATGCCGGGCACTTTCGGTAACTGCCCTGCCACTACGGCTGCTTCAACTTCTTTTGCTCCCAGCAAAGCGCTGGTAAGACGCAGGCTTTCCAAATTTATCTGCAATGGTTTGGCAGAGTCATTGGGAATGCGAATTTCACCATCGAGCAGTGGGTTCTTGAACGCAACTTTCCAGGCGTCATATAAGCGCTCGGCACGGATATGAATATCGTCCAGAGCGAGCGGACCAACTTGATAATGCCCCAACAAAACCTGCGCACGAAAAGGCAAACCCGCCACTAATACCGGGCTTTCTTCGGTAATCGGAATCTCAGGTTGATAACTGGTTTCGCCATGTGCCGCTGATGCCTTAGGCTTCAGCGCATCGATTTGGGCACCGAAACCCAAATAGCGTTGTTGGACTTTTTTCCAGGGTTCAATATCCAATCCCGGCACATTACCGCTCAATAAAAATTGCGGTTCAATCGCCAGCTTGGCACTGTCGTTAAGTGCGATATTGGCATTGAGTAATTTATTTTCCTGATGGGGATCCAGCTCGAACAGCGCTTGTACGTTTTCGCCATAAACCATGTCGATAAGCGAAACCTTATCGGACATGGACATTTTGAATCTGAAGAAACGTTCGCCTTCAGCAGTTTTGCCATAGGGGGCCGGCAAATCGACTGCCACACCGGATAATGGGCTGGTAACTGTAACAACGGCGAAAGGTGAATTGCTTGCTGGATCAGCCGTAGCAGACTTATGGTTTAACTCTACAGTCGCGTTATAGGGAACACGACCATCGAGAAACAAAACCTCGGGGCGCTGGGTCCATTTTGCCAAGGCTTGGGCATCAACATCGCCTTTGACTTCAACCAATGTTTGGCTGGCATCGCCCTGTTTTCTGGTGCTCAGCAACGTTTTTACGGGTTGGCCAAACAAAACTCCGTTGAGTCCTTCACTGCTCAAACCTGTGGTTTCGTTGAAATTGAGATGTCCCTGAACATCCTGCATAACCAACTTTAAATTACCCATTTCAAAATTGGGCGATTCCAAATCTATATCGACCTGCTGCGTAGCGCCTGTGCCTTTTGGATCCAGCGGCACCGCAATATTTAGCTCGGTGTGCATCTTGCCATCGAGCTTCCAGGTGTCCATGTTGGAGCCTATATAACGGCGCAACATACTCTCGCGCAATACTCGCAGACCATCCTCCGCACCACCTTCTACGCTGCCATTCACACGCAAGAGCGAGCCATGACCGTCAGGATTCGGATTAACATTGACCTGTGTTACGCCAACATCACTGTTAAATAACCTGGCCTTATCCACACTTGCTGCCACATCGTTATCACTAACCAGTAAACGCCCGTCAATAGAATCCAGCGCCGGCCATTCCGGGTGATAGTTCAATTGGGCGTGTTTGATATCGACAAAGAGCTGATGACTGCGTGCGGCGGGGTTGCGATTGTTAAGCGTACCGCGATAAACAAACCCTACTTGATCAACGAAACCAGCATTGTTAGGGCCGATACTTTTTTCCAACCAATCCAGCAAGGAGCGCGGAACAACAGCAGGCGTGTATTTGCTGTAAAGACTAGCGTTTAATTTTTTCGCACCAATCTGCAAATAAAGATCTATGTCACCCGTGTTTCTCTGCCAGGGAAGGGATAACCACATATAGCCTTTGGCGTGCTCCTCGCCGTTGATAAATTCCAAAGCACCGCTGTTAACGTAGATCTGGTTCTTATCCGGTTGCAGCCACCAGGCGACCTGGCCTTTGGCCTGTTTATATTCCATAGGCGCAGAATAGGTTGGAGAATAATGCATGCTAAAACCTTCGCGACTGTCGATATCGACAAAGCCGCCATTTTTGTTGGCATACACGAACCCATCAACGGTGCGCAATGCAGGAACACCCTGCCATGCGTTTACCCCTACTTTGGCAAGATTAGCTTGTAGTTCCCAAGCTTTAGGATTTTGGGTGGGAATGGCGAATTGCACATTGCGCAATTCACCTTCCGGCCCAAGCTGACGCATAACGTCGCGCAAACGCCCCTCACCCAAAACCCCTGCGCTATCCAAGGTTTGATTCAAACGCTGCAAATCAACTTTCGGTAGATGCAACAACACAGGTTCAGCAAAGCTTCCCGCCGATGCTGCAAAACTCAGGTTCTCAACCTTATGTTGATTAACCTTGGCATTCATTTTTTGCAAAGCTAATTGCCACTGGCCGCTGTATAGCCAATGGCCAACCACGTCAGTCGCAAAACTATCAAAGGTTAAGGATTGGCCGAGAATAGGAACATTAAGGCGTTGGATACTCACCTTCCCTTCAACATTCAAACCTTCATATTTGGGACGGCTGCTAAACCAAAGACTCGCATCCAGCGCACCTTCACTGTGAACTTCTGCTTTAATTCCACGCAGTAAAAAAGCGGTGGTCGCGGCTATGGGTTCATTCGTAGGAAACTGCTTAAGTTGCACAAAACCTTTACTGCTGAATGTCTCGCGGCGACGAGGATCGCCCTTGCCTTCCGCAATTAACGTCAGGGTTTTGGGATTTCCGTCCACATCAACCTGCAGTGAGAGGCGATGGAAATCGCCCGCATTTTCCATGCGCAGCAACGGAGAATTCAGTGTGGTGGTCGTGCCGGAAGCGAAGTGAAAATTCAGCTGGGTTTGCGCAAATTCAATACGGCGGGACAAGAGCGACATATCGATTAAAGAATCCAGACGCGCGCCTTTTTCATCTTGCGATTTGGCTTTGCGCGGAATACCCGACACTTGCCAAAAACCATCGTCAGTTTGCACAAAATCCATTTGCACTTTATCGAGTTGCAATGCGCTCCACACTAAACGCGCGTGCCCCAGGCTGCCGAGCAAATCCAAACGCATTTGCGCATGGCCGAGTGAAAAGATGGGCTTATCGGTTTGGCTAATAATGCGCAGGTCGCGCACATCAACCATGGGCTTGAGCCCCACCCATTCAGCCTTGATAGCACCTATGGTGACTTTCGCATTGAGTTTGTTTGAAAGGTAGCTACCAAGCTCTTGCGGATAGTCTGCCAGCAAGTGGGAAAAGCTGCGCCCAGCCTGAACCAGCACCGCCAAACTAATAGCAGCCAGCGCGAACAGGAGATAAAACCACTTAATCAGTTTGCGAGCGTAAGCGGTCATAAAAATACAGATGTCATGCTAATCGGTAATTCCTAAAAATCGGTAATTGCTGAGATCAGTATTTACCAAACAAATGTCAGGCCTGAAGGCACGACCAAAACAAACAGCTAAACAAGCGCTACGCATAATCTATCGCGGAAGGCGCAGCTATTCGCGCTACACCAACACAATATCGTATTGTTCCTGCGTGAACAGATTCTCAACCTGGAACTCAATAGTGCGGCCGATAAAGGCTTCCAAGTCGGCAACGTAAGCGGCTTCTTCATCCAACAAACGATCAACAACCAATGGTGCCGCCAACACTAAAAATTTTTGGTTATCGTAAGAGCGCGACTCACGCAGAATTTCACGAAAAATCTCATAGCACACAGTTTCGGCAGATTTCACTTGGCCACGGCCTGCGCACACCGGGCAAGGTTCACACAGCATTTGCCCCAATGATTCGCGCGTTCGCTTGCGCGCCATTTCCACCAAACCCAATTCAGATACACCGGTAATGCGCGTTTTGGCGTGATCTTTTTCCAGCGCCTTTTCGAGGGTGCGTAACACCTGTCGCTGGTGTTCCTGATCCTGCATATCGATAAAATCGAGAATGATAATACCGCCGAGATTACGCAACCTGAGCTGGCGGGCAATCGCCGTTGCCGCTTCCAAATTGGTTTTAAAAATGGTTTCTTCCAGATTGCGATGGCCGACAAACGCGCCGGTGTTTACATCCACCGTCGTCATGGCTTCGGTCTGTTCGATAATCAGGTAGCCGTTGGATTTCAGCGGCACGCGAGTATCCAGAGCGCGGCGAATTTCCTCTTCAACGCCATACAAATCCAGCAGCGGACGACCGCCGGTGTAGCACTCAATATGGTCAACTAACTGCGGCGAATAATTGCTGGCGAAATCGAGCATTTGCTGGAAAGTCAGACGCGAATCCACACGGATTTTATCAATAGGAGCACGCACCAAATCGCGCAATGCCCGCAAGTAAAGCGGCATATCTTTATGGACTACACCAGGCACTGGGATGCTGGTTAGCTTTTCACTCAAATCCGACCACAGTTTTTGCAGGAAGGGAATGTCTGCCAAAATCGCTTCTGCGGTTGCGCCTTCTGCAACAGTGCGAACGATAAAGCCGCCGGTCACCGAATAAAGCTCCGGCGCCGTATCCATAATGCTACGCAAACGCTCACGTTCCTGTTCGTCCTCAATACGCACAGAAACCCCGATATGTTTACTGTTGGGCATGTAAACAAGGTAACGTGAAGAAAGCGTGAGGTGGGTAGTTAAGCGGGCGCCTTTGGTACTTATAGGATCTTTGGCAACTTGTACCAGAATGGTTTGGCCTTCGCGCACCAGACTGCGAATATCAGGAATTTCCGCAACTCGCGGCTCACCTTCCGGCGCTTCCGGCACCATGTCGGCAGCGTGGATAAAACCCGTACGCTCCAAACCAATATCCACAAATGCAGCTTGCATGCCGGGCAACACACGGACGACCTTGCCTTTATAAATATTGCCCACATAGCCTTTGCCGTGGCTGCGCTCTATGTAGAGCTCTTGCACCACGCCGTTTTCAACCAGCGCTACGCGGGTTTCTACGGGCGATACGTTAATTAGAATTTCTTCACTCATAGTGAAATCGTCAGCCTTTTTTACCTTATTTTTACTTGCTCTTGCCTTATCCGGTAACCGCAATTAGGTTTACCGAAATAGTTTTACTAGATGCTGGATTGCCAATAAGGAACGGCAAACTCGTCTAAAAGTGCAACTGTTTGCTCAATCGGCAGCCCCACAACGCCGGTGTAACTACCGCGAATTTGCTGCACAAAAACCGCTCCTAAACCCTGGATAGCGTAACCGCCTGCTTTGTCGCAAGGCTCGCCGGTTTTCCAATAGGCGGCAATTTCATCATCGCCAAGTGGACGAAAGACCACGTCAGTCACCGAAAGTTTTATGCTGCACTTTTCTTCCACAATCATGGCAACTGCAGTCATCACTTGATGGTCTGCTCCGGCAAGTTTGCGCAACATGACTGCCGCATGTTCGGCGTCCTGCGGCTTCTCCAGAATTTCGTTATTGATAACCACTATAGTGTCAGCACCCAGCACAGGTTTGACCGCTAGCTGTAAACGTTTGACGCTTGCAAATCCCGCCTCCGCCTTCTCGCGCGCCAAGCGCTGCACGTACTCACTGGGAGATTCGTGGGTGCGCGGCACTTCTGTTACATCGGCATTGATCACCTGATGCGACACGCCAATTTGCTGAAGCAGCTCGCGCCGACGCGGTGATTTTGAAGCCAGATAAATAGACGGATTATCTTCCGGTTTCACTCATGAACTCCTACTGAACACTGTGCACTAATTACAGCTTACGCAAAGTCAGGTAATACGATAATGCCTGCTCAGGCGATCCATCAGCATACGCACCAAGGGCCAAATCAATGCGCTGGAAAATGCCGGGGCTAAAAACAGCAAACCCGATAGCGGGCGCCCCGCCATACTTTGCACCCAATTACCCGGCAGCTGTGCCAAACCGACCAACACAAAAATCCAGCAGGCCTCTTTCCAAATCGCAAAATTGCGCACGCGCTGATAAGACAAAATACAAATATAAGAAACTATCACCAGCGACAAACTGTGCTGGCCAAAAGGCACGCCTTCCAGCAAATCCTGATAGAGGCCCACAAAACACAAGAAGAATAAGCTGATGGTGAGCGGAAATACCGAGATCCAAAAGATAGCAACCAAAAGCACAAACTCAGGTCGCCACCAGCGCCAATCCAGAGGCAAAGGGTATACCGCCAAGACTAGCGCCACTATAAAACTGGTTATGATCACCAGATAAGAGTTCCAGTGATGGGGAATCATCAATGCGCCGCCGCAGAGGATGCAGAAGAGGAAACTGACGAGGAGGATACACCTTGATCAAGCTGGGTATGGGTGTCAAATACCAAAAGCACATGGCGGCTGCGGTCGAGACGCGCCATAGGGCGGGCGATAACCCGGGCAAATGCCTGGCCCGAATTGCGTACCACTTGCTCGACCTCAGCTACCGGATAACCAACTGGAAAACGCTCGCCCAGACCTGAGCTAACTAGCACGTCACCCTCGCGGATATCGGCGTTGATGGACACATGACGCAGGCTCAAACGATTCAAGTCGCCAGTGCCTTCAGCAATAGCACGCACACCATTGCGATTCACTTGCACGGGAATAGCGTGGGTAGAGTCTGAAATCAACAACACACGGCTGGTGTTTTCGTCCACATCAACCACCTGCCCCATTAACCCGAAGGCATCCAATACTGGCTGGCCTTCATACACGCCTTCGCGGCTACCGCGGTTAATTACCACCACGTGGCTAAGGGGATTGGGGGAAACACCCATTAACTCTGCAATCAATACTTTGTCCTGCAGCATGTCTTTACCGTTGAGCAGCTGGCGTAAACGCACATTTTCTGCAGCCAGTGCGGCCATCTGTTGCTGTTTGCGCTGATAAATCAGCACCTCAGTGCGCAAGCGCTCGTTTTCAGCACGCAAATCTTTTTCGGAGGCAAAAGTCCCAGCGCCCCAGTCACCAATACGGCGCGGGATATCTGTAACTTGATAGAAAGGAACCGCAAGGAAGTTCAGTTGCTGGCGAGCCTGCTTAAGCCAGGGCGTATAAATTCCCGCCAGAATGAGCGCCATGGTGACAGCAATCAATACCACGACTCGCATGGTGAGCGATGTACTGTTAGAAAATAGGGGCTTGATGGCAGTATCTCCTGTAAAAGCAAAACGCTGGCAATGCCAGCGCTTCAGTCTGAATCAGGAATCTTACGACGACAAGAGGTCGATGCGTTTGTCGTTCATTTCCATGGCCATACCGCCACCACGGGCAACACAGGTCAATGGATCTTCAGCGACAATAAAGGGCAAACCCGTTTCGTGTGACAAGAGGCGGTCGATATCACGCAACAAAGCGCCACCACCGGTCAAAACCACACCGCTTTCGGCGATATCAGAAGCCAGTTCTGGTGGAGATTGCTCCAAAGCGCTTTTAACGGCCTGAACGATACCAGCCAATGGCTCTTGCAGGGCTTCGAGGATTTCGTCTGAACTTAAGGTGAAACTGCGCGGTACACCTTCTGCGAGGTTGCGACCACGTACGTCGATTTCGCGGATTTCACTGCCGGCGAATGCACAGCCGATTTCTTGCTTGATACGCTCAGCGGTTGCATCGCCGATCACGCTACCGTAGTTACGGCGCACGTAGTTAACGATAGATTCGTCGAAACGGTCACCACCGATACGAACAGAGTCTGAGTAAACCACGCCATTCAAGGAGATCACGGCGATTTCAGTGGTGCCGCCACCAATATCCACCACCATAGAACCGCTTGCTTCGGCTACTTTCAAGCCTGCGCCGATTGCAGCAGCCATTGGCTCTTCAATCAAACGTACTTCACGTGCACCGGCGCCGATTGCCGATTCACGGATCGCACGTTTTTCAACTTCAGTAGAGAGGCAAGGAACGCTAATAAGAACGCGGGGGCTTGGGTTAAACCAGCTGTTTTCGTGGACTTTTTTGATGAAGTGCTGAAGCATTTTTTCAGTCACCTGGAAATCTGCAATCACGCCGTCCTTAAGTGGACGAATGGCCGTGATGTTGCCCGGGGTACGGCCCAGCATACGCTTGGCCTCAATGCCTACCGCTTCAACGGTTTTACGGCCATCGTGGTGACGAATCGCTACTACGGAAGGTTCATTGAGAACTATACCGCGGCCACGCACATAGATCAGGGTGTTGGCGGTGCCGAGGTCGATGGAGAGATCGTTTGAGAAAGCTCCACGCAAGGATTTGATAAACATGAAGATGCGGCCTTATTAATCTGGGGATTAGCAACTATTAATCTGAAACAGCAGCTATGGCTGGTAAAGTGCGGCAGTATAAGGGAAATTTGTTCGTAAGTCGGCCTCTTTTTGCGCACTTTTTGCAAACTTTTTTGCAAAAGCACAGGCATCTTTTCACAGAAGCGAAAACGAGCAAACTATATAGAGTGAATAGCAAACAAGCGGGTTTGAGGAATTTAACCTGAAGCTATGGGTTTAGCGCATATCCGTCCAGACGGATTCGGCCATCCATTCATCAATTTGCGCCAAAGCCATGGGCCGACCTATGTGGTAACCCTGGGCTTCGTCGCATCCCATGGAGGATAAACGATCAATCAAGGCGGCGTTTTCCACCCCCTCAGCAACGACTTTTAAACTCAAACTGTGCGCCAGGTGAATGGTAGACTCTACGATCAATTCATCCTGCTTATCTTCCAGCATATTGCGGATAAACGAGTAGTCAATTTTGAGCGTTTGCACCGGCAATTTTTTCAGATAAGCGAGCGACGAATAGCCCGTTCCAAAATCGTCGATAGAAAGTTGAGCACCCAAATCGTGTAATTGCTGCAGCACACGTAGCGCGCGGGACGGATCGCTCATGATTGAGCTTTCAGTAATTTCCAACTCCAAAGAACTCGCAGGCAAACCATATTTTTGCAACAAGGTGCGCACGAGTTTCGGCATATTTTCGTCGAGCAAATTACGCGCAGATAAATTCACTGCAACACTGACATTCAAACCTTGCGAATGCCACAAGCAACATTGCGAAATACTTTTTTCCAATACCCACGCAGTGAGTGGATGAATCAAGCTTGTGACTTCGGCAATGGGAATAAAATCATTGGGCGGCACAAAACCTAATTCAGGATGATTCCATCGCAGCAAAGCTTCAAAACCGTAAAATGTTTTGCTGTCTAATTTCACTTTTGGTTGGTAATACAAACACAATTGATCTTCACGAATTGCGCGCCCTAATTCGCTCATCATTGCCAAACGCTTGGGCGAGTGCGGATCAATTTCAGGTTTGTAAACTGCAATGCCGGACATTTGTTCTTTAGCGTGATACATGGCCACGTCAGCGTAACGCATTAATTCATTAACGTCTGACGCTTGCGTTGGCGCCAATGCAATACCAATACTTGCGCTAATTTCTGCGCAGAACACTTCAAGATCAAACTCCAAACGCAACGCATCCAAAATGCAATGTGCAAATACAACAGCGTGCTGTTGGTTGCGAATACTTGGTAAAAATATTGCGAACTCATCACCACCCATGCGGGCAACTGTGCCGTGAATTTCATTCATTTCAGATTTAATTCGGGGCCCAATAAGTTGCAACAAACGGTCGCCTACCTGATGCCCGAGGGTATCGTTAATTTCTTTAAAACGATCCAAATCTATAAACAACAGAGCGCCCTGGGCTTCATCTTCACGGGCGTAAAAACGCTCAATTTCCTGGTAAATATTGGCGCGATTGGGTAAACCTGTTAGCGAATCATGCAGGGAAATATGCTCCAAACGCTGCTCATAACGCTTGCGTACAGAAACATCTTTTGTTGTGCCCCACACACGGGTCAGCCGATTATTTTCAATCACACCAACGCATGAAATTTGGAAATAGTAGCGGCGACCTTTGCTGTCTTCACGAATAATATCGTGATCCACCATTTGATATTTATTTTTCACAAAATATTGCAAGTCGAACACATAGCGCGTTGATCCGCTTTCGCGCAAACCTTGGCCAATGAGATCTTGCAATGAATTCGCACCCAGCATAGTCACCAATACTTTATTGCCCTGCGACAGACAGGCGCGGTCTGCCATAAGGTCAACTTGCATTTCAATAGGATGATCTAGTGAGATTGGCGGAACCATGTCGTAACACCAAATGGCTTCGCTACTGTTGGCGATAAAGGCTTTATAACTGGCTTCACTTTCTTGCAATTCACGCTGTTGCTTTAACAAAATCTCAAGCGCATTTTCTTCACGCGTTCGATCTTGCAATTGAATTAGCACACGCTCCAACTCACCAAAACGATTTCTAATGGGAAGCAAGCTAGCCCGCAGGCTAATTTTTTTCCCCGTGTGATTAAATTTTTTGGCGGCGAAGGATTTAACTATGGTATCCAGCGAATAAGTTAAATCCACGCTCAGCGTTTCACCAGCGCGAAAAACATTTTGCAGGAGTTGGGATATCTCAGAATCAGCCAGGAGCTGCTTATCACGCAACAGATTGTAGCGACCAACAGCAGCACTGATTTTGCGGGGATTAAGATCAAATAATTTTTCAAACGCGGCATTAGCTTGCAAAAGCACGCCTTTGGCATCGGTCATTAAACTCGCAACTGGATTCTCAGCAAATAAGGTGCGCAATAAACTGCTACTGGTTTCCACACCGGGATTGGCTAACCAATGGGTGCTAGGTACAGCTACACCTTCGTACTGACGATCTTTATTGGGCGTAAGCCGACCAATAAAACGCACGCGATACTCACCTACTTCGCTTGGAAATTTCACTTCGCAAGCGCGCACGCCCCGGTCACAATCCACGGGGTCAGAATTGAACATTTGCAGAAATATGTATTTATCGGCTGAACTCAGGTTGTCCAGAAGGCCCGACAAATCATTAAACGGGAACTGGTAACCAGGGAATACCAATGGGAATTCTTTGGAAAAATGTAAGTCAGCTGAGCCTACATCGAACCGCCACGCAGCTACATCTGGCGCTAAAAGCGCATATTCCAAGCTGAGAGGATTGAGCTCCTCAAGATTGGCAGAATGGGGTTGCTGATAATTCATAGGCGACAACTAGACTCATAAATGAAATGTACCATTGCTGAGTCTAGTCAAAGAAACTGATTTAGCCGTAAGAATTTGTTGCTATGGGAAGTGTCACAAACAAAACTTTTAATGCCACGAATGTCGCATTTATCAACAACTCACCCGAACATTAATAATGTGGGGGGCGCTCGTTGGTGATTTCTTCGCCACCGTCTTGTTGCGCAAGGGATAGCTCGTCAATACGCTTGGCCAAGAGGCGCATTTGGTGTTGCAGCTGAAGGATATCCGCATCTTGCTTGGTAATAACCTGGTTTAACTGTTGGATAGTGTCTTCCTGATAAGCAATGCGGGTTTGTAATTCGATCAATTCGTCCGCGAAATCATTCATTGTGATTCTCCAAAACAGCGTAAGCCGCATCAATTAGTTTAACGGCACGCTCGTCAATCAAAATATTTTGCCCCATACGCGATGTGACATAACCAAAACCTAATTGATAATCAGGATCAGCAAAACCCACGCACCCACCTGCTCCCGGATGACCAAAAGCACGAGTACCGCGCCCATACCGACAATCGGGCCGATCTGCTTGCGACAACATAAAGCCGCAACTAAATCGTAACGGCAAACCTAGAACTTGATCATTGTTGAAGGTTTGTTCTTGAGAGCACAGCGATAAAATATTCGCGGGTAGCAGTTGATTGTTTGCCAGGGCGCCGTAAATAGCCGCAATCGCTTGCGCATTTGCGTGGGCATTTGCCGCAGGAATTTGCGCCTGACGCCAAGCTTGGGTATTAGTTGCGGTCATTAAACTGATGGGATTGCAAAAGGCGCGATTGGTCACTCCGCGAGGATCAGCTTTCATCAACTTACCCAATGCCACACTGTCGGCACCGTTACTTTCGGTAGTGGCACCATTCCGTTTTAAGGGGCCGGTATCTGCAATCAAATTCAACGCGGAATCTGGCACGCCGAAGTGACAGTTCATATTCAAAGGTACGGCAACATTTGCCTGGAAATAATCATTAAAGCTTGGGTAACCGCTTACCCGGCGAACCAACTCGCCTAAAATCCAACCATACATAAAGGGCGAATAGCCCTGCCCGCTTGCAGGTCCCCACCAGGGCGTTTCGCTGGCAGCAGCGGTGGCCATAGCAGCCCAGTCAAATATTTGGTTATCGGCAATATGTTGATGAAAAGCGGATAGGCCACTGCGATGAGAAAGCACATCCCCTACAGTGATGGCAGCTTTATCGCCTTGGGCGAATTCGGGCCAATAACGTGCAACGGGAGAATCTACATCCAGATTGCCTTGCGCAACTAATTGCAAAACACAAAGCGCGACAAAGCCTTTACCCGCCGAGAAAATATTAACGATGGTATTTTCATCCCAAGGTTGATTGGCAATGCCCGCTAAACGATTAGTGCGCTCACCCGCCCAAATATTCACCACACATTCGCCAGCGTGATAGAGCGCTATACCTGCACCCTGCTCGCCCTCATTAAAATTGGCTGCAAATGCATCCACCACCGGCTGCCATTTGGGTAACCATGTACCCTTAATATTTATATCGTCACTATTCATCAGGTACTCATCATTCATCGGACACTTAATTGCCGGCATTCTACCAGCTATACAAAGCGAATGAGCTTTAACGATCTGGTAAGATTGCGACACTGAAAGAGGACTCCCCATGAGCAAAGACAAAAATTCACGCCTGGTTTACTCCACCGAAACGGGCCGCATAAAAGAAGAAAAACCCGCCGCCCAAATTCCCGCTGGCGACGGCATAGTGCGAATTCGACGCGAAACTGCAGGCCGCAATGGTAAAGGTGTTACAACTATTACCGGCATTCCCGTCGACGAAAATGAATTGAAAAATATCGCCAAAGCACTTAAGCAAACCTGTGGTGTGGGTGGCTCGGTAAAAGATGGCGTCATTGAAATCCAGGGAGACCAACGCGAAAAAATAAAAGCGGATTTAGAAAAGCGCGGGTTTACCGTAAAACTCGCGGGTGGCTAATTATGGAAAACGGTCAACCTGATTCAAGTATTTTGCTTGAGCTCGCCAACACCAAAATGCCCTTTGGAAAATATGCCGGGCGAGTGTTAATGGATTTACCGGAACCTTATTTAGTATGGTTTTATCAACAAGGTTTCCCCAAAGGAAAACTTGGCGAGCAATTACAGTTTTTGTATGAAATAAAACTAAACGGATTGGAAGGCCTACTAAAACCTCTGCGGGATAAAAATTAATTTTTTTGATACAAAAATAAAAAACCCCGGCTTTGGGCCGGGGAATGAGTTGGCTAACAACTTTGGAGTAAAGCACGAACAACAAAACTATTTTAACGCCAGGCAAGCATTAGAACTTGCCGCGCAAACCTAACATAATCTGACGGCCAGGACGGTTTAATGAAGCCGCGCGATTTTCGTAACCGTTGTATGAATATTCCTCTTCATCCAACAAATTAAGAATTTCAAAGGTTACTGTCATATCCTTATCCCACGCACTGAAATTCAAGCTACTAGCGAAATCCAGATAACCGGCAGAATTACGATATTGCACTTCTGGCGAGGTTGATCCGCAATTGACATTACACTCCACATAATCACCGCGATAGTTGTATGAGAAACGTAAGTCATAGCGATCAGTTTCGTAATAAACCACAGCGTTGTAATTGTCTTCTGCCAAACCAGTGATAACTGATTTACCCGAATCCAAACGTGTGTAGTTAAGACTTAGACCGAGCCCCTGCATAATCATGTCGAGATGTTGTTGATACAACAATTCAATACCTCTGAGATAAGTTACCGAATCCAGGTTTACTGGCGTATTGAACAACAACACTGTATCCAAACCTTGTGGCAATAATGCTTTGAAAGTCGGGTCGGTAATGGTATCCAAAGGAATGGCTGCATTTCTAAATGCTTTGGGAACATTTTGTCTTTGTACAAAACCGGTAATTTCTTTGTAAAAAGCATTACCACCTAATACCGCACCTTTTTCGAAATACCATTCGAGACCAAGATCAACCTGATTTGAGAGATAGGGATCCAAATCCGGGTTGCCCTGAGTCACCACACCTGCAGTAGACAAACTCGTAAAAGGTTGTATGTCTGCGGGGCTTGGACGTGTCAGCGCTTTTGAAACCGACAAACGACCCAATACTTTTTCACTGATGTCGTAAGAAAGATTTAAGGATGGCAACACTTCTGCATAATCACCGCTAATTGTATTTTGTCCGAAATTGGCAGGACGCAACCCGAACAAATTGGTTGCTGCAGGCGGTGTGCTCGGGGTGCGGATAAAACCAATCAGATCTTGATCAGTTTTTACGTAACGGACACCCGCATTGATACGAAGCTCGCGCGCAAATACATCAAGCGCATAATTAGCTTCAAGATAAGCAGATAAGTTTTCTTCCTCAAAGCTACCGGAGTTTTGATAATCCAGATTGGCGGCATTATCCAACGTGGAATAATCAATCAACTTACCAAAGGCTTTTAAATCTGCGACAGCCCAGCTGTTGTAACCAATATCATCATCTATATCTTTTCCGTAATGATCTATAGGTACAGGAATCGCATAGCCTGACAAATTAAATAAATTAATATCATTGGGGCCGTTGTAACCGTATGGTTTCAAAAAATCACCCTGGTTAGTACCAATACTGCTGCTGAAACTTAAACGCTCGCGCGAGAATTTATTGTACAAACCACCCACGCGAATATTTTTAGCGTCATCGCCCCAGGTTAAATCCAACGAAAAGTTATCGTTGGTTTCTGCGCGCGTTCTCGGTTGAACACGAACGGCGTTGAGCGCCCAGTTGGCATTATTAGCAAGGTCGATGGATGGTGTAATAGTTGGAATACGATCATCTAAATCGAGTGTTACTGTGCCCGGTTTCGAGAGCAATAAATAAGTTGTCATTCTCCAGCGGAAATCAGAATCTGCTCGCGAAACTTTAGCTTGAAGATTAATGCTATCGGTAATATCCCAATTCGCACCCAACTCTAGATGTTTGAAATCAGATTCTTGTTGGAAGACCCGGTTTTCACTCCAGAATTTTGCGCCTGACAATGTACCTTGGGTCAAGGTATTGTTGGAATCAATGGCAAAATTGGACGGGGTTAAATAACCAAAACCCGTTGCATTATCGGTACCGGCACCAGTATTTCGCACTAAAAGATTATTGGTGTATCGATCAAAATCTGCGTCGAGCTTTGCATAAATAGCATCAAGGTTAAAGCTCAGGGTGTCGGATGGTTTCCATTCGAACGACAGGGTACTACCAATACGATCACGCGTGCCTTCCTGACTTTCCGGGCGCGGCAAACGCGGCAATTGAGTATTAGCTAACTTCGCATTGCTTAAGCCTGATTCATTAATAAAACCAGGTGCCGTGGTGGTAGGGTTACTCGCCACTACGCTGGGAAGCTTCCAATCAAAACCTTTTGCATAACCTGTTGCGGGCGCATTAGCTGCAACCAATCCAGATGTCCAACCTTGCGCTGACCAACCGTCGGTACGGAATGATCTTTTTGATGTTGTAACACTGAGTAATGCACCAAAGGTATCACCCCAGGTATTACTCACCGAAAAACTCAAGCGCGGATCAAATTTTTCGGAAGTCGACTGATAGGCTTCCTGAATTTGATAAGTGGCATTGAAACCGGGGCGATCAAAAGGACGTGCTGTGCGTAAATTAATTGTTCCCGATAAACCGCCCTCCACCAAGCTGGCGTTTGGAGTTTTTGATACGGCTAATTGGCTAAACAATTCAGAAGGCAGCAAATCAAAATCGAATTCACGGTTGCGCGACTGCGCATCCACACTACCCTCTGATGCAGCTGAAACTGGCATGCCATCCAGCAACACGCGCGCAAAGCTCGGCCCTAAACCACGCAGGGAAATCTGTTGTCCTTCACCGTTAGTCCGCGAAACTTGCACGCCGGGAACGCGTTGCAATGCCTCTGCAAGATTATTGTCTGGCAACTTGCCCACATCGTCAGCGGTAATCGAATCCACCATGGTGGTGGATTTACGTTTCAGGTCCAGGGATTTTTCAAGGCTTTCAGAATAACTGCCCGTGACAATAACTTCGTCCACATCATCGGGGGCACTTGCTTGCGCCACCGTAGCAGAAATCATCAATGAAAATAAAACAGATGGTCTAAAGGAGTGCTTTCTCATGAGTGAATCCTCATTGGTTATTTTTAAAGTTCAAGAGGTAAGAAAAGGAATAATAGATCCATGCCTATCTTGTATACAAGGGTACAAGATGTCAACTATTAGTTAAGCCCATGAACAAAATTTAAAAAACCGGTGGGATTTTTGAAGAGTGCCGCACAAAAAACTTAACAAAGTCATTTAATCTTCATATGCATTAGACGATGTTAGAAGGATAACGAATAACTCAAATCAGCCATCAAACACTAAAAACCAATATGTGGGATTTTGGAAAAACAACGCGGAAAAGTATCAGGAAGAATTCAACAAATAATTTAAAAAAATCGAGGGGGTAGCGGCATCATCGATCCTTCGATGAAGATTTTCATTCATGCTTGACTTGCAAGTATTGATTCGGAGTGACGCCAAAAATTCGTTTAAACATCGCCGAAAAAGCACTCGGGCTGGCGTAACCCAGTGCATGAGAAATGCGTGCAATAGATTCGCCGCGACCAAGCCTGCAAATTGCATCGGCAATTTGTACTTGCTGTACCCATTGGCGATATTTCAATCCGGTTTCTTTTGGAAATAATCGGATGAGTGTTCGTGCACTGGCACCGGCAGCATCCGCCAATTCTTCAATGGTGCGATTCACTCCGGGAGAATTCATGATTAAGTGACACACAGTTTGCAAGCGACGATCTTGCGGCCAGGGAATCTCAACGGCATGCGTTGCCGCGCGATTAATTTCCATCAATATGAGTGCCGTTAAATGCTCCCCACGGCCAGGCATGGGGTACTCCGCCGGCTCTTCGATTAAACCCAAAATCAATTCACGCAATAAACCCGACACAGAAATTGCGCGGCACTCTTGCCCCAAGGCAAGGGGCGCATCCGGGCTGACATAGAGCGTGCGCATTTCTAGATCGCTCATCATAAAGGAATGATGTTCAACGTTCGCCGGAACCCACAGCGCACGTTGCGATGGAATCGTCCACACACTATTCGGCGTGAGCACGCGCATCACCCCTTCAACGGCATACAAAAGCTGGGCGCGCGGATGGGTATGCGGTGGAATCTCCTCGCCATTTGCATAATGCCCTGCCCATGCCACGATTGGGCGAGGTACGGTTTGCAATTCTTCTGGGCTTCGAATGCTGGCAATAGTCATAAGACCTCTTTACTTGTCACTTATTCGATAGTTTATGTCATTTCTGCTTTTTCAGGCACTTTTATACTGAGCGCTTTATTTACAGCAAGGCGCAGCCTCTATGACCAAGATGGAACCCCTCCCTAACACCCAGCAACCTGCGTTCGATAGCACCAAACTAATTCTCCCCGTAGTTGGAGCGGTGAGTTTTGTGCATTTGCTTAACGACCTGATCCAGGCGGTACTGCCGTCCATTTACCCCATGCTAAAAGCAGACTACAACCTGAGCTTTACACAGGTGGGTTTGATTACTTTGGTGTTCCAGCTCACAGCCTCGGTGTTACAGCCTGCTATTGGTTTTTATACGGATAAACACCCTAAACCTTATCTCTTGCCTATAGGCATGGTGTTTACATTGATAGGTTTGATCATGCTGGCCGTTGCAGATTCTTATGCGGCATTACTGCTTGCGTCAGCCTTTGTAGGTTTGGGCTCATCGACCTTCCACCCCGAAGCCTCTCGCGTAGCACGCATGGCATCGGGTGGGCGTTTTGGATTTGCTCAGTCCTCTTTTCAAGTAGGAGGCAACAGCGGTTCGGCTATAGGCCCGCTGTTGGCGGCAGCGATCATTATTCCTCGCGGTCAAAGCAGTATCGGGTGGTTTACCCTATTTGCTGTACTGGGAATTATTGTCTTATTCAATGTTAGTCGCTGGGTTGTTCGCAGCCACGCCGCCCTGAGAGCTAAAGGCGCTGTTGCTACACATTCGTTATCGCGTAACAAAGTAGCCACCGCCATCGCGATCCTGGGGTTACTCATCTTTTCCAAATTCGTTTATATGACCTGCCTCAGCAATTACTACACATTTTATTTGATGGAACATTTCGGCCAGTCAGTAGCCGGATCCCAACTGTTTTTGTTTATATTCCTGGCCGCCGTTGCTGTGGGCACTTTCGCTGGCGGTCCTCTGGGCGACAAGATTGGTCGTAAGTTGGTGATATGGGTTTCCATCCTCGGTGCAGCTCCTTTTACCCTGCTATTGCCTTACTGCAATTTATTTTGGACATGCGTGGTTAGCGTGTGCATTGGCTTAATCCTATCCTCAGCTTTCTCCGCGATAGTGGTGTT
This sequence comes from Cellvibrio zantedeschiae, assembly GCF_014652535.1. Classification (NCBI taxonomy): domain Bacteria; kingdom Pseudomonadati; phylum Pseudomonadota; class Gammaproteobacteria; order Cellvibrionales; family Cellvibrionaceae; genus Cellvibrio; species Cellvibrio zantedeschiae. Next base: position 488,328 of record NZ_BMYZ01000001.1, on the reverse strand, counting down.
TGCACAGGAATTGGTGCCGGGAAAAGTAGGTTTAATTTCCGGATTATTTTTTGGTTTAAGCTTCGGTTTAAGTGGCATCTCCGCCGCCGCCCTGGGTGCGTTGGCGGATGCAACGGATATTATTTTTGTCTTTAAATGCTGCTCCTTCCTGCCGTTGATAGGAATAATCACTGTGTTTTTGCCGAAGGTTGAATACGCAAAACATTAAATCTCACTCATACATTTCCATCTCGATTTAATCCTCTTAACAACAGGAATAAATTGAGGTGGGGCTGGCCTGCTTCTTGCTCAATTCCTCTCATATTGTTTTGACCGACGTTTTTCTGACAGAGAGGCCTTCTACCATGGATTCACAAACCTTTATTCAATTAACAGACACTTCGCTCAAAATCGGGCTGGGCGCGTTGATTGCAGCGCTTGTTGCCTGGCTTATTCTCTGGCGCAGCGCCAATCAAAACAGCGGGCCGCGAGAGAATCGCCGCTTGCAAATTCTGGAAGAAGTCTCCGGGCAAGTAGGCACTGTCACCCACATCTTCGCCAAATATTCGTCACTGGTGGTGGAGTCAATTCAATTTGGTGACCGCTGGCCGACAGCACGCCGTCAAGAGTTAGACATAGTTAATACCGAACTGGTCAATGAGTTTCGTAAGCTTGCCGATGCAGAAGCGAAACTCTTGATGCTCGGCGAAAAAAATCTGGAGCGAAGCCTGCGCTTGTATGGCGCCAAAATTGCCGTATTCCGCAAACAAGTTTATGTATGCCGTAAAGATATTAGCCACGAGCAAATCACTACCTTGAAGATGGGCGTGAACCAGGTGCGTGAAGCTTTTTACGATATGTTGAGCCGCAAATACGATCGCTTACTCGCTACAAATTAATTTACTGCGTTTTAGCTTGAGAATAACCCGTGCATTGTTTTACTCTGCACGGGTTATTTTTTTGTAGAGCCTTTTTTTGTGCGCAGCATTCTCAACCATAAAGCCCTCGCCTTTGCGACCCTGATCATCTGGCTTCTTGCCAGCTGGAGCGGCGCACACGGCCACATGTGCTTTGATGGTCAAGAACCACCGATGACTGTTCATATTCATACACTAGGTGAACATGCTGATCACGATAGCAGCCAAAATCATTTGGATGCAGATGTAGACATAGGCCAACTTGCACCGGCTAAACCCATCAAGATTGATTTACCTATACTGCTCCTGGCTGCATTTTTGTTAGCTGCATTTTTTACCGCACCCGCAAAATTTGTTGTTAGTTACTTCCGTACAATTCCCCACCGCTTGAATGGCTTGCGTCCTCCGCTACGCGCGCCACCTGTTCTGCCAGCCTGATATTCAAATTTTTCGAATTTTAATTTGAACCTGAAATTATCCGTATCAACGGGTGATTTTGCTGGAGCATTTCATGAGAACTTTTCCTCCGCTAATAGCGCTAGGCGCCATTACGTTTTTTATTTTAGCTACACCTGTCTATGCGCAAAACTCCTTGCGATTACAGCAGGTTATTCAATCGACTTTACAAAACAATCCGCAACTTGCCGGGTATGAGTTTCAATTAAAAGCCTTACGAGGTGAACAACAAACAGCAGCCTTAAAACCTGGCCTGCATCTATCTGCTCAATTTGAAAATATCGCAGGCAGCGGCAGTTTCAAAGCTGCAGATGCAGCCGAACTCACTTTGTCACTGTCATCTATTATTGAACTGGGTGGAAAAAGTGACGCACGCCTTGGTGTTGTCACTGCAAGGCAACAGCAGCTTGCATCTACCCAACGGGTTTTGACGTTGGATGTGCTTACGCAAGCCACCCAACAATTTATTACACTCGCCGCGACACAAGAAGAGCTAAAACTTTTGCAGCAAAGACTTAACGCTGCACAAGAAAATACAAAATCACTCAGCAAACAATGGGACGCTGGGCGCACGCCTGAAGCAGACGTGTTACGCGCAAAAGCCTCCGTGGTACGCGCCACAATTGAGCTAGAAAAAAAGCGTCAACAAATGGATAGTGAACGCGTAAAACTCAGCGCTTTTTGGATGAAACCGCAAATCACTTTTGCTCAACCTAAATTTACAGAAGTGGAAGCTAATTTATTTTTGCTGCCACAATCAGCACCCCTCGATACCTTACTTGCCAAATTAGAAAGCAATCCTGACCTTGCAGTATTAAGCGATCAAATCCAATTACGCACTGCAGAACTGCGACAAGCACAAACGGAACGCTCAGCCAATCTAACCTGGAACGCGGGCGTTCGCCGTTTACAAATAAGTGATGATTCTGCCTTGGTAGTAGGCATGAGCATGCCCTTAGGCTCAGCAAGCCGGGCAACAGGAGCGCTTACAACCGCGCGCGCAAATCAAGCCGGTGCCGAACTCGAGCACGATGCAACCCGTACGAAATTGCAAGCGCATTTAATTCATTTACACGGCGCTTACGAGCAAGCATTGGCAGAAGTGAATAGCCTGCGCGCGGATGCTATCCCTCTCCTATCGCAAGCCATGCGCACAACGCAAAATGGATTTAACCAGGGCCGTTATAGCTATTTAGAACTCAATCTTGCCCAGCGCGAATTGCTGGAAATGCAATTGGAATTAATTAATGCCGCCGCTCGTGCTCATTTACTGGCAAGCGAAATAGAACGCATTACTGGCACAGCACTCAATGCTACGCCTTCATCGAATTTGGACGCGAGGACGCAGCCATGAAATTATTATTTGAAAAAATATTCACATCAAAATATCGCATTAGCAGCAAAATTTTCGCATTGATAATTTTCGCAAGTATTTCCGCCTGCTCCGAAAAACACAATGATCATGCAGGGCATGGGAGTGAAGGACATGGAAGTGCCGAGCATGAAAGTGGCGGGCAGACCGACATTGTAAAAGGTCCGCACAAGGGTCGTCTGTTAAGCGATGGTGATTTTTCGGTAGAGCTCGCTATTTTTGAACGCGGTGTGCCACCCGAATATCGTGCGTGGGCGACTGATGATGGCGATGCTATAGCGCCTAAAGATTGGCAATTGAGTGTGGAGCTAAGTCGCCTGAGTGCTACACCCACAGCAGCCAAATCCAACAAATTGACTTTTTTACCACAAGATGATTTTTTACGCGGACAAGGCGAGGTTCAAGAGCCTCACTCGTTTGACGTTTCAGTTACTGCAACTTACAAAAACAAAAAGCACCAATGGAAATTTTCTTCTTACGAAGGTCGCGTTCAATTAAGCGCAGCACTCGCAAAAGAATCTGGCGTTACCACTGCAATTGCTACAGCAGGAAATTTGAAACAAACTATTAAACTTTACGGACAAGCCTTGCCCGATCCTGTGCGGGTGAGCCACATACAAGCGCGCTATCCCGGCGTTATACGCGCAGTGAAAGCTACGATTGGCGATAAGGTAAAGGTAGGCGATGTGCTCGCCAGCGTGGAGTCTAACGAGAGCTTACGCCAATACAACATTACCGCGCCGATTAGCGGAACCATTATTGAACGCCACGCTAACCCCGATGAATTCACCGGTGAAAAAATTTTATTTACCTTGGTGGACTATTCGCAATTGGAAGCGCACCTACACGCGTTTCCGGCGCAAACCAATAAACTTAAAGCCGGTCAAAGTGTTTTACTAGAAGGTGAAGGTCGCAGCGCGCTTAGCAATATAGAATCGCTTACTTCGCATGAAGACGGCGCCTCCACACTTATCGCCCATATACCTTTACCTAATCATGAAAACGATTGGGTGCCTAACCAAAGTTTGGAGGGAACCATCACGCTCGCCGAAATTCCTGTTGCACTGAGAATAGATAATCGTGCATTGCAAAACTTTCGCGACTGGCAAGTTGTGTTTGTTCAAGTGGGTGACACTTACGAAATTCGTCCGCTTGAATTGGGCCAAACCGATGGAGAATTTACCGAGGTTATTAACGGTTTAAATCCTGGCGATCACTACGTGGTTGACAATAGTTATTTGCTCAAGGCCGACTTGGAAAAGTCTGGCGCTTCGCATGATCATTAATCAGGAGCCCTTTATGATTTTTTGGAGAGCATCATGGTTTTTCGGAGAGCATCATGATTGAGTTTTTATTGCGATTTTCCATCGCCCGGCGCCGATTAATTTTAGGTATTGTTTTCGGCTTTATAATTTTGGGTTGCTGGAGTTACCGCCAATTACCCATTGATGCAGTGCCCGACATCACCAATGTACAGGTGCAAATCAACACCGAAGCGCCGGGTTATTCGCCACTGGAAATTGAACAGCGTATTACCTGGCCAGTGGAAACTGCACTCTCAGGCCTTCCGCATTTATCCTACACACGTTCTCTGTCGCGCTACGGCTTATCGCAAGTAACTTTAGTATTTGACGATGGCACAGATATTTATTTTGCGCGCAACTTAATTAACGAACGTATAGCTACCATTAAAAGCAAATTACCTTCAGGGATTGAACCCACCATGGGGCCAATTGCAACCGGGCTTGGTGAGATTTTTATGTACACGGTCACCGCCAAACCAGATGCAAAACAAGCGGACGGTAGCGCCTATGACGCAACTGCGCTGCGCGAAATTCAGGATTGGATCATTCGGCCGCAACTTGTGTTGGTAAAAGGCGTCACCGAAATTAATAGCATTGGCGGTTACAGCAAGCAGTACCATGTTACGCCCGACCCAACGAAACTCTTAGCCTATGAATTGAGCATGGAGAAAATTCGTAGCGCACTTGAAGGTAATAATCAAAATCGCGGCGCAGGTTATATAGAATCTCGCGGTCAACAATGGCTTATTCGCACTGCAGGGCAACTCGAAAGCATTAGCGATATTGAACAACTTGTTATTGGCAGTTACAAAGGCGTTTTCATTCGCATAAAGGATGTTGCGCAAGTTGCGATTGGCAAAGAACTTCGTACAGGCGCAGCCACACAAAACGGACAGGAAACTGTGCTCGGTACGGCTATGATGTTGATGGGCCAAAATTCGCGCATTGTTTCGCGCGACCTGGCAATCGCGCTGGAAAAAGTAAACCAATCGCTGCCAGAAGGAGTCGTTGCTGCCGCGGTGTATAACCGTACTACCTTGGTGGACAAAACTATCGCCACCGTTCAAAAAAATCTGCTGGAAGGTGCACTGCTAGTCATAGTAGTGCTATTCGCTCTACTCGGTAATTTGCGCGCGGCATTAATTACTGCCGCAATAATTCCTATCACCATGCTCATGACAATGAGCGGCATGCTGCAACTGGGAGTGTCGGCAAATTTAATGAGTTTGGGCGCGCTGGATTTTGGTTTAATTGTCGATGGCGCGGTGATTATTGTAGAAAATACTATTCGACGTTTAGCAGAAGCGCAGCGTTTTCACGGTGGGCAGTTGCCACTAAAAGAACGTTTGGAACTGGCGTACAGTGCTACCAACGAAGTAATTCGCCCCAGCTTATTTGGGGTTGGGATTATCACACTTGTTTACTTGCCCATTTTTACGCTTACGGGTGTAGAAGGAAAAATGTTTCACCCCATGGCAGTTACGGTTGTTGTTGCGTTAGTGGCCGCATTAATTTTATCTGTTACTTTTATCCCGGCAGCTATTGCATTGGTTATGAATGGAAAAGTTGCCGAGCATGAAAATGCAATTATGCTTGCCGCAAAAAATGCTTATCGTCCACTATTAGAGGGTGCACTCAAACTTCGCTGGTGGTTGGTGTCTAGTGCTGCTTTTTTGGTTATTGCAAGCTCGTGGTTAGCAACAACATTAGGTTCAGAATTTATTCCAAAATTAGATGAAGGCGATATTGCGTTACACGCCTTGCGAATTCCTGGCACCAGTTTAGAACAAGCTGTGGGTATGCAAAAAATTCTGGAGGCACGCATCAAACAATTTCCAGAAGTCGATAAAGTATTTGCTAAGCTCGGCACGGCGGAGGTCGCTACTGACCCCATGCCGCCAAGCGTGGCCGACAACTTTGTTATCATGAAGCCGCGCGATCAATGGCCTGACCCAAGCCGCAGCAAAGCCGATTTTCTTGAAGACCTGGAAGCTGCCGTAAAGACAATTCCTGGCAACAATTATGAGTTTACACAACCGATTGAAATGCGTTTTAACGAACTTATTTCCGGCGTGCGTTCAGACTTGGGGATTAAAGTTGTAGGCGACAATCTCGACCAAATGTTCAAATCCGCCAGTGAAATTAGCGAACTTTTAGAAACTATTCCTGGTGCTGCTGATGTCCGCGTGGAGCAAGTTACTGGCCTGCCCATGTTGACAGTCATTCCCAAACGCACGGAATTGGCAAGTTATGGCTTAACGATTGCTGAGGTGCAAGATGTCATATCCACTGCGCTAGCCGGTGAATCTGCAGGTTTAGTTTTTGAAGGTGACCGACGTTTTGAACTGGTTGTCCGTTTACCAGAAAACTTACGGGTAAATCCAGGCACTCTTGAAGGTCTTTTAATTCCAATTAGTAAAGCACCCGGCTTTGTACCTTTGTCGCAAGTTGCGCAATTAACTTTTACCACTGCGCCAAATCAAATCAGCCGTGAGAATGGAAAACGTTTGGTAATAGTGACTGCCAACGTACGCGACCGTGATTTAGGAAGTTTTGTAAAAGAAGTGCAAAATAAAATTGCTAGCGAAATCAAATTGCCCCCCGGCTACTGGCTAAATTATGGTGGTACTTTTCAGCAACTTGAATCGGCCAGCAAACGCTTAAGCTTGATTGTGCCCATCACACTTATTATGGTGATTGCATTATTAATCATGGCGTTCGGTTCAGTGAAGGATGCACTAATTATTTTCACCGGCGTCCCCCTTGCACTCACCGGTGGTGTCTTGGCACTCTGGTTGCGCGATATGCCGCTCTCCATTTCCGCTGGCATCGGATTTATCGCACTTTCAGGTATCGCTGTACTAAACGGATTAGTCATGCTTTCATTTATCCGCAATTCGTATTTGGAAAATGGACAGTTAATTCCAGCGATTATTGAAGGCGCCGTAACTCGATTACGCCCCGTGTTAATGACGGCATTGGTAGCAAGTTTAGGATTTGTACCCATGGCATTAAATACGGGAATTGGTGCTGAGGTACAAAGGCCTTTAGCAACGGTTGTCATAGGTGGAATTATTTCTTCCACTTTGTTAACGCTGGTGATGTTGCCTGCGCTTTATCGAATTGTGCATGGCAAACGCTGATAAATAAGTTGCGCATTAAGATATAGGAGAGAGAATGAGTATTTTGTGCTTCACATCCGTGATCGAAATAAACAAGATCAATCCTTATATATTGGTGAGCGCTGAACAAGCCAGCTTTTTAAAAGAAAGCTGGCGCAAGCCCATGCCGGTGTGCGTTCGTATTAATGGAAAACCTAAAACGCCTTGGCGAATTAATATGATGCCAATCGGCGATGGAAGCTTTTATCTCTATTTACACGGCGAAGTTCGCAAAGCATCAGATACAAAAGTAGGCGATAGTGTCAGAGTAGAAATAGAATTTGATAAGGATTACAAGGGTGGCCCTACCCATCCTATGCCAAGTTATTTGCATAAGGCGTTAAAAGAAAATCCTCGTGCACAAGAAGGTTGGGATGCCCTGCCTCCCAGCAGGCAAAAAGAAATACTTCGTTATTTTGCTGGTTTGAAATCACAAGAAGCTAAAGACCGCAACCTGAGCCAAGCTTTACATGTGCTCGGCGGCGGAAAAGGGCGTTATATGGCGAGAGACTGGAATTAAAAATTGCGTGTTACTTAAGGGATATTTGCTAGAAAGAGTTTTGATAATACTTGCACCCTAAACCCGCTAGCCACACAACACTTTTTTGGATTCAGCCTTCCATGGCTATCTCAATCGCGATAACCCGCAATTTTTGTAAAACACTTTTAAAATTGGCTCAATGTAAAGTTCAACTTCCTATTTGTTCGCACACTGGGTATCTGAGCACTTTTCATCTGGAGAGTTGCAACACGTTTTATTAACAGATTTGGATTTATACACAAAATAGCCAATAACAAGACCAAACAATGGAAGAACACACACAATAAGCTCCAGGATATTTTGTGTCATTCCTACCCCCAGTAAACCAATACCGAATACACCTGTAACAAGCGCATACAATGGAATGGCGCAACAGCCTACGCAGGCCAAGGCTACCATGCCTGCAAACCATTTCGACGGACTCAATTTCATAACAATCTCCTAAAAGTTATTTACCACTACAAGAAGCTTCAGGATAAAATCTGTAGTAACTACAGATGCAAGCTCTTTTACGGATTTTGATTATGCTTGGAATTGGTGAATTGTCGCGCTCAACCGGATGCCCTATAGAAACCATCCGCTATTATGAAAAACTACAACTATTACACGCGCCTCTTCGAACTGATGGCGGGCATCGTTTGTACAATCGCAATCATCAAAAACGCCTGGAATTTATTTTGAAAGCGCGCGGGCTTGGTTTCACACTGGAGAAAACGCGTGAATTGCTAAGCCTTTCGGAAAATAACGAGCGCTCCTGCAGCGAAGCCTTGGCTCTGGTGCAAAATAATTTGACTGCAGTGAATGAAAAGTTGGCCGAACTGGAGCGAATTAAAGCTTCACTCCTGGAGATGGCTAAAAGTTGCAAGTCTTGCTGTCCGGGAGCTAAAGCGCCGGATTGCACCATTGTCGATGCACTCTCAACTACTGAACCACAGTAAATCCTATGATAAAAATAATCTTTCTTTTTGTAGTAACAGCTTTGGCAGAAATTGTTGGCTGCTTCTTGCCCTATCTTTGGTTACGCAAAGGCGGCTCAATATGGTTATTGTTGCCTTCTGCGGCAAGCCTGGCGTTGTTTGTTTGGCTACTGACATTGCACCCCGCAGCGAGCGGGCGAGTTTACGCGGCCTATGGCGGCGCTTATGTTGTAACAGCCTTAATGTGGTTGCGATTTGTAGATGGCGTAAAATTATCTACTTATGATTGGGTGGGCGCAGGCGTAGCATTGGTAGGCATGGGGATTATTGTCGCAGGATGGAAAAGTGTATAAAAATCACTGCGCCACAAATACAGGCGCAAAACCACCACCCTGCGTTCTGAAATTTGTGGTTTGGCCTTGATATAAACGCGCCGCCACCAATTGAATTTCACCCTTATAAACGTAAGCGCGAATATCCATTTTTAACGCTGTTGGTTCATCGTCTACCAAAATTCCGCGCTCGCCAGGCAACACAATTTGTTGCGCAACATAATCACTTTGCAAAATTTCTTCCCACACACGTTTTGTGAGTTTGTCACCGCGATAAGCGGCGCGGCTGCCGTATCCTGAAGCTGGTTTAAAAAATAGCTGCTTGCGTGTTGACCATAAATTCTCTGCATTATCTGCGGTAACCGCTTGGGTCTTTGGAACCGCAGTACTCAAGACTTGAATATCCTTTTCGTCTGCACCTAATTTCTCCAAATGTTCCGCATCACCTAAAGCAATCAGATTGCGCTTATCCGCATATAGAGCATATTGATAGGGGTTTGGCGTAACTACAATAGAACCCGCCTCATAGGCTTGGCGCAATACAGAAAGAGCTTCACCGACCAACGAAAAATCCGTTAAGCGATTGTAAACCAAATCAATTGTGAGTCCTTGATGCATCAATTTCCCATCATTGAATTGCAATTCACCAGGATCAACAATAATGGCCGCAATACCATTACGCTCAAATAAACGCTGCGCCATTTTAAATTCGGGATAGAGAAATTGTTGCGTGGGATTTTCGTCAACAATAGCGATTCGCGTAAGCTGTTTGTCGCCGCGTTGCAGTTTCCATTCATTCAAAAACATGCTGATAAATTTTTGATCCAGCTTTATTTTCTGAAAAGGCAATGGTGTACCGGCAGCCTTGCAACATTCGGTTTGCGCACTTACCAATGCAGCATTTAAAAAGGCACCACCAGCATTGGTGTTGATTTCAATAATTTGCGGACCTTGCGCACTTAAATGAAAATCGTAACCCATAAATACGCCGAGCGTGCCGGGATTAAAGCTTGCAATTAAGGGGGCTCGCGCCAAGACTTCTTCTGCATAGGCTGGCAAACTAACAACACGCTCAACAGCTTGCACAATAGCGCGCATCTGTTGCAGTTGCGCTGGCGAAATAAATACGGTGGTGTTGGAAAAAAGTTGTGGGTGAGATGCCAGCACATCCTGATTGTTATCGTCTGCACGCAGAATTTGATCCAACTGCTCACGATTGAGGGTCGTGCAAAAGCAATCGTGATTTAATATCTTTGCTGGACCAGTGCAATCAGCATTGCAGCCGGAAACATTATCGCGGTTCATCAGTATTAACCTGTATGCTACGTGGTAAGCCTAGGGATAAGAGTGCGGCCAGTGCAATAAAAATGGCCGCTACCCATAAGCAAGCGATCAATCCCGATGCCTGGTAAATCCACCCTGAAAGCAAAGTGCCTACCAAACGCCCCAATGCATTGGCCATATAATAAAAACCAACATCTGTTGAAGCGCCATCCTCTCTGGCATAGCTCACAATTAAATAACTGTGTAGCGATGAGTTAATTGCAAACAAAACACCAAATACACACAAACCAGAAATCAACACAGGAGCATTCGAAAAATTTGTCATTGCAAGCGCTATAGCTGCGGTGATAAAAGCCAGAACTAATGCCCACCAAAGTGCGCTGCGTCCATCGGGTACTTTTTCAGTGGATTTTCCTGTCATGTATGGCGCCACCGACTGCACCACTCCATAACCAATAACCCAGAGCGCTAAAAATCCGCCGACTTTCAAAAAACTCCAACCAAGTTGACTACTTAAAAACACCGGCAGCGCTACTACAAACCAAATATCGCGCGCGCCAAATAAAAATAGACGCGCAGCCGATAAAATATTAATTGCACGGCTTTTAGAAAAAACTTCTGAGAATTTTGGTTTGTTTTTAGCTTTGCCTAAATCCTGCTGCAATAAAATTAAGCTTGCCAACCAAATAGCACCGAGCATTGCAGCCATAGCCAAGATAGATCCTTTAAAACCAACGAGTGCAAGCAGTGCACCGCCGAGAAAAAAACCGACGCCTTTAAGGGCATTTTTAGAGCCTGTGAGTAATGCCACCCACCTAAACAATTGTTTTTGCTGATTTGCTGAAACCAAACTTTTAATGGAGCTTTTCGCGCTCATTTTATTGAGATCTTTTGCGATGCCCGACAGCGCTTGTGCGGCCATCACCAAAGGTACGCTTAACCATTGCACAGGGACTACCAAGATTAATAAGGCCGCAATTTGTAACCCGAGCCCAATATTCATAGTGCGGTTTAAACCAATACGCGCCCCTAAATAGCCACCAAACAAATTGGTGATTACGCCAAAAATTTCATAAAACAAAAATAAGGAAGCAATTTGTAGCGGGCTATATCCAAGTTGATGGAAGTGCAAAACTACCAACATGCGCAAGGCGCCATCGGTGAGCGTAAATGCCCAGTAATTACCGGTCACCAGCGCGTATTGGCGAATGGTGGAATTCATTAAACCGATCCGACAAGCTTAGCCAACTCGGCAGTACGGTTTGCATAACCCCATTCATTATCGTACCAGGCATATATTTTCACCTGGGTTTTATTAATCACCATGGTAGAGAGCGCATCTACTATAGATGAGCGTGGATCACCGCAGTAATCATTGGATACCAGCGGCAATTCTTCATATCCCAAAATATTTTTTAGTTCGTTTTCACTTGCTGCTTTTAATAAGGCATTAACTTCCTTCGCACTGGTTTCTCGCTCCACTTCAAATACACAATCCGTAAGAGACGCATTTGCCAAAGGAACGCGAACCGCATGGCCACTTAAACGGCCACGCAACTCAGGGAAAATTTCTGCGATTGCCGTTGCTGAACCCGTTGTAGTAGGAATTAAATTAGAGCCAGATGAGCGAGCGCGGCGCAAGTCTTTGTGAGCTTGATCTAAAATACTTTGGGTGTTGGTTAAATTATGAATGGTCGTAATAGAGCCATGGCGAATACCTAAGTTTCCATGAATAACTTTTACGATGGGTGCCAAACAATTAGTCGTGCAAGATGCGGCAGTAACAATGCGATACTCGGCAGAATTAAATAAATGCTGGTTCACCCCCATCACAATATTTAACGCGCCGGCTTCTTTTACCGGAGCACTCACAACCACACGTTTCACACCTTGATTCAAGTATTCTTGCAAGACCGCAACACTTTTCATTTTACCGCTGCACTCAAGCACAAGGTCACACCCGGACCAATTTGTTTCGGCAATTGTTTTATTAGCGGTCATTTTTATTTTGTGATTTTTGATCATCAAAAAATCGTCGTGGACACTTACTGCTTCATGCAAGGTGCCTTGAATGGAATCAAATTTTAGAAGATGTGCAAAAGTTGCGGCATCGCCGGCCGGGTCATTAATTTGTACAAATTCAAATTCTGGCCACAGATAAGACGCACGCAAAACCAGGCGACCAATACGACCAAAACCATTAATGCCCACTTTAATTTTTTTCATTTTCTATCTCTTAAACGTTAACAGCAGCGATTGGGACGGTCTTGCATTTCGCACAGGCGCTGGTGGTTTTCGGCTAGCCAATCTTTGTTGGCTTCCAGCATGGTACTTAGCATCGCCCTTACCCATTCAGGCAACTCAGGATGCAAGCTGTAATAAATCCATTGGCCCTGGCGACGATCGGCCAAAACCCCCGCTTCACGCAAAAGCGCAAGGTGGCGGGAAATTTTGGGTTGGATGTCATCAAGTGCGCAGGTGAGTTCGCAGACGCATAGCTCTTGCTCGCGCGCTATCAACAGGGCTATGCGGGCTCGCGTGGAGTCCGAAAGGGTTTTACAGATCAGATCGGGGGTAAACATGGGGATTACCAGCTATTGGTTTACATATACGAAAATCAATATATATGAAATTTCGTATATGTAAATCACTGCATGGTAAAAATAGGCTATCGGGATAATGCGGGATAAATCGTGGAACTTTGGTTAACGCTCCAGTAATGCCAACTTATTGGGAACATTGTTCCATTGTTCATGATCAGGAAGCGCGTCTTTAACGATTGATATTTCCGGCCACTCCGCCGCCAGCTCAGCGTTCAAGGCAATAAAGTGCTTCTGATCTTCCGGCACATCATCTTCTTCAAAAATTGCACCTATAGGGCATTCAACCGGGCACAAATTGCAATCGATGCAGGAAACAGGGTCAATTACCAAAAAATTGGGGCCTTCTCTGAATGCATCAGTCGGGCAAACGGCAACACAGGTAGTGTGTTTACATTTGATGCAGTTTTCAGTAACTACAAATGACATAGCAGCTCCGTAACACAGGGAATAATGCCCGCCACTCTATTAAAAAAATCAATATCTGTAAAACTGATTATATTTATAAGCAGTATCACTTTTACTGATACCAGTTGGATTTTCACTTATTCCTATTTTTTTATTTTCTCGCAAGAAATTTGGTTTTCAGACATAAAGCCGTAACAAATGACATTTATGGTGACAACATCCTTCATCACTCCGGAATATCACCATGAATAAGTCCTTTAAAAATTTGGCGCTGTTCAGCCTTATCTCTTCAATCAGCTTGGCGAGCCAAGCGGCTCCCGTGCTTCTGGGTATTGGCAGCATTAGCGGTACTGCTGATAAATCTGGCCTGACCGGCACCTTGGAAAGCGGCGTTAATGCTAATGTCTTTGGCGGTTTGGGTTCAGGTTTGGCTTATGCAGGCAATAACACATTTATCGCTCTGCCTGATCGTGGCCCTAATGCTCAAGCTTACGCAGGCGGCGCAGCGGTGGACAACACCACAACTTATATTCCACGTTTCCAAACGCTGAATATGCAACTTACCGCTAGTAACAGTGGCCTGCCTTTCACTATTACACCAACGCTGACTAATACCACTTTATTGTTTAGCAGCACTGCTTTGAATTACGCCGCAAACGGTGCACCGGCACAAAATGATGCTAGCCACTACTTCTTCAGTGGTCGCTCTGACAACTTTGGCGCGGGTAACTCAACGTCGGCTAACAATGCGCGCCTCGATCCGGAAGGTGTACGCATTTCTAACGATGGAAAAAGCGTATTTATTTCTGACGAATACGGCCCCTATGTTTATCAATTTGATCGTACAACTGGCGAGCGCATCAAAACCTTCACCTTACCCAGTGAATTGGCAATTGCCAATGTAGCCCCTACCGAAGCAGCTGAAATTGGTGGCAATACTGCTGGCCGCACCACTAACAAAGGCATGGAAGGTTTGGCAATTACGCCTGATGGCAAAACTTTAGTCGGCATCATGCAAGCACCTTTGCTGCAAGATACTAATAAAGTCGTTCGTATTGTGACTGTGGACATCGCCTCAGGCACCACTCATGAATACGCCTACCAACTAACAACTGGCTCTGGTGTGAGTGAGATTGTTGCGATTAATGATCATGAATTTTTGGTTGATGAACGCGACGGTAAAGGCTTGGGCGACAACAGCAATGCAGTTGCAAAACAAATTTTCAAAATTGATTTGAACGGTGCGCAAGACATTACCGGTCTTTCTGGCAACCTTGCGTCAAAAGCAGTGGGCAAAACCTTATCCCTGGACTTCAAAGATTTGTTGGTGAACGCGGGCATTGCAGCGCAAAACATTCCAGCCAAAATCGAAGGTATGACCTTTGGTGAAGATGTTGTTTTCAATAACCAAACCTTGCACACCTTGTGGATTTCTAACGATAACGATTTCCTCTCCACTATTACTGACAGCAAGCATCCGCAGGGTTTTAACAACCCCAGCAATTTTTACGTGTTTGGTTTTAGCGATGCAGATTTGCAAAATTACGTAGCGCAAAAAATTAGCGTTAATGTGCCCGAACCATCTACCGCCATTTTATTCTTGCTCGGTTTGGCCGGTATGAGCTTTGTGCGTCGCAAGCACTAATCCCGTTTAGGCTACATAGGTTTAACACAAAGCCCGCTTGCGGGCTTTGTGCTTTTTGGGGCAGGGGAACCGGCAGCTTGCTCAGCCTCATTACTGAGCTAGGCTTATCAGAGACTAGCATTTGATAACAATTCCAGTTACAGCTCAGTAGCCACGGTTCCCTAATGAAAATAACGCAAATCCACCTAAAACAAGTGACGCCCCTTGAAGCGCAGCTCAATCCTTTACAGGAACTCGCGCCAGATCTAATTTTGGTGTTTGGAGCCCTCAGCTTTTTTGAAACCCCGGATTTGGCTGACGCACTAAAACGCGCAGCACCCAATTGCGCCATTATTGGCTGTTCCACTGCGGGCGAAATCGCTATAGATCGTGTTTACGACAACAGCTGCATACTCACGCTCATTAATTTCGAACATACGCAGGCCAAAGCGGTCACTACTGCAATAGCCGATATGAATGATTCATTTGCTGCTGGCGCTCGCCTTGGTTCAGCTCTGGCTCCAGATAATTTGACCGGCGTTTTGCTCTTGGGAATCGGGGTTGCTATTAATGGTAGTGCTCTCGTAGCAGGGTTGGAATCACACTTACCCAAGGGTGTAAAAATCTCCGGTGGATTAGCTGCCGATGCGGGCGCCTTTAAACAAACCTGGACACTTGGCCCTGCGGGTAGCAGCAACCATCATATAGTCGCAGTTGGGCTCTATGGATCCAAAATTCAGCTCAGTTACGGCAGCTATGGGGGCTGGGAACCCTTTGGCCCCGCACGCAAAGTCACACGCTGTGATGGCAACGTGCTCTATGAATTGGACGGCGCACGCGCGCTCGATGTATACAAACGTTATTTGGGTGATTACGCCAAAGACTTGCCGAGTTCCGGCTTACTTTTTCCCTTCGCCATGCTCAACAGCGCGCAAGAAAAGCACGGAATTTTTCGCACAATTTTAGCCATTGATGAAGCCGAAGGTTCGCTTACCCTCGCAGGCGATATAGACCCCAACGGATATTTGGAGCTCATGCACTCCAGTACCGACAAATTAATTAATGGCGCAGAAACTGCCGCCATAACTGCGCAGAAAAATCATCCACAAGTGCCAGATAAGAGCCTGGCAATTTTAGTGAGCTGTGTCGGCCGCAAACTTGTCATGGGAGATCGCATTGACGAAGAAGTTGAAGCAGTCGCGGACATGTTAGGAAAAAATACCACCATCGCCGGTTACTACTCTAACGGCGAAATTGCGGGCACCGAGTTTCATCACGAAAGCCGCTTACACAACCAAACCATGACAATTACCTGGATGAGCGAACTAACGGAATAACAAATCCCATGAGCGACGATTAACCATGCACCCAACGCTTGCACGACAATTGCGTCGGCTTTGCGGAGTTGATTCCGAAGCCGACCTCTCGCAATACCTGGACAACTTGCAACAAGCAAAGTTATCGCCAGAGTTGCGTTTGTTTGTGGAAGGTTTGCAAGAGTTACTTAAGCGCGTGGATTCTACTTACGAACAAAGCGACCGCGATTTAATGTTGCGCTCGCGCAGCCTTGAACAAAGCTCCTCCGAACTCAACGAAATTAACCAAAAAATGCGCGGCGATATTGCGAGCCGCAATCGCGTGTTGCAATCTGTGCGCGAAGCCGCCAGTAGATTATTAGACCAAAGCGAACAAGTACACCGCATTCCCGACGCTGATGATTTGGAAGGTTTCTCTTCACTGCTTTCAACACTGATTGAACAACAAGAACAGCGCCGCCTTGAATTATTCAACCAGCGTTTTGCAATGGATCAACACGCGATTGTAAGCATTACGGATACCCAGGGAATTATTCGTTATGTGAACGATAAATTTTGCGATATCAGCGGTTATGCGCGCGACGAACTAGTTGGAAAAAATCACAACATTATTCACTCCCACGAACATGACCACCATTTTTTTGAAGCTCTGTGGAATACCATCATTGCAGGAAAAGTGTGGCGCGGTGAAATTTGTAACCAGAGTAAAAGCGGCCATCCTTATTGGGTCAACGCAACCATAGTTCCGTTTTTGGACGACCACGGTAAACCCTATCAATTTATCGGTATTCTCACAGACATTAGTGCCAGCAAACACATGGCAGAAAAAATTATCGCCAGCGAACGCCAGCATCGAAATTTAATTGAGAGCGTGAGCGAAGTTATTTTCCAAATGGATAGCGAAGGCTCGCTACTCTTTCTTAACAGCGCATGGGAAGCCATTACCCATTTTACAATTGCCGAAACACTTGGCCGGAATTTTTTAGACTTCGTACATATTAACGATTTTGACCAAGCGGTTTCGATTTTTAAAAACCTGTGCGATAAAACAATTGATACCTACAAAGGCGAACTACGTTTCAATAGCAAAACTGAAAAATACTGCTGGCTCGAGTTAACCTTGCAAAGCGAAATTGATGAAGACACCAACACGCTCGCCTTTACCGGAACGCTCAACGATGTTACTGAACGCCGTCGCATAGCTCAGGTGCAATCTGAATTTGTTTCTGTGGTGAGCCACGAATTGCGTACGCCTATTACATCCATTCGCGGTGCACTCGGTTTGCTGGATGCTGGAATGGCAGGCCCCATTGCTGATGAACCCTTAAAGCTTATAAAAATCGCTCATAAAAATAGCCAGCGTTTAGTTGCACTCGTCAACGATATTCTCGATATGGAAAAACTCATGGCAGGTAAAATGAGTTTGAATATGGATTATATAAATTTAGCCTCGCTGGTTGAGCTCGCGATTGAATCCAACAGTGCCTATGCACACACTTACAACACTCGCTTTGAATTATGTGATCATCCCTCAGGCATTAAGGTAATCGCCGATGCCGACCGGCTTATGCAAGTCATGAGCAACTTGTTTTCCAATGCAGCCAAATTCTCGCCGCCAGATCGCGCCGTGGAAATTTCATTGAGCATCGCCGATAACAAAGCCAAAGTTTCTGTGCGAGACCACGGTGCCGGAATCCCTATTGAATTTCGCGCCCGTATTTTCAGCGCCTTCGCGCAAGCCGACAGTTCCGATACCCGCAAGCAAGGCGGTACCGGGTTAGGTTTAAAAATCAGTAAAACCCTGATCGAAAAAATGGGCGGCAATATTGGTTTTGAAAGCGAGCTTGGCGTGGGAACCTGCTTTTGGTTTAGCTTACCCCTTGCTAATTCACCTTAGACTCCAAAACTACGCTGTATTCACAACCCTGTTTCTGGGACAATAGCACCCAGTAAACCGCCACCTTGCAGTGCCCTTCTGCCCTTTAGTGCCAAAACTATGAATACCGACGCAATCAACCTCTTTGACCACCCACGTTATTGGGCCGAATGCTATGGCCCCGCGCCATTCCTGCCCATGAGCCGCGCTGAGATGGACAAGCTTGGTTGGGATTCTTGCGACATCATCATCGTGTGTGGCGATGCATATGTGGATCACCCGAGCTTTGGTATGGCCGTCATCGGGCGCTTTTTAGAATCGCAAGGTTTTCGTGTAGGGATCATCGCCCAGCCCGATTGGAAAAGCGCCGAACCTTTCAAAGCACTCGGTAAACCCAATCTCTTCTTTGGCGTAAGCGCGGGCAACATGGACTCCATGATCAACCGCTACACCGCCGATTTACGCATGCGCTCCGACGACGCCTACACACCCGGCGGTGTAGGCGGAAAACGCCCGGATCGCTGCGTGACCGTGTATAGCCAGCGCTGCAAAGAGGCCTACAAAGATGTGCCAATTGTGCTCGGCGGAATCGAAGCCAGCTTGCGTCGCATCGCCCAGTACGATTATTGGAGCAACGAAGTTCGCCGTTCGGTGCTGATCGATGCCACGGCCGATATTCTTTTATACGGTAACGCTGAACGCGCGATTGCCGATATTGCTCACGCACTCGCGCAAGGCAAAAAAATTCACGAACTCACCAACCTGCGCGGCACTGCCATTGTGCGCAAAGATTTGCCAGCAGGCTGGACAGAAATTGATTCCACGCGTATCGATTGGCCGAGTCATATCGACAAACTTCCCAATCCTTATGAGTATCAACACGATCCAAAATCAGTTGTGGACGTTGCGAATTCCGATGTAAACAATTCGCAGATTGGTTTGCGCCAACTCGACCCGGAAAAAATGGAAGCGCAAATTGCCGCTCTAAATCCTTCTGAGCAATTACAGACAATTGGTTGCCCTGCACAAGGGGATGTTTCTGCGAAAGCTGTAGAGCCAGATGCAGAGCAAGCGATTCGCATTATTCCAATGCCCTTGCAAAATCGTAGTGATCTGGCAGGAAACGATAATGTTTATGTGCGCTTACCCGCGTTTGAAAAAGTGCGCAACGATCCGATTTTATATGCGCATGCATCGCGTGTTTTGCATCAGGAAGCAAATCCCTACAATGCGCGCCCGCTGGTGCAAAAACACGGCAACCGCGAAATTTGGGTAAACCCACCGCCAATTCCTTTAGAAACAGATGAATTGGATGGCGTATTTGATTTGCCCTATGCGCGCGTACCGCACCCCAGTTATGGCAAAGAAAAAATTCCTGCGTATGACATGATTAAAACTTCCGTGAATATTATGCGCGGCTGTTTTGGTGGCTGTACTTTCTGTTCAATCACCGAACACGAAGGTCGTATTATTCAAAGCCGCTCGCAAGAATCTATCTTGAAAGAAATTGAAGATATCCGCGAAAAAGTGCCCGGCTTTACCGGCCATATTTCTGATCTCGGTGGCCCCACGGCGAATATGTATCGCCTCACTTGTAAAGATATGCCGACTCTATCCAAATGCCGTCGCTTATCTTGTGTTTATCCCACTATTTGTAAAAATTTAACGACAGACCACAAACACACCACCGCGCTTTATCGCGCTGCGCGCAAAATCAAAGGCGTGAATCGAGTTTCTATTGCATCTGGCTTACGCTATGACTTGGCGATTCGCGACCCTGAATACGTAAAAGAATTGGTTACCCACCACGTTGGCGGCTATTTAAAAATTGCTCCTGAACACACCGAAGACGGTGTGCTTGAGCAAATGATGAAGCCGAAGATGACCAGCTATTACGATTTCAAAAAAATGTTTGAAAAGTTCTCGCGCGAGGCAGGCAAGAAACAATATTTGATTCCCTACTTTATCGCAGCACACCCAGGTACCAAAGACGAAGACATGGTGAACATGGCGCTGTGGCTTAAGAAAAATAATTTTGAAGTGGACCAGGTGCAAACCTTTTATCCATCGCCCATGTCGCTAGCAACGGCAATGTATGTGAGCGAACGAAACCCACTTAAAAAGCTAACTTACAAAAGTGGCAAAATTACTATCCCGCGCGGACTGGAACAACGTCGTTTACATAAAGCTTTATTGCGCTACCACGATCCTGCTGGCTGGCCAGTCATTCGCGAAGCTTTAACCAAAATGCGCAAAGGTCATTTAATTGGATCGGCAGCATCTGCACTAATTCCAGCGGAAGATCCAAAACAAGCACGCGATAACCGCAACGCCAAACCCACAGCGAGAAACCCCGCGCCTAATGCCCGTGCGCAAGCAGCAGCTAACCCGCGCGCGAAAGCTGCAGTAGCCAGCGCTCAAAAAACTGTCGCCAAAAAACCAGCCGCAAAAGCTTTTGGCGATAAATTTGAAAGCGCGAAAAAATTTAATGCTGAAACAAAGCCAAAAACTAACAACAAAAGTACAACAAGAAACTTTTCCGCACCCAAAAGCAAACGCTGATGCTAATCCTGACATAAAGAGAGTGTTATCTCTGTAACGCTCGTAAAATGCGCTCGTGATCACGATATGATTCTGTTCACGCGCGTATCAACTGCACTATTGAATCAAAATGACAATAAATAAGGATGATCCATGGCAACTAATAACATTAATAATCCGTTTAACATTTTTTTTGCAATCATCACCAGTGTGCTTTTGTTTAGCGGATGTGGCGGCTCCGGCAATTCAAGCTCCACTACCGACACATCTACGGGCAATACTAGCGGCTCCTCTAACCCGGAAATTTATCCGTCGGAAGTCAAAATTGAAGGTTCAAACGCTGAGGAAAACATAGGCAGTTATAAAATCCGTGTGCAGGGATTGAATCGCGAGTTCTCTTTTTTCCGCCCCAGCAATCCTGAATTAAAAAAATTACCCCTGGTTATAGATTTCCATGGCGCAGGCGGTACAGTAGCGCCGGTTTTTCCTTGGGATGCCTGGGTTTCTCTCGCTAGAAAAGAAAAATTTTTTCTGCTCAAGCCCCAGGCGGTCAGCGATCAAATGAATAGCTATACCTACTGGAATGTTGGTTGGAATGTGGGTAGGGATGACGCCTATTTTGTTCAAGCAATTTTGGACTTAATTGAAAAGCAACAAGACATAGATATTGATAGAGTTTACGTAACGGGCATGTCCAGCGGTGGCCACATGGCTTTTTATACTGCGCAACTTTTGCAAGATAGAATTGCTGCTGTAGCACCTATTTCCGGCTCGATAATGACATCTCGTTTACCTAAATACACATTCAATAAACCCATGCCAATCTGTAATATTAACGGCACAGCAGACAAAATAGTCAATATTATGGGCGGGGATTGGTACTCCGCGTGGGGAGACATCCGGGAAATCTTTATTAATAATAACAAAACGGCTCGCGAACCCGTTATTACCCACTTACCTGATATAGGTAAATATGACGGCAGCTCTGTAACCAAATATGAGTATCGCGGCACCAGCATCGCGGGTGATATAGATGATTACCGAATTATCAATGGTGCACATGCCGTGCCCGGAATTGAGAGTTCTGCCAATCAGGATATCAACGCTTATGAAGTCATATGGGCATTCTTCAAAAAGCATAAGCTAAGCGATCCTTACTAAATATTCGCAACTTTAGTGTTGAGTTTCTTAACGGAATAAAAAAGCCGACATAATCAGCCGGCTTTTTTCATAAACGGTTTAACTAACACGAAATTATTTTTTCTTCATCAGCTCAATCATATCCACGCAACGCTGTTCTTCCTGCACGCTGGTTGCCAATACTTTTTCAAGCGCAGGATTCGTATTGGCGTATTGATCTCGGATTGCAGTCAAACGTTGCACGCTAGCGCTGGTGCACGCGTGAGGGCTAACAAGTTCAGCATAACCCGATAAAAAGCGCTCGTTATTGCGTGATTGTACTTGCGGAATAGCTTGTACGATTCGATCTTCAAATCCTTCACGCAGCTTTAATTGTGATGCAGGGAACATAGCTCGCATCATTAATCTTTGCGTTGCAAATTTGTATTTTGTATCGGCAGATAAAAGTTCAGCAAACCATTTTTCTTTTACCGCAACATCTGGACGAATCACCTCAGATACCACCGCCATTTGCTGACCCACATCGGTCTTATCTTTTTGCTGCTCAGCTGCGGTTAATTCACGGTAATCTTTAAATTGATATTGATTAAGTTTACGCAGCAAAGCCCACCGACGATCTTGATCCACCACAAAACCTTTGGGTAAATCTTTATTGAATAAATAGTCACGGGCGACCTCCAAACCCGCAGGTGTGTGCAACAAGGCGACGTAAGCGTCAAAAGCAACTCGTTGAAAATTGGAGGCCTCACCTGCGCGCTCAAGTTGTTGCTGCGCAATTTTTTCCAAAGCGACTAAATCGGCTTTATGATCCTGACCAACCTGATCCGCCAACCAAAAGTAATACGCGGCCGTTTGGAGTTTTCCTAGAATACTGCCGACCAATTGAAAATCAGGTTCCGCACCAATATTTTTTTGCGCAAATGCCAGGTAATTGGTAAGAGGAATTTTTGTATCTTCAACATCATCCCATAAGTTCTGCCACAACATTTTGCGTAAGCTTATATCAAATTCGTGAATATGTTGCTCAAGGTTGTGGCGCGATTTGCTATCCAAATTAACTTTTACATAGCCCCAATCCGCAATATTGGGATAAACAAAGTCCGGGCAGTTCAAACCTTCTGCAGCACGAACTTTGGTCTTTTCGCCATGGTAAGTAATAGGCAATACCGCAGACGACACCAATTTTTCATTGCGCAAATCATACAAACCTATTTGCACACGCTGGCTGCGTAACTCAGGGTTTGCTTTAGGAGCGGTTTGCAAAATCGTAAGATTTTTTACCTTTGCCTGTCCGTCTTCGGCAGTGCAATTGAAATCAACAGAAATGGTATTGAGACCGGCTTTATACAACCACTCCTGCGACCAGCCGGATAAATTCTGTTTGGCAGGTGCAGCAACTTCATCCATAAAATTTTTCAATGTAGTGTTAGCGTAGGCATATTTTTTTAAATAACTTGCAACACCTAGCCTGAAATTTTCTTCGCCCACATATACAGCCAATTGTTTAAGAACAGATGCGCCCTTGCCATAGGTGATGCCATCAAAGTTTGTGAAGGCGACTAGCGTATTAGCAACGGGTAATTCAATTGCATGAGTCGTTACTTGCTGGTCTGTGGTATAGGCCCACTGCTTCATATCGGCATAAAACACGTCCCATGCATCGTTTTTAAATTCAGAATTATTCGCCTGCTGTAAAGTAGCCATGTAGGTTGCAAAGCTCTCATTGAGCCAAAGCCCGTTCCACCAATCCATAGTGACTAAATCGCCAAACCACATATGTGCCATTTCATGTGAAATAACATTGCCGTGACGCATACGCTGCAAATAGGTTTTTTGGCCTCTGCTTATGTAAGCTTCGTTGAAAGTTACCGCGCCAATATTTTCCATAGCACCGCTATTAAAATCGGGCACCGCCAATTGGTCGTATTTAACAAAGGGATAGGGATAATTAAAGTATTGGTTATAAAATGCAAAAGACTGTTGTGTAAACAAAAACCATTCTTTGTAATTTACAAATTGCGCCAATTCCTGACGAGCAAATAAGCGCAGCGGAATATCACCCGCCTTATCCTCCCACACAGCATAATTGCCTGCGTGCAGTGAAAATACATAGGACGACATAATTGGTGTTTTGGGAAACGACCAATGTTGCTTGTCCCCAAGCGAATCGATTTTAGTTTCGCGAGTAGCAGAAATAACTTGCCACTTTTTAGGGGCAATTACATCGAGCAAGTAGCTGGCTTTAATATCTGGCTGATCAAAATGCGGAAACATTTTATGCGCGTTATAGGGTTCAAAATTACTGTAGAGATAAACGTTACCCGTTTGTTGATCTTTGTAACGATGCAAACCATCACCCGCTGTCGCAAACGGATGGCTGTAGCTAATGCGTAAATTATTTTTTCCTGCTGCAAATAACTCAGGAGCAAAAGTGATAAACCACTTTTCATGTTTCCATTGAACGGATTTGCCATTCAGCTCTACGGATAAAACTTCTCCTCCATCAAAATCAACCGTTACTGGCATTTTGTTATTTTTTGCCAATGTGAAATCTATATTGATGTTGCCGTTAAATGATGTTGATGCTTCATCCAATTCAATATGCAGCTGATAATTAACGTCACTGATTTGCTGCTTGCGCTGAGCCGCATAAGTTTGTTCTAAATAGGGTTCGAGCTTGCGTTCAAGATTTTTATTAGCTGAGGGGGTGAGATTGCACGCGGCGGTTACTATTATTAAAAACGCGCACAAGAACAACGGGGAAATTTTCATCAAATCATTAACTCCTTCTTGATAAGACCATGTACACACTATCAAACAAAAAAGCCGCTGATTTCCACCAGCGGCTTTCTTAATTTTTTAATTTTACGGGTTACCGTAACTCATCAGGCGTTGGTAACGGCGTTCCAACAAGGATTCCAATGGTTCTTTGCTGAGCTTGTCCACCTGCACAATCAAGCGCTCTTGTAGCTTGCGTGCCATAGCATCCAGATCGCGGTGGGCACCGCCCAAAGGTTCAGGAATGGTTTCGTCCACAATGCCCAAGTCTTGCAAGACTTTTGAAGTCACACCCATGGCTTGTGCTGCATCGGGCGCTTTAGCAACGGTTTTCCAAATAATATTGGCGCAACCTTCGGGAGAAATTACAAAGTAAGTTGAATATTGCAACATGTTGAGCTGATCGCCCACACCAATTGCCAGCGCACCACCTGATGAACCTTCACCAATTACTGTGCAAATGATTGGCGTGCGCAAACGCGACATAACGGCAAGGTTTTGCGCAATAGATTCTGAAATTCCGCGTTCTTCCGAGTCGATACCAGGATAGGCACCGGGGGTATCAATTAAGGTAATTACCGGCATTTTAAAACGCTCAGCCATTTCCATTAAACGCAGAGCTTTGCGATAACCTTCTGGTTTAGGCATACCGAAATTGCGCATGACTTTTTCATGGACAGTGCGGCCTTTTTCCTCGCCGATCACCATCACAGGTTTTCCATCCAAACGACCCACACCGCCGATAATGGCTTTGTCATCACCAAAATGACGGTCGCCATGCAACTCATCAAAATCGGTAAACAGGAGTGGGATGTAATCTGAGGTATAAGGGCGCTGTGGATGACGGGCAATCTTTACGATGTCCCATGCGGTGAGCTTCGAGTAAATGCTTTCAGTGAGCTTACTGCTCTTTTGACGCAACTTGGCAATTTCGTCCGCGATATTGATATCGCTTGAGTTGCCAACAAGCTGTAATTCTTCAATCTTGCCTTCAAGTTCGGCGATGGGCTGTTCAAAATCCAGATAATTCAGATTCATAGCAGTTATTGGCTCTATATGTGGGTAGTGCGCTACCACGAAAAAACATGAAGTGTATTCGTTAGGTGAGTATGGAACCCAAGCCTATCGGCACATTATTTGGGTCGCTACCTTACGCGAAATGGCACATTTAGTCGACCTTTTCATGCTTTTTCCCACAAAATCAACCAAACTCAAGCTCGCTTTAGCTTGGCGTTGGACGAAATTCGCACGATGGTTTGCAGGTACTTTAAAACGCATTTTTTTGTAAAAATATCTGAAGATTAATAAATTAACCTAACTTTCGCGCTACCGTAAGCATCTCTTAAGGATTGGAGCAGTTCATCTTCCGGGCGGATATTCCAATCGCCCCCTAATTTCAATTGCGCCCGGGCGTTGCTGCGACGAAAATCAACGACCAAGGGGCAGCGAGCAGCGTGAGTTTTTGTACCTCGATAGGGTTCCAGAATTTCAGATATTTGACGAATAAAATTAGCGGGCAAGGTGCCCGATTCCAGTTCCAGACACAACTCCCTGGCTCGTTCCTCACGCAGCTCTGCAAGCGGGCGAATGGTCATGGCACGCATCTTTAACATACCGCTAAAGTCGTCGATACTGACTTGGCCCGCAATCACTAGAAGGCCATCTTTTAGCAGCACATCACGGCATTGAATATAGGTATCAGCAAACACAGCGATTTCGATTCGGCCGGTACGATCATCCAGGGTCACAAAAGCCATGGTATCGCCGCGCTTGGTTTTCATAGTGCGCTGGGCGACCACCAAGCCTGCTACTGACTGACGCGGCTTTTCGTCGCCTTTTTTCTCACCACGCGCTTCGTATTTATCAGGTTTGAGCTCGGCTATACGTGAGCTGACAAGATGCGGCAATTCGCTTTCGTATTCGTCGATGGGGTGACCTGTCAAATAAAGACCTAGCGTCTCTTTCTCAGCATGCAAACGCTCTTTCATAGTCCAGGTGCGCACACGACGGAAATCGCTGTAAACATCCGCGTTGCTGGAGTCACTCGCCATGACTTCACCAAACAAATCCATCATGCCCGCATTGGTGTTCGCAGCAGCCTGTTCAGCGGTTTTTACCGCTTCACTCATGGAGGCGAACATAACGGCGCGATCGTGATCAAGATTGTACTGCGGCGTTCCAACCGTTGGCCCAAGATTATCGGCGGCGCCGGAGCGGATAATCGCCTCCAACGCGCGCTTGTTTACCTTGCGAGGGTCTACGCGGGAACAGAAATCAAACAAATCTTTAAAAGGTCCGCCTTGCGCGCGCGCCGCAATAATGGATTCCACCGGGCCTTCACCCAGGCCTTTGATCGCGCCCAATCCGTAGATAATGTTGCCCTTCTCATCCACCGTAAAATGGAACTCCCCCGAATTCACATCGGGTGGCAGCAACTTCAATTTCATGTGGCGACATTCTTCAATGAAGGTCACAACTTTGTCGGTTTTATCCATATCCGAAGACATGGTTGCCGCCATAAAGTGCGCGGGATAATGGGCTTTAAGCCAAGCGGTTTGATAGGAAACCAACGCGTAAGCTGCAGAGTGGGATTTGTTAAAACCATAGCCCGCGAACTTTTCTACCAGGTCGAAAATTTTAATGGCCAGATCCGGGTCAACGCCCATGGATTTGGCACCCTCTTCGAATACCGAGCGCTGCTTGGCCATTTCCTCGGGCTTTTTCTTACCCATGGCGCGGCGCAACATGTCTGCACCACCGAGCGTATAGCCCGCCAATACCTGTGCAATCTGCATTACCTGTTCCTGGTAAACGATAACGCCGTAAGTTGGCTCAAGCACAGGCTTTAAGGTGTGGTGCTGGAATTTTGCGTCGGGATAAGCAACCTGGGCGCGGCCGTGTTTACGGTTGATAAAATCATCCACCATGCCGGATTCCAGTGGCCCCGGACGGAAGAGCGCCACCAATGCGATCAGGTCTTCAATATTGTCCGGTTGCAGGCGCTTGATCAGGTCTTTCATACCGCGCGATTCAAGCTGGAATACGGCAGTAGTTTCAGCGCGCTTAAGCAACGAAAAAGTAGCCGCATCATCAAGCGGGATAGCGCTGATATCCAGAGGCTCTTCGCCCAGGCGAGCACGCTGTTTGTCGATCATGATGCGCGCCCAATCAATAATTGTGAGCGTGCGCAAACCGAGGAAGTCGAACTTAACCAGGCCCGCTTCTTCCACATCGTTTTTATCGAATTGGGTTACCAGGCCGCCGCCGCTTTCATCGCTGAACAGCGGTGCGAAATCGGTAAGCTTGGTGGGTGCTATAACCACACCACCGGCATGCTTACCCACGTTACGGGTTAGGCCTTCAAGCTGAACCGCCATTTCCCAAATTTCCTGGCCGTCAGCATCGCCCGCCAAAAACTCTTTGAGTTGCGGCTCTTCTTCCAAGGCTTGCGCGAGTGTCATGCCCGGCGTGGGCGGAATCATTTTGGAAAGCTTATCGGCCAAGCCATAAGACTTGCCTTGCACACGCGCCACATCGCGCACCACCGCTTTTGCAGCCATGGTACCGAAGGTGATGATTTGGCTTACGGCGTCGCGGCCATAGTTATCAGCCACGTAAGAAATTACACGGTCGCGGCCATCCATACAGAAATCGATATCAAAGTCAGGCATGGATACACGTTCCGGATTCAAGAAACGTTCAAACAGCAAATCGTATTGCAGCGGGTCGAGGTCAGTAATCAATAACACATAGGCGACGAGCGAACCCGCACCAGAACCACGGCCTGGGCCCACGGGAATATCGTGATCTTTTGCCCACTGGATAAAGTCCATCACGATCAGGAAGTAACCGGGGAACCCCATCTGGATAATAATATCCAGTTCGAATTTCAAACGGTCATCATAAATTTTGCGGCGTTCCGCGTAATCAGGTGCCGATTTATCGAGAATACGTTCGAGACGTTTTTCCAAACCGTCTTGCGAAATTTTTCTGAAGAAATCTCCTTCAGTCATACCCTCGGGGACAGGATATTCAGGCAAGAAATATTTGCCCATTTGGATATTGACGGTGCAGCGCTTGGCAATTTCAAGCGTGTTCTCCAGCGCTTCCGGGATATCGCTAAACAGCTCCGACATTTCTTCTGCCGAACGCAAATATTGCTGCTCGCTGTAGCGACGTTCACGACGCGGATCATCCAGCGTGCGGCCTTCACTGATACACACGCGCGCTTCGTGCACCTCAAATTCATCACGATTGATGAAGCGTACATCGTTAGTAGCAACCACAGGGCACTGCAAAGTTTCAGCAAGAGCGACCGCAGAATGTAAATAACTTTCATCGTTCTCGCGCCCAGTGCGCTGCAGCTCCAAGTAAAAGCGATTGGGGAAATCTCGCATCCAGGCTTGCAACAATTCCTGCGCTTGTTCAGCACGGCCTGCGAGTAAGCACATACCCACATCGCCAAACTTTCCACCGGAGAGTGCGATACAACCTTCACTAAATTCGCTGATCCATTCGCGCTGAACGTATGCAACGCCCTGCTGTTGCCCCTGGCGCCATGCACGTGAAATCAACTCGATAATATTTTTGTAGCCAGTGTTATTCATGGCTAACAAGGTAACGATTGTTGGCTTGCCTTCGCTGTCGCTGCTGGCCATCCAAAAGTCGCTGCCGATAATAGGTTTAATACCCGCGCCTTGTGCAGCCTTATAAAATTTTATAAGTCCATAGAAATTGCATTGATCGCTAATACCGCAAGCAGGCATATCCAACTCGGCCACACGTTTGACGAGTTTTTTAATACGCACCAAACTATCGACAAGCGAGAATTCGGTATGCAAGCGTAGATGTACAAAATTTGCGGTCATGGTTTTTCAATAATGAATGGGGGAAATTTCACGATACATTTCAGTAACGGCAAATAAACTTTAAATCGCTGATCAATATCCACAAAGCATTTGCGGTGGCCAAACCTAAATCAGAAAAATCGCGCTCAAACTTAATCAACACTGAGTCCGTATTGTTTGTTTGCTCCACCACGGCTTTACTACCAATCAGTTTCCAATAATTTTCTTCTGGTTTTACATCTTGCGGCACAGCCAAACTACCTTTAAAAGATTTCAACACAACCCGTTTGCCGGGCTTTAGGTATTGCAAATCGGCGTCGCAAATATTACTCATTAAAATAATTTCATCTGTTCGATTTTGGCGCGCACAGGCGCAAAAGACGTGCGATGAATTGGCGTGACGCCCAGCTTCTCTAAGGCATCCATATGTGCTTGTGTTGGATAGCCTTTGTGATCCGCAAGGCCGTAGCCAGGATACTGTTTATCAAATTCCACCATTTCACGGTCGCGCACAACTTTTGCCAGAATGGATGCTGCGCTAATAGCCGCAACACGGCTATCGCCTTTAACAACCGCTTCAGCGACATAACTCCATCGGGGTAATTTATTACCATCGACCAATACGTGTTCCGGTTGGATATGTAAGCCTTGTACTGCGCGGGTCATCGCCAACAAGCTGGCTTGTAAAATATTTATCTTATCGATTTCAGCAACAGATGCACGTGCAACACACCAGCTTTTGGCTTTGAGTTTTATTTCATCAAACAAAAGCTCACGTTTTTTTTCGGTAAGTTTTTTTGAATCATCCAAACCCAAAATAGGATTTTCCGGATCAAGAATAACTGCTGCTGCGACCACATCACCCGCCAAAGGCCCACGCCCGACTTCATCACAGCCGGCCAATAAAACGCCTTGATAACTACAGATAAACGGCTCGAGCATGATGACAGATCCAACTTGCAGATAGATGTTATTAGTTAATGAGTTTTGCGATAGCGGCTGCAGCTCGTACACTCGCATCGCGTTTTAATGTTGCATGCATATCGGCAAAAGTATTGCTCAGTGTTTGCGCTTCGTCGGGATTTTCAAAGTAATGCATTATGCCTGCGCTTAATTTTTCTGGCGAGGCGTCGTCTTGCAACAATTCCGGTACGAGTAATTTGTTGGCTAATAAATTAGGCAAAGAAACAAAGGGGGTTTTGACAAGCCAGGACAAAATTTTAAACGTTAGCGGTGCCATTTTGTAGGCAACAACCATAGGCTTTTTAAGCAGTAAAGCCTCTAGAGTTACTGTACCGGACGCCAACAAAAGCACATCTGCCGCAGCCATAACCCGGTGAGAATTGCCGTTGAACAGTTGGATTGGAAAATCCACATAATCATTTAATTGGTGATGCAACTGACGATAGCGATCTGAATTGGCTGCGGGAATATAAAATAATAATTCCGGGTCTTGCTCAAGACAAAATACGGCAGCATGCATAAACAATTTACCCATGCGCTCTACTTCACTGGCACGACTACCGGGAAGCAATGCCACTACGCGCGCATGTTCGGGAATTCCCAACTCACGCCGTGCTTTATATTTATCAACCTCAAGCGGAATTTCATCAGCAAGATGATGACCAACAAATTCTACCGGCACATTATGCTTTTCGTAAAAAGCTGCTTCAAACGGCAAAAGTGTAAGCATTAAATCAACTGATTTCGCAATTTTAAAGACGCGTTTTTGTCGCCATGCCCATACTGACGGGCTAACGTAATGAACGGTTTTTATGCCATGCTCTTTAAGCGAGCCTTCTAATGAAATTGTAAAATCCGGTGAGTCTATACCGATAAAAACTGCAGGAGGGTTTGCAATAAAATGCTCACGCAAAAACTTACGGATACGCAGTAATTCGGGCAAGCGCTTCAGGGGCTCGATTAAGCCCATCACAGCCAAACGATCCTGCGGGAAATAAGAATGGAAACCCAGGGTCAACATACGTGGGCCGCCAATGCCGGAAAATTCCGCATTAGGGTAAAGCTTACGCAGTTCTACAATCAGTGCGGCGCCAAGAATGTCACCAGAGGCTTCGCCGACAACAATACCTATGTGTATACGTTCCATTTCTTAGCCCCAATAAAAATCTCTTATTTGTTCTTTATTATTTTTACATCAATAAAATAATTTTTATCTCACAATACCGCGGGTGGAATCTTTGATCGATTGAATTAAAGGAATTAAACGCTCGCACTCAGGCACCATGGCTTCCAACTCAACCAAGGCCTCGTCAATTGTTAAACCGCGACGATAAATTAATTTATAAGCTTTGGTGATGGTCGCAATTTCTTCGCTGCTAAATCCGCGTCGACGTAAACCTTCGCTATTAATGCTTTTTGCTTCTGCTGGATTGCCAGTTGCCATGACATAAGCAGGAATATCTTTACCTACTGCCGTGCCCATACCGGTAAAACTATGGGCGCCAATTTTGCAAAATTGATGCACCAAGGTGTAGCCGCTGAGAATCGCCCAATCGCCGATATAAACGTGACCGGCAAGCGCGGTGTTATTCACCAGGATGCAGTGATTGCCAATAACGCTGTCATGGCCAATGTGCACGTAAGCCATAATTAAGTTGTGACTGCCAATCGTAGTTTCACTGCGATCTTGAATAGTACCGCGATGAATGGTGACGCCTTCACGAATAATGTTGTGGTCACCTACAACCAAACGTGTGGGCTCACCTTTGTATTTTAAATCGGGAGTATCTTCACCCACGGAAGAAAATTGATAGATGCGATTGTATTTGCCGATGACCGTTGGGCCTTTAACCACAACGTGGGAATCGACAACTGTGCCTTCACCGATTTCAACATCCGGACCTATGATTGACCAAGGGCCCACTTGAACATCGGCAGCAAGTTTCGCACTGGGATGAATTATTGCGCGTGAATCAATCAAAATAAAATCTCATGGATAGGTGGATGTTTCGACTACAAAAATTATCGATAACCTACACTTTGCGATCCGCACAAAGAATAGTTGCCGATGCCGCCAATACGCCATCCACAGTCGCTTTACATTCAAACTTCCAAATGCCGCGCTTTTCTGAAATTACGCGAGATTCCAATTGCAAACGATCTCCCGGAATAACTTGACGCTTGAAGCGCACATCATCCACACCAGCAAACAAATAAATCGAGCCGTCTTGTGGTTTTTTATTCATGGTTTTAAAACCGAGAATGCCTGAAGCTTGCGCCATGGCTTCGATAATCATCACACCGGGAAATACCGGGTTTTGCGGAAAGTGGCCATTAAAAACTTCTTCGTTTACGGTGATATTTTTGTAGGCAACAATGGATTCGCCTTCCACCAGCTCCACGACTCTATCGACCAAGAGAAATGGGTAGCGATGTGGTAAATATTCACGTATTTCGTTGACATCCATCATAGGAATGGCCCTGGGTATAATTCAAAGTATCTGTTTGTGCCTGGGTATTTATCCGCAAGCAAGAATTGGTTACGCGCGCGCCTGTATTAATTATTCATCTTCTGGAGCCTTGCGCGCCAGCTTAATGATTCGGGTCGCCAAGCTGTCTAACTGACGGAACCGCGCTGCATTTTTTCGCCACTCTTTGGTTGGCCCCAAAGGCACACCTGATGAATAGGAACCGGCTTCGCTAATCGAGTTGGAAACCATACTCATACCCGTGATATGAACCCTGTCAGCCAGAGTAACGTGACCGGCAATAGCAACCGCGCCCGCAATGGTACAGTTATCACCGATAGTGGTACTGCCGGCAATAGCAGTATGGGCCGCAATCGCGGTGTTTTTACCAAGCCGCACATTATGACCAATTTGCACCAAATTATCGATAATCACGCCGTCATCGATAAAAGTATTATCCAGCGCTCCTCGATCAATCGTGGTATTTGCGCCTATCTCTACATTATTGCCAATCACTACACTTCCCAGCTGATGAATTTTCATCCAGCCAGTCGATGCGGGCGCAAAACCAAAACCGTCTGCGCCAATCACACAACCGCTGTGGAAAATACAATCTTCGCCAATACTGATGTCGTGATAGACAGTGACATTGGCGTACAAACGGGTTCTCGCCCCTATGCTGCTATTGGTTCCTACAACGGCTCCTGCACCTATAACAACGCCATCGCCTAAATTCACGTTATCGCCGATAACTGCATTGGGTTGAATCCACACATCCTTTCCTAATACGCAGTTTTTGCCAACTACGGCTGATTCGTGCACACCCACGCTGCTCACAGGCGAGTTAAACAATGCAGTCAGTTGTGCGTAGCAAAGGTATGGATTAGCAACAATTAATTTGTTGCCCGCAATTGCTTCGGCTAAATCCGGGGCGCAAATAACAGCACCTGCCTGAGTGCTAGACAAATGTTTCTTATAGGCGGGATTGGCAATAAAGCTCAGATCATTCTGAGTAGCAGCTTGGAGTGTCGCGAGCGAGGATATTTCATGCTGAGGGTTGCCCACCAGCTCAGCACCAATGTGCTGAGCCAGCTCGGCTAGAGTAAAGCGGGTAGTAATTTTAGACACATTAATTACTTGGCTTTGTTAATTAAGTCAGTCACTTTTGCAGTAATGTCATATTCTGGCGTTGCGAAAATTGCAGCTTGTGGGCCCAACAACAAACCAATTTTTTCTGCATCAACAACTTGCTTTAATGCAGCTTGATATTTTTGACCTAATTCTTGTGCGATAGCTTCAGCAGCTTCTTGACGAGATTTTTGCAATTTTTGGCCATTGAACTGCGCATCTTGTTGCAAGCCTTGAATCTTTTTAGCTACTTCTTCTTTCTTTTCGTTAGACCAGGTAGAACCGTCTTTTTTAGCAGATTCTTGCAGCGCTTTATAATCTGCAGAAATTCCATCCAATTTTGCTTTGGTTGCAGCATAGTCAGATGTTTTTTCTAATTTTTCGAAGCGAGCCTTGGCAACAGCGGTCGATAAAATTGCGCCTTCAGGATTGATTACTGCAATTTTAGCTTCAGCAAAGCTAACAGCTGACATCATGCACAAAGCTGCAGCGGCTACACATTTTTTAGTAAAGTTCACGAGCATTTCCTCTTATCATTAAATTAACAGCAATTAAAATATTTAAACTATCTTTGGAAGATTGACCTTAGAAAGTTTGACCCAAGGTGAAGTCGAATACCTTGTCATCATCAAACGGATCATCTTTACTAATCTTCTTGGCGATACTGAACTGCATTGGGCCAAAGCTGGATATCCAGGTTAAGCCGACACCGAACGAGGCTTTAAAGTCGTCGATATTCACCCCATGGCAGTTTCTTTGCTGGGCGCCGCAATGTGTATCGAAAACATTACCCGTATCCAGGAACAGTGTTGACTGCACGGAACGTTGGTCTTTGATAAATGGCAAGGGGAACAAAATCTCCGCACCACCTTCAATAATCACGTTGCCCCCGAAAGCACCGCGTCTACGACCATAGTCTTCTATTTCACGTTGGGTAAGTAGCTTGCCATTGGGAACCACTAAAGTGCCCGAGCTACATCCGTTGGCATTTTGACATAATACCAAAGCAGGATTCGATAATTCGCTGTCATCCTGCTTACCATCACCATTACGATCGTCCCATGTGGAATAAGCATAGAAAGGCGTTTCTTGCACCGTACTTCTTGGGCCAAGAGAATTGCGCTCAAAACCGCGCACGGAACCAAAACCACCGCCATAGAAGTTTTCGAAGAATGGCAGGCGATCTGTTTTACCATAGGTTTCGGCGTAGCCAACACGACCATGAACACGCAAAGTTAAAGCACTGGTCAAAGGCTTGAAGAATTGACCTTCATAATCCAGTTTAAAGTATTCCAGATCTCCAACCGGTAAAGTCACTTCGCCAGATAGACGTTGTTGCGCTCCACGATCAGGCAACACTCCGCGGTTAAGTGTTGATTTCAACCAAAACACACTTAACTGCGCATCATTAAAGTTATCGCCGTATTTATCAATAAAGCCTTTCTCTCCTAACTGATCTTCAGTAACAGGATTAAGGTTGTAGGTATTTGCAAGGTAATCAATACCATTTTTCTGATTATTAAGAATCGATTGATAATCAGCGGTACTGATATAGCTATCAGAAAGTTTTACCAATCTTCCGTATTGATCAGCCGAATATATGAACCCATCGATAAAACGTGGAGTGCGTTGAATTTCTTGCGAAGAATAACCAGTCGGTGTCACTTCAAGATTACGCAAGCCAATATCAAAACCTATGCGCTCAATTTCCGAAATTGGATAACCAAAGGTAATTTTGCCTCCATAAGTATTGGTGCTATAGGGCGTAATGTTGTAAGAACCGTAATCACTCTTGGTGTAATAAAGACTAAAGCCACGGCTAATACCATCTGGAGTAAAGTAAGGATCGTTATAATTTAACGAATAGCTTGTTTGATAGCGGTTATGGCTGAAATTGAAACCAATTTGTTTACCCGTGCCGAACCAGTTGTTTTGCTGTATCCCGGCCTGGAACAACAAACCCGAATATTGCGCATAACCAATTTGCAAACTCATGCTGCCTGAGGCTTGTTCTTCCACTGTGTAAGTCACATCGACCTTATCAGAAGAGCCCGGCACTTCTTTGGTATCTACTTTTACTTCTTTGAAGAAACCCAAACGCTCCAAATGCACTTTAGAGTTTTCAATTTGCGCAGTAGATGCAGAACCGCCTTCCATCTGACGCATTTCGCGACGTAAAACTTCATCGATAGTTTTGGTATTGCCTTTAAAATTGATACGGTTAACGTAAGCACGTTTACCCGGATCAATAAAGAACGTCATTTTTACAGTTTTATCAGCATCATTCTTCTCAGGCACACCTTCCACTTTTGCAAAGGTATAACCCTCGTTACCCAAACGCTGGGTCACATACTCAGACGAAGTAGTCATTAAAATTTGTGAAAAGAATTGGCCTTCCTTCACTAACAGAAATTGTCGCAAAATTTCCGGATCAATAACCGGATCACCTGCCAACTCCACACTGCTAACCGTGTAAATATCACCTTCAGTAAGGTTGATGGTGATAAAAATTTGTTCTTTATCTGGACTCAAAGAAATTTGCGACGAATCCAGTTTGAACGCAAGATAACCACGGTCCATGTAGTAGGATTCGATTTTTTCCAAATCACCTTTCATTTTTTCTTTGGAATATTTGTCGTTACCACTTATCCAGGAAAATAATCCAGAGGTGCGCAACTCGAAGAGATCAAGAAGCTCCTGATCGCTGAAAATTTTATTGCCCACTATATTAATTTGTTTGATACGCGCGACAGAACCTTCCTTGATTTTTACTTTAACTTTTACCTGATTACGCGGTAAATCTTCAATCTCAATATTAACTGTCGCACCGTAACGACCTTGCGCAATGTATTCACGTTGTAACGCCTGGGTAATACCTTCCAAGGTTGCGCGCTGAAAAATCTGGCCTTCAGACAAGTTGTTCTTTTTAAGGCTGTCCATCAAATTTTCAGACTTGATAGCCTTGTTACCTTCCAATTCAATTTTATTAATAGCGGGGCGCTCTTTAAGCACCAACACCAAAACTTCACCATCACGTTGGATTGCAACGTCGGCAAAAAAACCTACCTTAAAGAGTTCGCGAGTCGCATTTTGAATATCGGATTGGTTAACCGTATCGCCCACACGCACCGGTAGCGCACTGAACACTGTCCCCGCCGATACACGCTGTAAACCTTCTACCCGGATGTCGCTAATACGGAAATTTTGGGTTTGTGCTTGCACCGCAAAAGACGTGAGCAATACCACTAAGCAACAGAAAAATCGCATTGAAACTCGCTTCATATCGTCTGATCTAATAATAAGAATTCATCGTGGCCGAGAGATCTAAGTCTAATCTTAAGAACCGCTACAACCGCATAATATCGTTATACATGGCCAACATACTCAGGCCTATGACTACCACAAGCCCAAATTGATAAGCCAGAACCTGTACCTTTTCTGATACCGGCTTACCCTTAATAAGCTCTACCGAGAGATATAACAGATGCCCACCATCCAGTACAGGAATAGGCAAAAGGTTAAACACCCCTAGAAAAACACTGAGCAGGGCAAGAAAGCCAATAAAGCTTTTCAAACCTATCTGCGCTGAAGAGCCGGCCACCTTAGCAATGCTTATCGGCCCACTCAAGTTTTTTGTAGAAATTTCTCCCAGGATGAGCTTTTTAACGGACAAAAGCACAAATCCAGAGGTATCCCAAGTGCGTTTGACACCGGCCACCAAGGCTCCTCCGACAGAGTATTCATAGTGACGCACGAATTCCTCTGATAAAGGTTTGGGTGCCATGCCAACCCGCCCATAAGAGACTCCCTTTTCGGTAAAAGATTCCGGAGTTACGGATAAAGTTAACTTATCTGTCGCGCCATTGGCAGACTTACGTTCGATATCTACAGTAACTGGCTGATTAATGCGGGGACGCACTAGATTTTGGAAGTCTCGCCAATCTTTTACCGGCAGATCATTAACCCGCACAATCTTATCCTCCGCCTTAAAACCAGCGCGGTCAGCAGGAGTATTGGGAAGAACATCGCCCACGATAGGCTTCACAGGACCTAAATCTATACCTAATCCGGCAAAGGGTTCAGGATCTTTAGCATCCTGCATCCAGTTATCCAGAGGTATAACAATTTCGTAAGTCAGGTTTGAATCAGGATAGCGAACATTAAATTGCATCTCGCCCGACTCGCCCAAACGGCTAATCAAATGACGCGCAACTGATTGCTCAGTAGGGGTTTCTTCACCATCCACCGAGAGAATTTCCTGGCCGACTTCAAGCCCCGCTTTAGCCGCAATCGATTTGGGTTCAACAGCACCAATAATGGGAACCAGACCACGCTCCCCGCCCAGCAGCAGCCCCCAGAACAATAGAATCGCCAATATAAAATTGGCTACCGGGCCTGCCACAACTATGGCCATGCGCTGGCCTACGCTTTTGCGATTGAACGCCTGCGACAATAGCTCCGGCGGAACCTCACCTTCGCGCTCATCCAACATTTTGACATAGCCGCCCAAAGGTAAAGCGGACAGCGAAAATTCGGTACCCTGCTTATCGTACTTGCGCCAAAGCACCTTTCCGAATCCCAACGAGAAACGCAAAACACGCACGCCGCACAATCTCGCCACATAGAAATGACCAAACTCATGCACAGTAACAAGCACGATAATGGCCACTAAAAAGGACGCTATTGTATTTAACAGATCCATAAAGACTTTAACTCTGACTAAAAGGACGCGATAACAGATTGCGCTAACTGACGCGCCTTCTGGTCGCTGGCTATGACCAGCGCAAGTGAATCAGGTTCAATCACCTCTTGCTTGTCCAACACTGTGGCGATGACTTGAGCAATCTGATCGAACCTAATTTTGCGCTGCAAAAACGCGGCAACAGCTACTTCATTGGCCGCGTTCAAAATGGTGGGCGCGGTGGCTGCACGCGCTGCGGCCTGCTGCGCTAAACGCAAGCAGGGAAAACGTTCATAATCCGGTGCTGAGAAGTCCAGGCGAGCAGTGGCGATAATATCCAGGCTCGCAACACCCGACGGAATTCGCTCCGGCCAAGCCAAGGCGTGGGCAATAGGAGTGCGCATATCGGGATTACCCAGTTGCGCCAACACCGAGCCATCCACATATTCAACCATCGAATGGATAACACTTTGTGGATGAATAACCACCTGTACTTGCTCCGGCCTCGTGTTAAACAGCCAGCAGGCTTCAATGAGCTCTAAACCCTTGTTGAGCATGGTGGCGGAATCCACCGATATTTTTTGCCCCATACTCCAGTTGGGATGGGCGCAGGCTTGCTCGGGCGTTACATTTTTCAAATCAGCAATCGGCGTGTTGCGGAAAGGACCACCCGATGCCGTTAACAAGATTTTTCGAACACCGCTGGACTGCAGTCCATTTGCCAAAAAATCTGCACGGTGATTCGGCAGACATTGGAAAATCGCATTGTGTTCGCTGTCGATGGGCAACAAGGTTGCACCGTGATCGGCAACGGCACGAGTAAACAACCCGCCTGCCATCACCAAAGCTTCCTTGTTGGCCAAGAGAACTTTTTTGCCCGCTTTCACCGCAGCCAATGTCGGCAATAGCCCGGCAGCACCGACAATCGCAGCCATAACCACATGAGTATCTGCATGACTGGCCACTTGCGCTAGCGCATCTTCGCCTTGCAGAACTTCAGTTTTACAACCTTGGCGACGCAATTCTTCTGCGAGCGCGAGCGCTGCAGCTTCATCGTTTAACACCGCGTAACGGGGATTATGTTGTAAGCATTGAGTGGCGAGGATTTGCCATTTACGATCTGCAGTCAGCGCGAAAACAGAATAGCGTTCAGGATGACGAGCCAACACATCAAGTGTGCTGACACCAATGGAGCCGGTAGCGCCGAGAATAGTGACGTTTTGGATCATGACTAGCGACCCAATACCCAACCGCTGGCCAACAAGGCCAGGGCAAATACGGGAGCCGCCGCCGTGATGCTATCCACGCGATCCAAAATACCGCCATGGCCAGGCAAGATAACACCGCTGTCTTTCACGCCCGCATGGCGTTTGACCATGCTCTCGAGCAAATCACCCAACACCGAAAACAAACTCGTGGGCAGCACAACCGCGAGAAGCAACCAGAAGTTGCTGTTGCTGAGATAGGCAACCAAAGCCGCCAATAAAATATTAGATACAAATCCACCCGCAAAACCTTCCAGCGTTTTGCCCGGACTAACGGAGGGAGCCAATTTGCGCTTACCAAATTTACGGCCAGTGAAATATCCACCCGTATCGGCCGCCGCGACTATACCGGCAATCATCACAACCAACCATGCGCCTTGCGGCTGAAAGCGAACGTATACCAATGCGAGCCAGGTAGGCACCAATACCAGCACCCCCATCAACAAACGCAACCCAGGATGCCCCCATAAAATCGCGCTGGAGGGATAACCTTGAACCAACAAAAGCGCCAGCGCCCACCAACCCACGGCAATAATTAATAAGGTTTTAACCACCGGCAGATTGAAGCCTTGTTGCTCTGCAGTACAGAAACCAATTAACCAACAAGTCAGCATTAAAATGAGGGCGATAAAAATAACGTAGGCACTACGCTGCCAAAGCGCGGCGCAGCTGGATAAGTTAGCCCATTCCCATGCGCCAATTAACACTACTGCGCCGATAAACAAGGTGAAATACGTGAGCGACAAGCCAAAGAGCGCAGCTAAAAATACTGCGGTTAAAATAATCGCCGTAATAACGCGTTGCTTAAGCATGGGTTGCTCCCGCTTCGATTTGATCGCCGGTCATACCAAAGCGGCGTTGACGTTCGTAAAATGCGGTAGCGGCTCGTTTGAGTTCATCGCTATCAAAATCCGGCCAAAGTTTATCGCTGAAAAAGAATTCAGCGTAAGCACTTTGCCAGAGTAAAAAATTGCTGATG
Source organism: Cellvibrio zantedeschiae (assembly GCF_014652535.1). NCBI lineage: Bacteria > Pseudomonadati > Pseudomonadota > Gammaproteobacteria > Cellvibrionales > Cellvibrionaceae > Cellvibrio > Cellvibrio zantedeschiae. The sequence goes on along the minus strand of NZ_BMYZ01000001.1, from coordinate 447,451 downwards.
CGCACTTCGCCGCCGGTGCGAATTAATAAATCCAGAGGTGGCAAATCGGCCATAGACGTATATTTGTCGAGCAAGTCTTCATCGACATCTGCAGCATTAATGCGCCCCTCTTTCACTTCTTGCGCAACTTTTTTTGCAGCTTCCGCAATATCCCAGCGGCCACCGTAATCGGCAGCAATCACCAAAGTCATCTTGCCATCTTTGGTTAATTCTTCTGCAGCTTCAATTGCGTTTTGAATACCTTTGCTAAAACGAGTGCGGTTGCCAATCACGCGCAAACGCACACCTTTTTTCTTCAAAGCTTTAGCTTCATTTTTAAGATACAGCTGAAACAGCGACATAAGCGCTTCAACTTCCAGCGGAGGACGCTTCCAGTTTTCGCTGCTAAACGCAAAAACGGTCAGAACTTCTACACCAATTTCTTCGCATGCCGTCATGGCATCACGAATACGCTCAACACCCACTTTGTGCCCTGCAACACCCGCTAATCCGCGCTGCTTGGCCCAACGGTTGTTGCCATCCATAATGATTGCGACATGGCGAAGTTGATTGTCAGACACGCTTTTCTCCCGCTTGGCGAGCCGCAACAAAATATCCTTACTGTGCGGCTGTACTCTTGGCTTCTAGTGATTTCGTAATTCTAATAATTTTTGAGAATTCTAAAAAAAACAAACTGGCTCGCCACGAATAGCGAGCCAGTTTTAAAATTCAACATCCTTACACGGACATCAAATCAACTTCTTTTGCGGCCAAGGCCTTATCCACTTCAGCGATATATTTATCGGTGATTTTTTGGATTTCGTCTTGTGCACGACGCTCATCATCTTCGCTAATGGATTTATCTTTTACCAAAGCTTTTACATCGCCCAATACATCGCGGCGCACATTGCGTACAGAAACGCGACCGTTTTCTGCTTCAGCGCGCGCTTGCTTGATAAAGTTTTTACGCGTTTCTTCGGTCAGCATGGGCAATGGCAAACGAATCAAACCATTGTTGGTTGATGGGTTTAAACCCAAGTTGGATTTCATAATCGCCTTTTCAATTTCAGGCACCAGGTTGCGCTCCCATGGGCTTACTGAAAGCGTGCGTGCATCTTCTACGTTGATGTTGGCGAGCTGGCTCAAAGGAGTTTCTGCGCCGTAATAATTCACCATAATGCCATCCAAAATACTTGGATGAGCGCGGCCAGTACGAATTTTATTGAAGTGGTTGCCCAAAGCTTCAATCGCTTTTTTCATACGCGCTTCGGCGTCTTTTTTAATATCATTAATCATTCGCTTTTTTCCTCTTCGATCAAAGTGCCTTCGTTGCTGCCTACAACAATATTCAACAAAGCGCCGGTTTTATTCATACGGAAGACACGCACAGGCATGTCGTGCTCACGGCACAAACAAATGGCCGTTAAATCCATTACACCTAATTTCTTATCCAACACTTCGTCGTAAGACAAACGATCATATTTGGTCGCCGTTGGATCTTTTTTGGGGTCGGCGGTGTAAACACCGTCCACCTTGGTTGCTTTTAATACGATGTCTGCATCAACCTCAATTCCACGCAAGCAAGCGGCAGAATCGGTAGTGAAGAATGGGTTACCTGTACCCGCAGCGAAAATTACTACTTCACCCATACCGAGGAAGCGTACCGCGCGACGGCGATCATAGTGTTCAACGATACCGCTCATAGGAATTGCAGACATTACACGAGAGGAGATGTTGGAGCGCTCAAGAGCATCGCGCATTGCCAAAGCATTCATTACGGTTGCCAGCATGCCCATATGGTCGCCAGTGACGCGATCCAAGCCAGCCGCACTTAATTGCGAGCCGCGGAACAGGTTGCCGCCGCCGATCACCAAACCTACTTGTACGCCTATCCCCACCAACTGACCAATTTCCAGCGCCATTTTGTCGAGCACTTTAGGGTCGATACCGAATCCCTCTGTACCCATCAACTCTTCACCACTCAACTTCAACAAGATGCGCTTGTACTTTTTATCCCTTGGGCTAGACATAAATGCTCTCCAAACAATGAGTTAGCGGGTTCTTCCGGCAATTTAGCCAGAGTGCAAAAAAATCGGCGCAGTTTACCAGAAAAACACCGGTTTGCGCTGATACGCCCATTTTTTAATACTCCAAGAGCTACAGTAAAACAGTTGTTAAATCACCTTGAATGATGAACAATTGGCCGCCAACAAGTGTTGGCAGACACTCGAAAACCTATCAGGATCATAAAATGGAATTCTATAAATACAGACTTACGCAGAACCCCATGTTAAAAATCAGCATTCTTCTTTTGAGCTTTTTATCTTCCTCATCGTTCGCAAGTATCATCTACTCAGGAATAAAAAATATTTCTTTTACCGCCCCCACAGAGCTATCGATCTCAAATTATTCAATAGATCTGGCAAATGATGCCTCCGGTACTTGGGACAACATTCAGTTCGATTTAGGAAACTCTGGTCCTGAACGAACATTCGGCGCCAGCACTGCTTGGCCTGGCAGCGAAGTAACCCTAGCCTACAAGTCCCAACTCGGTATCGCTCAAAGCTACACCAATGGTGGCGTAATGGACGGTAGCTTTGGCTCAGGCACAGAAATACTTTGGTATTTCGACTCTTTAAACGGATTTGATTGGGGTATGTTTAAGAACGGAACCGCGTACGCGGGAATAATGCTTAATAGCTTCGAATCCAACGCCTCCTTCGGATACCTTTATGGTTGGATTCAACTCAAGGTAGACAATTTTCAAAACTTTGACGGTCGGGGTGCGACCCTAACAGTTGTTGACTGGGCATACGAAACCACCGGAAAACAAATTGACATTGGGCAAGGAGTGAAAGTGCCGGAACCTTCATCATGGCTGCTGGCATTATTAGGCTTCTTTTTTGTGTGCTATCGCCGCCCATTAAGATTAAACTAAACCGCTAACGATAAAAAAACCGCAGTGCTTAAATAAGCCACTGCGGTTTTTTTACATTAAAATCCAACCGAAAGCTTTATTCAAAGCTCAAGACTTGGGACAGCAAAACGCAAGCCTTCCCAGCACATACCCAACACGGGTTTCGTATTTCTTTTTAACAGAAATTAGGCTTTAGTTACAGCACACCAACGCGAAGATGTACCGTTCGCAAAACTGAAAGAGCGCAACATTCTTTATCTACACAATTCCTATGACCAACCCCAGCCTGATAATTTCAGAAGCTTTATTATGCCTAAAAATTGAGTAAGCCATTACAACTTCTGCTCAAGATGCGCTTTCATTCGCAGTTGCTCCGCGTTGTTGGACGTTCTATAAATTTCCAACACGAGGTTAATATCGGCCAAGGCTTTTTTATCTTCACCTTCCATTTCCAATGCATAAGCGCGCTTAGTCAACCAATCCCTTGCGATACCAAACTGCAACGCCTCGCTATACAAACTTATAGCTTTATTAAACTTATCAGCATGCATTGCTGTGTGCGCCTCTTCTGCCAACGCAAAACCTTTTAATAACCATAAGCGCGGATTTTTATCACCTAAGGATTCAAGCGAATCAGCAAATTCATTCATCTCGGCGTAAGAACCTCCCCATTTCGGCATCAAGCTTCGTAGATATTGGTAGCGAAAATAATACCCCCCAGGTGCAATTCTGGCAGCTTTATCCATCCAATCCTTAGACGTGTCTGTGGCAGAACTCGCCGTCATTAATAAAAAAGTGTATGCAGGAAATAATTGCGGGTCCAACACCAGAGCTTTATGCAAATCTTTAATGCCCAACTCATGAAGCTCTTCCTCCTTGGCAAATTGCTCTTGCGTGGTGTCTTTAGCAAAACGTTTTCCGCGAGCATTAATTCCTTCGGTAACGAAGTAAGCACCGCGAGCCAAATAAGCAATAGCAGAACCAGATTGTGAAATCCAATCATTTAAAGATGCGAGTGAAAATTTATTTTCAGCGGATATGCCATCCAAAGTATCCTGATAGGTTTCCTCCCAAAGAATATCGATAAGAACTTTATCTTGTAATTCCTGGACGATTTTTTCAGCCTCAGCGTAACGCTCACTCTCCACCAGACTCCGCAAATGCTGCAAATCCGTATGAGGCTTACTAAAAGATTCTGTCAATGCACCTCTTTGTGCAACGGCATGGCTATTATTTCCAACAGGCAAATAATCTCCGGAATCCAAAAAAAATTTCCAACCGATAAAAACAATAACTGCAGCAATAGCTAGATATATTTTTGGTAAGCTATTTAAAAAAGAAAGTCCGTGTGGCGGCTCATGATCATCAGGCACGTCTTGTAGCGCATCTTGTGCTTCATTCACCTTCTGCCGGTAGCGCGCAATAATAACGCCGCATTCTTTACACTCATCAGCTGGCTTTTGCTTAGTGTGACATTTGGGGCAGGTTATAAAACCCTGAATAGCAATTGGAGTAACGACTGGAGCGATAGCGGGATCATCGACTTGCAGAGACTCCACCATAGGCTCTAATGTCAAACCTGCAAGAGAATTCGTTGAAGGAGCGGAAGCAGGCGAAGATATAGGAGAAACAGGGGCAACAACATCCGGCATTTGCCGAATACTTGCTTTGACTCCTAATTCAATAAGTATTGAACGGTATTTTTCTGCCTGCGAACGCGGAATATTTTTCTTGATAGTGCGCACTTTTCCATCCAACAACTGCTGTGCTTTAGATCCATCAATGCGAAAGGTTTTTGATACTGCTATGACTATGGATTCTTTTGCTCCATGACTTTCAATAACTCCCTCTGCGATAACTTGCCAACTATTATTATTTTGCATTAACTCTACGCTTCCTTTGTATATACGCTATTTAATATTCACTAAGCCTAGCTTAACCAGCCAACAAAAGAAAACAAGCCGGTGAATTATTCATTTACCCACAGCAAGAAATAAATAAAGCCGCGCAAATTAACTTGAGCGGCTTTTTTATCTCAGGGGCTGACCAGCTTTAAAAACTGTACTCAAGCCCCAAACTCGGACCCGTAAAACGCACATCTTCCCAATTCAAATATGAATACTCCAGACGCGCAGATAATTTCTCGCTAAACGTGTAACGCGCCCCAACACCGTAAAATACACGGTCCTTAGTAACGGATTCTTTATTAATAATATTAGGCGCTCCTATACGAGTAGCTCGCCAATCAATATCCAATTGCGCAACACCCAAGCGGCCATATGCGCTTAGCTGCGGTGAAAAAGAGTGGCTCGCAATCACCGACAATTGCAGCGCATTAAATTCGCTGCGATATGCATACAAAGCATCCTTGTCGTTATGAACACCTAATTGGCGATAACCTAGCTCGACCGCCATAGTGTCCTTAAACGGTAGCGAGAACTTATAACCTCCTGCGACGGCCAAGGAAGTCTTATCAGTCGTCGCCACATCAAAATCCCACTTAACTTGCCCAAGATCCGCCGCAACATAAAAACCATCTGCCAACGCAGAGGCAGACAAGCAAATAAACGCACAAGCAATTCCAAATTTTTTCATAACAGCTCCATAAATATTTTTTTTGACAAAACCAGCTTAGCCCGCCGCACATAGAACACAAGCCAATCAATTTTTAATGCCATAAAAAAAACCCGCACAAGTTACCCTGTGCGGGTTTTGAGTGTCTTTCGAAGAAAGATTTAGCCCTTGGTAGCGGCAACTTGGGCAGCAACTTCAGCAGCGAAATCTACAACTTCTTTCTCGATGCCTTCACCTACTTCCAAACGCACAAAGCTCTTAACAGTTGCGCCTGCAGTTTTTGCGTGCTGAGCAACAGTCAACTCCGGGTTCTTAACGAAAGGTTGGTCAACCAAGCTGCTTTCTTTCAGGAACTTGTTGATACGGCCAACAATCATCTTCTCAACGATTTCAGCTGGTTTGCCAGCCATATCTGGTTGAGCACGAATGATTTCTTTTTCTTTCTCAACAACTTCTGGAGACATTTGATCAGAGCTAACAACTACTGGGTTAACAGCAGCTACGTGCATAGCGATGTCTTTACCAATTTCGTCGTTACCGCCTTCCAATTGAACCAATACCGCGATACGGCTGTTCAAGTGCAAGTAGCCGCTCACCACACCACCTTCAACAAGGCTAACGCGACGAACACTGATTTTCTCACCGATTTTTTGAACCAATGCTTCACGAGCTGTTTCCAACTCACCAGCAGTCAATTTAGCTACGTCGGTTTCTTTAGTAGCGAAAGCTTTTTCTACCACAGAGTTTACGAAAGCAAGGAAGCCTGCATCGCGTGCAACGAAGTCAGTTTCTGAGTTAACCTCCACTGCAACAGCGTAACTGTTGTCAGCAGCAACTTTAACGGCAACAACGCCATCAGCAGCAGTACGGCCTTCTTTTTTAGCAGCCTTCAAACCAGATACTTTACGCAGGTTTTCAATCGCCAACTCCACGTCGCCATCAGCTTCGCCAAGTGCTTTTTTACATTCCATCATGCCCAAACCAGTACGGTCGCGCAGTTCTTTTACGAGTGCAGGAGTAACAGCTGCCATGATTATTTCCTCTTTAAAGTTAAACTTTTAATAAAAGCTAAAGGGCTGCGATACAAAAAGGGGGCAATGCCCCCTTCTTACGTTTAGCTAGCCATATGGCCTAAAGCGAAAGGTGGCTGAATTATTCAGCGCTACCTTCAGCCGCTACGTATTCGTCTTTGTTTGGTACAGCAGATACAGACTTGGAACCTTCCAAACAAGCATCAGCTACTGCAGCAGCGTATAACTTGATTGCGCGGATGGCGTCGTCGTTACCTGGGATAACATAGTCAACGCCTTCCGGGTTGCTGTTGGTATCCACTACACCGATAACAGGAATGCCAAGCTTGTTAGCTTCTTGAATTGCAATACGCTCGTGGTCAACGTCAATGATGAACAATGCATCTGGCAGACCATTGATGTTTTTGATACCACCAATTGAACGCTCAAGCTTTTCCATGTCGCGTGAGCGCATTAAAGCTTCTTTTTTGGTCAATTTAGCGAAAGTACCATCCTGGCTTTGGGTAGTCAGTTCTTGCAAACGACGGATAGAAGCACGGATGGTTTTGTAGTTGGTCAACATACCGCCTAACCAACGGTGGCTAACGAATGGTTGGCCAGCGCGTTCAGCTTGTTCTTTAACGGTTTTTTGCGCAGCGCGCTTGGTACCAACAAACAGAATTTTTTTCTTTTGAGACGCCATTTGTTGAACTAAAGCCAAAGCTTCGTTGAACGCAGGCACAGTGTGCTCAAGGTTGATGATATGAATCTTGTTGCGCGCACCGAAGATGTACTTGCCCATCTTTGGGTTCCAGTAACGGGTTTGGTGACCGAAGTGGACACCGGCGGACAACATGTCGCGCATGCTTACTTGTGGCATTTTGGTATTTCCTAAATGTATTGGGTTAGGCCTCCACATACCCCGCTAATCAACCCTTTCGCTTGCGCAATTGCGCGTAACTAAGAGCACCCAGATGTCGCGTGTCGATATGTGTGTGACGTTAAAGTTAATCTCTTAAAGGCGATATGCCAAAAAAGAGGCGCGCTTTATACCACAAAAGCCACAGCAGTAAAACCTTTTAACCATTTTAATGCCCAAAGAAATACTGGATCAAACCCCAAAACAACTTGTATACTAGTTAAGCTTATAGACAAGTATTACTATATCAACTCGCGAGCCTTCCGTTATGAAAGAAACCTGGCGCTGGTTTGGCCCTAAAGATTCTGTATCCCTGCAACATATCGCTCAAGCCGGCGCGACTGGCATTGTGACTTCCCTGCACCACATCCCGACAGGTGCGGTGTGGCCCATGGCTGATATACTGGAGCGCAAAAAACTCATTGAAGACCATGGACTTGAATGGGCTGTGATCGAAAGTATCCCACTCCATAACGACATCAAAACCCGCACGGGTGATTACCAACAGTTAATCGAAAACTACAAGCAATCCATTCGCAATGTGGCTGCCGCTGGCGTTTACGATGTCTGCTACAACTTTATGCCCGTAGTTGACTGGACGCGCACCAACCTCAGCTATACCTTGCCCAACAAAGCACAAGCACTGCGTTTTGAAATGAGTGATTTCGCCGCTTATGACGTTTATATGCTGCAACGCCCCGGGGCCGAAAAAGACTATCAACCAGAGGTGCTTGCCAAGGCGAAAGCCCGCCTGGATGCGATGAGCGAGGAAGAAAAATCCTTGCTGGAAAAGAACATCATTGCCGGTTTGCCCGGCGGTGAAGGCTCTTACGACCGTGAAGGCATTCGTGCTGCTATCGACTTGTTTATTAAAATGGGTAATGAAGGCATGCGCGCCAATCTATTTGCCTTCCTGCGTGAAATCATCCCTGTCGCCGAAGAAGTTGGCGTGCGTATGGCGATTCACCCCGACGACCCGCCATTCTCTCTGTTCGGTTTGCCCCGCGTTGTATCTACCGCTGACGACGCTCGCGCCTTACTCAACGCTGCACCAAGCCCCGCCAACGGCCTAACCCTTTGCGCAGGCTCATACGGCGCGCGCTGCGATAATGATTTGGTCGGCATGGCACGCGAGTTTGGCGAGCGCATTTACTTCGTTCATTTGCGCAACATCAAGCGTGAGGATGATGGTTCTTTCTATGAGTCAGACCATTTGGACGGCGACAACGATATGGTTGGTTTGATCGACGCCCTGTTGGATGAAGAAGCCCGCCGCGACAAAGCGGGTAGCAACTTGCCAAAAATCGCCATGCGCCCTGATCACGGCCATCTGATGGGCGATGAAATTGGTAAAACTGGCATCAACCCCGGTTATTCATTTGCAGGAAGAATGAAAGGCTTGGCTGAGTTGCGTGGCGTTATTCACGCGCTTTCGGTAATTCGCGCTCGCTAAAATAGGATTAAATCCGCCATAAAAAAGCCCCTTTTTCACAAGGGGCTTTTTTATGGCTAAAACTATGGCAAGTATTGATTTTGGCCTTAGTCAAACGGTGCGCAAATCGTTTAGAATGCCCCATCGTTATTATTACCCGAGACCATCAAGATTCATGTCCGTTACTATTAAAACTCCTGCCGATATCGAAAAAATGCGCGTCGCTGGCCGAATGGCTGCCGAGGTATTGGAAATGATCGGTGCTCACGTACAGCCCGGTGTTACCACCGCCGAGCTGGACAAGCTTTGTCACGACCACATTGTGAATGTTCAAAAAGCCATCCCCGCCTGCCTGGGTTACCGCGGCTTTCCAAAATCCATTTGCACATCGGTCAATCAGGTTGTTTGTCACGGCATTCCATCCGACAAAAAAGTGCTCAAAAACGGCGATATCATTAACATCGACGTGACAGTAATTTACGAAGGTTTCCACGGCGACACCAGTGCCATGTATTTTGTGGGCACTCCCGCTCCTCACGCTGAGCGCTTGGTGCAAGTCACACAAGAAGCCATGTACAAAGCAATTGCCCTGGTGAAACCTGGTTGCACTCTGGGGGATATCGGCCACGTAATTCAGCAACATGCCGAGGGAAATTATTATTCTGTTGTACGTGAATATTGCGGTCATGGCATCGGCAAAATTTTTCACGAAGAACCACAAATTTTGCACTACGGTCGCCCCGGCACCGGCATGGCGTTAAAAGAAGGTATGGCGTTTACGATTGAGCCAATGATTAATGCCGGCAAACCGCAAACCAAATTAAAAAGCGATGGCTGGACGGTAGAAACCAAAGACGGTCGCCTCTCTGCCCAGTGGGAACATACCATGGTAGTAACCGCCACAGGTGTAGAAGTTTTAACAGCGCGCAAAGACGAAAAGCTTTAATCAATTCCCTCACGCACATCAGCATCACTGATGTGCCGTCTTTTCGGAATACATTCGGATAGCAAACTATGTTGATGACTGCGGTGCCCTATTTTGAGCGGCCCTTATTTTTCTTCGACCAAAGCCGGTTTAGACGCGCTTTGGCGGAGCAACCGCACATCACCGTTTTTAAAGATGCAATCAACGCCGCTAACATGCAATTCAATCGCCGTTTTGTGGAAGGCGAAGATATTCGCACATTGGTTTATGAGCGCGCTTTATTTATCGATTGTATTTTGCATTACGCGTGGCACAAATTTGAGTGGCCAGAAAGCATTAGCCTCGAAGCTGTTGGTGGTTACGGCCGTGGTGAATTGCATCCTGCATCTGATATAGATTTATTAATTTTGCACCGCCCGGAAGTGCTCGCCGACTGCGAAGAAAATATCGGGCAATTCTTTACCTTCCTGTGGGATATCAAACTCGAAATTGGCAGCAGCGTGCGCACTGTGAAGCAATGCATTGAAATTGCCCGCAACGATATAACCGTTGCTACCAACATCATGGAATCGCGCACGCTAGTGGGCGACCAATCACTACGTCACGAGTTGTTGCAACAATCTTCACCCAATAATATTTGGCCAGCAGATACTTTTTTTCGTGCAAAATGGGATGAACAAATCGCCCGCCACAAAAAATATAACGACACCGAATACAATCTCGAACCCAATATTAAAAATGCCCCCGGCGGGCTGCGCGATATTCAAACCATCAGCTGGGTCGCCAAACGTTACTTTCAAGTTCGCACCTTAAAACAGCTGGAAGGTAAAGGTTTTTTTACCGAAGAAGAATTCTCCCTGCTTTACACCGGCGAAGAATATTTGTGGCGCGTGCGCTACGGTTTGCACATGGTAGCCAAACGCCCGGAAGAGCGTTTAATGTTTGATTACCAACGGGAGCTTGCCAAATTATTTGGCTTTGAGGATGAGCAAGGCTCTCTCGCCGTTGAGCAATTTATGCATAAGTATTACCGCACCGTGCTCGCACTGCGCGAACTTAACGATGTGCTTTTGCAATTTTTATCGGAAGCTATTTTGCAAAAAGGAAAATGCAAAAGCGTTACTGCGGTCAACGAACGTTTCCAGTTGCGCGACAATTATATTGAAGCCACACACACTTATGTGTTCGAAGAAAATCCATCGGCACTGATTGAAATGTTTGTGCTTATGGCGCAAAACCCTAAAATTGTTGGCGTGCGTGCATCGACAATTCGCTTGGTGCGCGAAAGCCGTCATCTTATCGATGACAATTTCCGTAACGACCCCAAGAACACTCAGCTGTTTGTTAAATTGTTGCAATATCCCGGCGGCTTGGTAGAACAACTCAAGCGTATGCTGCGTTACGGCATTCTTGGTTTGTATCTGCCTGAATTCGGCCAGGTTACCGGCCAAATGCAACACGATTTATTTCACATCTACACAGTTGATGCGCACACATTAAAAGTTGTGCAGAACATGTGTAACTTTTTGCTGCCCAGCGCTAAAGAAGAGTTCCCCATTTCCGCGCATATTATGACGCGCCTGCCACGCCTGGATTTGCTGTACATGGCAGGCCTTTATCACGATATAGGCAAGGGCCGCGGTGGAGACCACTCAACGCTTGGCGCTGTGGATGCCGAAGCTTTTTGCAAACGCCATGGCGTTTCTGCACGCGAAACTCGCTTGGTATCCTGGTTGGTTGAAAAACATTTATTAATGTCTTCTGTTTCGCAAAAACAAGATTTGTCCGACCCGGATGTTATTCGCAACTTTGCGTTGATTGTTGGCGACCAAATGCATCTGGATTATTTATTTGCACTGACAGTTGCCGATATCAATGGCACCAATAAAGAATTATGGAACACCTGGCGCGCCAGCTTGATGCGTCAACTCTATATGGAAACCAAACGTGCATTGCGCCGCGGCCTGGAAAATAATATCGACAAACAGGAATTGATAGAAGAAACGCAGCAAGCAGCCATTCGCAAACTTGGCCGCAACAAATTGACCGAAGCCCAAATCTGGGAGTTCTGGCGCGATATGGGTGAAGATTATTTTTTGCGTGAAAGCGTGGCGGATATTACGTGGCATACAGAAGCTATCGCAGGTCATACCAACGATGATCCACTCATTTTAATTAAAAAAACAACTAACCGCGAGCTTGCAGGTGCAACACAAATTTTTATTCGCACCAAAAACCAAAAGCATGTGTTTGTCGCTGCGGCCTCTGCGCTGGATCATTTGAGCCTCAGCATCCAGGACGCAAAAATTTACAGCTCTAATTCCGGTTATACCATAGATACATTTTTTGTACTCAATCAGGATGGCAAGCCCCTCGGCAGTAATCCAACGCTTTTGAAAAAAATCCAGCAGACACTGCAGGAAGAATTGCGGTTAGCAGAGAACTATTCAGAAGTCATTAGCCGTCGCACCCCGCGTCGCCTGAAATATTTTGCCATGCCGACGCGCACCAGTTTAAGTCACGACACTGTGCGCAAATGTAGCGTGCTTGAAGTGATATCACCGGATCGTCCCGGCCTGCTCGCATGTATTGGCCGCATATTTATGCAATTTGAAATTCAACTCCTCAACGCCAAAATTGCGACTCTCGGCGAGCGAGTGGAAGATATTTTCTTTATTGTGGATGGTCAGGGCAAACCACTAGTAGATACTGAGATTGCTGAAAATTTACAACGCGAAATTCGCGAACAATTAGATAAGCGCGTGGATTTGCACTAATAACACCTGCTTGCAAACCAATTATAGAAACGATTACAACATGAACCAAGATTTAAACTTATTGCACCCCTACCCTTTTGAAAAGCTTGCCGCATTAAAAGCAGCAGTGTCAGCGCCAAAAGAATTAAGCGATATTATGTTATCTATTGGCGAGCCAAAACATGAACCGCCAGCCTTTGTGTTGCAAACATTAATTAGCAACCTTAATAAGTTATCCAATTACCCGACAACCAAGGGCATTCCGGAGTTGCGTGAGGCAATTGCCAGTTGGGCATGCAAACGTTTCAACTTAAATAGCGGAAGTTTCACAGCCGACAAACATGTTCTACCTGTGAACGGCACACGCGAAGCACTTTTTGCATTTGCACAAGCCATTGTGGATCGAACCAAACCAAACCCCGTTATTGTATCCCCCAACCCTTTCTATCAAATTTACGAAGGCGCGGCGATTTTATCCGGTGCAGAGCCTCATTTTTTAAACTGCACACCAGAAAACAATTTCATTCCTGATTTTGCCGCCGTGCCCGCTGCGATTTGGGAGCGCACACAGTTATTATTTATTTGCTCACCCGGCAACCCCACGGGCGCAGTGATGAGTTCTGCACAATTAAAAGAGTTGATTGCGCTCGCTGATAAATACGATTTTGTTATTGCATCTGATGAGTGCTATTCAGAGCTTTATTTTGATGAGAAAAATCCGCCCGCTGGTTTATTGCAAGCCTGCGCTGAATTGGGCCGCGATGATTTTGCACGCTGTGTGGTTTTTCATAGTTTATCCAAACGCTCCAACCTGCCTGGTTTGCGCTCAGGCTTTGTGGGTGGCGATGCAAAAATCCTTGAAAATTTTTTGCTATACCGCACCTATCACGGTTGCGCTATGCCGGTCCCAACGCAATTAGCCAGTGTTGCCGCATGGCAAGACGAAACTCACGTAATAGAAAATCGCGAAGCCTATCGCCAAAAATTTGATGCGGTATTAAATATCCTCAGCGATGTTTTGGATGTAAAAAAGCCTGATGCGAGTTTTTATTTGTGGCCGAAAACGCCCATCAAAGGCGAATTGTTTGCGCAAAAATTATTTGAATCGCAAAAAGTAACCGTTTTGCCGGGAAGTTATTTAGCCCGTGAAGCCAAGGATATTAACCCAGGCGAGGATTATGTTCGCCTTGCATTAGTCGCACCCTTGGCCGAATGCATTGAAGCAGCAAAACGCATTAAGGCATTTGTACAATCGCTATGACAGAATTGCAAAAGTTATCCAAGCAAGGGCGTGCGGATTACATTCGGGAAAAACTTCAAGAGCTTTATCCCAATCCGCCAATTCCGCTTGAGCATAAAGATGCATACACCCTGCTCATTGCAGTGTTGCTTTCTGCACAATGCACAGACGCTCGCGTAAATACGGTGACTCCGGCGCTATTTAAACTCGCCGATAATCCTTACGACATGGCGAAGGTGCCTGTAGAAAAAATTCAGGAAATTATTCGCCCTTGCGGATTATCTCCGCAGAAATCAAAAGCGATTTCCGTGCTATCGCAAATATTGGTGAATGAACATGATGGAAAAGTTCCAGACGACTGGGATGCGTTGGAGCGCTTGCCGGGAGTGGGTCATAAAACAGCAAGCGTTGTGATGAGCCAGGCGTTTGGGCACCCAGCATTTCCAGTAGACACGCATATTCATCGATTGGCGCAGCGTTGGGGTTTAACAAACGGTAAAAATGTGACGCAAACTGAAAAAGATTTAAAGCGTTTGTTTCCAAAAGAAAGCTGGAATGCGTTGCACTTGCAAATTATTTATTATGGTCGCGAACATTGCTCGGCGCGCGGTTGCGATGGCACTGTATGCGGGATATGTACAACAACTTATCCCAATAGAAAAAAACCTAAAATCGTGTTGAAACCTTAAGTTATTTAAACCTATGACTACTTTATACGGCATTAAAAACTGCGACACCGTAAAGAAAGCGCGTGACTGGCTGGCGAAAAATAATGTGGATTATCGCTTTCACGATTTCCGTGTCGATGGCTTGGATAAAGATCAGGTAAAAAACTGGATAACCGAAATCGGTTTAGAAAAGCTGGTGAACAAACGCAGCACAACCTGGAAAGAATTAGACGAAAGTGTCAAAACTAATTTTGACGAGAAAAATGCAGTCGCAGTGATTGTAGAAAATCCAACGCTGATCAAGCGACCGCTACTTGAAACCGCACTTCAAAAACATCTCGGTTTTAAAGACACAGAATACGCAAAAATTTTTAATTAGTTATTACTAGGAAATATCATGACAACTTTATACGCACTTGGCTTGGGGATAGGCACACAAAATTCAAAAGGTGAATGGCTGGAAGTTTTTTATGCCGCACCGCAATTAAATCCTTCAGCAGAATTAAGCAATGCAATCGCCAAAGTGGTCGGTTATAGCGAAGGTAATCAAGCCATTGCAATTACTAATACTCAAGCAGGTGAAATTGCGCAGGCACTTGAAGGTGTAAATGCAGAACAAGCAGCGCTCGCAAAAACCTTAATTAACAGCAAACGTCCTTTGGTGGTAACTTTGATTGCTACTGATACCAACCCAGCGTCTGTGCCGGAAGCTTATTTAAAATTACACCTACTGTCGCACCGTTTGGTGAAACCACACAACACTGTGCTCGCTGGAATTTTCGGCGTCTTGCCAAACGTTGCATGGACCAACAAAGGCGCTATCGACGTCAACGAATTGCCTGCAGCACAATTGCAAGCGCGTTTGAACGGCGAAGAGCTGGAGGTATCCTGTGTGGATAAATTCCCCAAAATGACCAACTATGTTGTTCCAAAAGGAGTGCGTGTCGCCCACACAGCACGCGTGCGTTTAGGCGCTTATCTGGGTGAAGGCACCACCATCATGCATGAAGGTTTTGTAAACTTTAATGCCGGTACCGAAGGCCCTGCGATGATTGAAGGCAGAATTTCAGCAGGTGTATTCGTTGGCGCAGGCTCTGACTTGGGCGGCGGCAGCTCCACTATGGGAACCCTGTCGGGCGGTGGTAATATAGTTATTTCTATTGGCAAAGAATCATTGATCGGCGCAAACGCGGGCACCGGTATCCCACTGGGTGATCGCTGCAAAGTTGAATCGGGCTTGTACATTACCGCCGGTACCAAAGTCGTTGTATTAGACGATGCAGGCGCAGAAGTTAAAACCGTAAAAGCGCGTGAACTGGCAAACGTATCTGATCTGGTGTTCCGTCGTAATTCTATTAGCGGCCGCGTAGAAGTTGTTACCAATAAAAGTGCACTGCAATTAAATACCGCACTGCACAAAAATTAATTTTCAGTATTTATAGCGCGAGCCCCGTTGCTCGCAAAAATTTAAACATTAACGCGAGATAAAAATTATGGGCGCTCAATGGAAAGCCAAAGGTCGCGAAGCGGCGGCCAGTGCAAAAGGTAAGTTGTTTACCAAACTCACCAAAGAAATCATGATTGCTGCACGTAATGGCGCAGATCCGGATATGAACCCGCGCTTACGTTTGGCGATTGTACAAGCCAAAAAAGCCTCCATGACACGCGAGACGCTTGAACGCGCCATCAAAAAAGGTTCAGGCCAATTAGATGGTGGAGTGAGCTACGAAAAAGTGGTTTACGAAGGTTTTGCACCCCATCAGGTTCCGGTAATTGTTGAATGCTTGACTGATAACGTTAACCGCACCATCTCCAACATTCGCGGCTTATTCCGTAAAGGCCAATTAGGCGCTTCAGGTTCTGTGTCATGGGATTTTGAACACGTTGGCATGATTGAAGCTACACCAACCAATAAAGATGCTGACGTTGAAATGGCTGCTATCGAAGCCGGTGCGCAAGACTTTGAAGCAAACGAAGACGGCAGCGCAACATTCATCACCGACATTACTGATTTGGATATTGTACAAAAAGCATTACCGGATCAGGGTTTTACTGTTGAATCTGCAAAAATTGGCTATCGTCCAAAAAATCCTGTGAGCCTATCGGGTGAAGCATTGGATGAAGTTGAGGCTTTCCTTGCCGCTATTGATGACGATGACGATGTGCACGAAGTTTATGTCGGTTTAGCAGCCGAGTAATCAGAAGCCAGGCAAACGCCTGGCTTTTTTATTTCCGCTTTTTAAAATTATTTTTTATAAAAATAATTCCTGCAAATAAAAACTTGTTTTAAAGATCAGCCTTGAAAATTCAGTTTGGAAACCACAAATAAAATCCGCGGCAAGTGTCCATTGGGAACTGTCGCATAATTGTCTTTATTTTTTATCGCTTCTTTAGGAGGATATATTATGAATACGATTGATTTAACCCCCCTGTATCGCAGCAGCATCGGCTTTGACCGTTTAGGCAACTTGCTGGACACAGCCCTTCGTTCTGACCAGTCGTCTGTAGGCTATCCACCTTACAACATCGAAGTTAATGGCGAAAACCGTTACGGTATTACCTTAGCGGTGGCCGGCTTTGAACGTGAGGAATTGGATATTCAGGTAGAAAAAGGCGTACTGACTGTGCGCGGTAAAAAATCCGACGCAAAAGAAGAGCGCAAGTATCTGTATCAAGGCATTGCCACTCGCACTTTCGAGCGCAAATTTAATTTGGCCGATCATGTGGAGGTAGTTGGTGCCCAACTTAATAACGGCCTTTTGTCGATTAGCCTCGTGCGAGAAATTCCCGAAGCGATGAAACCTAAAACCATCGCGATCAATACCGAGGGAAATATTCTTGAGCACAAAGGCGAGAACGCAAAAGCTGCGTAACCTGATTGGCGACGGTGCAACACCGTCGCCTCTTCAATCATTTAGGGGAGGCCATATATGAACCTGCAACAATTAGTTCCCTGGAATTGGTTTAAGCATGAAGATTCATCCGGTGAATCCACTATTCCCATTAAGCGTAATACAGCGCCACAGCAATCTTTAAAACAGATCAATCACCCCATACTACATCTGCACCAGGAGGTAGAGCGCTTATTCGACCAAACGTTTAGAAGCTTGCCGTGGTTTGCATCTAGTCTTTCTGATTCAGCGCTTGGGCGTGAAGACGGTTTTTTTCACAACCTTGGTTTTCGCCCGCAACTCAATATCGCAAGTGATGCGCAACAGTATCACATCAGCCTTGAAGTCCCTGGGCTGACAGAAGAAGACGTAACTTTAGAACTTAATCAAAACAATACCTTAAGTGTGCGCGGCAAAAAGTCTGAGGAAAAAGAGACCAAGGAGCGTCAGTATTATCGGATTGAGCGCAGCTATGGCGAATTTCAGCGACTGCTCGCCCTTCCAGATGACAGCGATACAGAGAAAATCCGTGCGACCTTAACAAATGGCGTGCTCGAAATTTATCTGCCTAAAAAACCGTTGCAAGCTCTGCAGAGCAACACGCGTAAAATTCCTATCAGCAATACCAGTCACTAATTTCAACCTTGGGCTCCTAATGAGCCCTTTTTTTCATCCGTCGCTTGTCATTTTGGATGGAAACACACGGGTTTTAATCTTCATTGTTTGAGAATCGCTTCGCCGACTCTTCGGCACAGGTCTCTACACTCTGATTAACCCAAAGGAATTAGCGATGAATACTTTAGTTAAATTAAAGCTGCTGGTTGGCACGCTGTTTATTGTGGGATGCAGCGCGGTTAGCGCCCACAATGGCTTGAATGATTTAAAAAACTGCCTGGGCTTGGATGCTCCAACTAGTCTGGCCGGTGCAGATCTGGTCTTCCAGATTGAAAAAACTACAACTACCCTTACCGATGGTTATCCCTACAAAGGTGTAGTGGTAAAACGTTATAAAAAGGACGGTAAATTTACCGCCCAAGGCACCGGAACCTTGAAAGGCATAGTGCCCGATAATCAATTAGCATTTAATGGCACCTATAAATACCAACGCACTGGGCCTAATACAGCTACAGAGAAATTAATAAATACTTCAGTCAATAACACGCCATCCACCATAAAATATACGTTTGAAACGTCCACCAGTGGCAAATGGGAAGAGGATTTTGGAAATGGGCAACTGAAGTTGTCAGGGAGTTTTACATTGGAGCCATCCAATTTGCCTGCCGAACAACATTTAGCTCTTGCTGCAAAAGCAGACAGCAATGTGGCCTTAATAATCAAAGCCACCAAATCTGATTTACCTGCTGGGGTCTACCCAATGGCAGGTCTGGTTCTACAAACTTATGCAGCGGATGGCACTATGGTTTTTAAAGGTTTTGGCCCAGGTACGGTAAACTCTACGGGAACTTACAAATACACCAAAGTATCTGCCAATACTGCTGTGGAAGAAGTTACCCAAGTGAGCGAGTTTTTCACTTTTCCTTACACCATGGTGTACACCTTTGAAACCAGCAGCTCAGGAAAATGGTTTCAAAACTTTGGAGATGGCTTGATTTTATTCTCCGGAACTTTTGATGTATTCCCAAATAAGTAAAATATTTTTTGGGCTATTGGGTTACCAATAGCCCTATTTGCAGAAGTATAAGATGACGCAAACACATATCGAATTAATCAAAGTCTGGTTTATATTTTCATTTAGCCTGGGCTGCTGGACTTGCTTAAATTTGTTAATTAGCCGACGCGGAGATCGTCAGGTTAAAAATACAATTTTGATTTTTATTATTTTGTTGTTAGCGCCGCCCCTTAATGCGTACCTTGGTTTAGTGAATAGCCAACCTACACATTGGATAGCAACCTTGGCCCACAAATTAACCTGGTGCTACGGCCCCATAATGGTGGCCTTAATCCGGCATATTTTGTTGAGGCCCATAGGCCGTTTAAGTTATTTACTTCAAGCCTTGCCTTTCGCATTATTTTTTATGCATGACCTTCTGCATTTAAAGATCATTAGCTTACCTGTGATGGTAACGCTATTATTCGTGCACATATTTAGTTACCTGGGCTATGCAATCTATTTGTTAAAAGCCGAACGCCTGCGCTTATTAAAGCTGACCACACAATTCAAAAACACAAGCTATTATTGGCTAATTTATTTAGTAGGCAGTTTAAGTTTCATCATGCTGGTTGATGTCGGTGTTTTTACCAGTCTTTTGCGCGGCCAATTTCCTTCTTTTACTGCCTTGGCTGCTATCGCAAGTTTGGTAGCAATTTTTGTTAACACCATTGCTCTTTTTTCACTTTATCAACCGGATGTTTTCTTCCACGAGATAAAACCGCAAGAAGAACCCAAGCCAGAAACCAAGCCTCATTTGCGTAGTATTGAACTCAGCCCCGAAGCCGCCAGGCAACTTGATGAACAATTACAGGAACTGGTAAAAAATCATAAACCTCATTTGGATGAAGATATTTCCCTGCCAAAACTGGCATCGCTATTAGGTGTTACCAGTCATCAGCTTTCGGAATTATTAAATATCCACAAGAACACTAGCTTCTATGATTTTTTAAATGATCTCCGCTATCAGGAATCACTAAATTTTCTTGCCACCAATGAAAATGAACTCACTATTGCCGACATTGCTTATCGCTCAGGCTTTAACAATCGCAACAGTTTTTATAAAGTATTTAAAGAAAAAACCGGACTCACACCAAGCCAATATAAAAAGTATCAAACCACCTCGAATTAAGCTTCGCTTACATAATTATTTAAACGTCCGTTTATGTTTCGCTTGTACTTTCGCGTGTATCAGCATTCCTGTCCTAAATTTTTTATCATCTCATAAATATATTTTTTCTCCCTAGGTAAGCTCCCGTACTTACACAGCAATCAAAGTGTTTTATTTTCATTATCTCTTTTTCACTGTGTGTCGCTTCTCAACCGGAACAGGAGAATTTATATGCTTGCAATGAATTATAGAGGGCCGGGAAGAGTGCGGGCGGATCAAAAACCCATGCCTGAAATTCTTCACCCTGAAGATGCAATTGTAAAAGTCACACGATCTTGTATCTGCGGATCTGATTTGCATTTATATAACGGCAACGTTCCCGACACCCGAGTGGGAACAACCTTCGGCCACGAATTTACCGGTGTGGTAACAGAAATCGGATCAGAGGTAAAAAAACTACAAGTAGGTGATCACGCTCTAGTGCCTTTTAATATCGCCTGCGGCAAATGTATTTTTTGTAGGCAAGGCTTATTTGGAAATTGTCACGAATCAAATCCACAGGCCACAGCTGTTGGCGGCATTTTTGGTTATTCCCATACAGCAGGTGGATACGACGGTGGACAAGCTGAATATGTGCGCGTGCCTTACGCCGACGTGGGCCCAACCGTAATTCCTCCCGGTATGGATTTGGACGACGCTGTTTTATTAACAGATGTCGTACCCACAGGCTATCAAGCGGCGGAGATGGGCGGCATACAAATTGGCGATACAGTTGTCGTTTTTGGCGCGGGTCCCATCGGCATTATGGCTGCCAAATGCTCCTGGTTATTTGGCGCAGGGCGCGTCATTGTTATTGATGAATTAGATTACCGACTTGAGTTTGCGAAAAATTACGCGCAGTGCGAGGTTTACAACTTCCGTTCGATGAAAGACCCGGTGCTATTTATAAAAAAAATAACGGATTATTTAGGTGCAGATGTTTGCATTGACGCTGTGGGTGCCGAAGCAACGGGTAGTGCAATACAAAGCATAACGGGTAGAAAGTTATTACTGCAGGCAGGTTCTCCAACGGCACTTAGCTGGGCAATTAATTCGGTTAAAAAAGGCGGCGTAGTATCTATTGTCGGCGTATATGGCCCTACTGGTAATTTTATTCCTATAGGTAATGTGCTTAATAAAGGCATTACCATTCGCGCAAATCAAGCATCTGTCAAACGTCTCCTACCTAAACTTATTGAGCACGTACAAAACGGCATTCTCGAACCTAAAAAATTAATTACACACCGAATTCCGCTTGAAGAAGTTGCAGACGCCTATCGAATTTTTTCAGACAAGCTGGATGAATGCATTAAGCCGGTGTTGATCACCTCTCCCATTAATCACTCTTCAACTGAACAGAGAGAAACACATCATGAAAAATATCACTGATATTGCTTCATCACTTGATGATGAGTCGCGCATCCAAAATGAGCCTTATTCAAAAGATAGATCACAGATTAGGGGCTGGGCTATAGATGCAAATTCGAAAAATGACCCCACGTTTCCCATGCGTCAGCGCCATAAGGAAAGCACTAAAAACCATGACTGGCAGCGCCCTTCGCTACAAGCTGTTACTACCGAAGTACTGCATTCGAACGAACGGCCGAATTTAACAGCAACTTTCGGAACTGCATCACCACCGTCTGGCTTAAGCGGAACCATTCGTCGCTTTGCTTTCAAATACAGCGAAGGGAAAATTATTCATTGGTTGGCCCTTCTTTTAGCAGACAGAGTCAATGTCCTCGAAGGTTTTGGCAGCGATTTGAGAAAAGGATATGCACCAAATATTTTAAAAGAGCGAGGAACAAAAGCAGCCTGGAAACACAACCCTGATGCAGTTGTAAAAAAGGTAATTATTGGCGTGGCAATCCTTACAAGCATAGCCATAATCTTAAATCGCAAACAAAAAAAATTAGCATGCAAAAACAATTAAACCGCCACACGGCGGTTTTTTTATTTGCAAAACTAGTTGACCAAAATAAATAAATTCGGTAAATAAAAATCTAACCGAAACATAAACAAATATTTTTAATTTAAAAAAAATAAACGAAACATAAATAATTTTTTATCGAACTTTTTAGTTGGTTAGCGAACAGATGGTTGTGACCAGGGAGCATAACCTACACACTAAGATTTCAAAAATTAGCCGCGTAAAATAAAATATATTTTATAGACAAAACAGCAAAGCGAAGCTCATAAATGTATGAAATTTAATATAAAAATTTTGGTGTAATCGAAACATTGATATGCAACAAATTTAACGTATTTATTTTTTTAAAATTTTTGAAGTCAACTTCAAATATTTTAAAAAATAAATAGCGCTTTTACCAACAAAGCGCGCTAGAAGTTGTGCCAAAAGCACATATGTTTATCCATTAATACGAGGGTTACAAAATGGCTACAAATAAAGGTGGTAGAGGTTTTGCTCAAGATCCAGCACGCGCTTCTGAGGCCGGCAAGAAAGGCGGCAGCGTGAGCGGCGGTAACTTTAAAAACGACCCCGAACGCGCTTCTGAGGCTGGTAAAAAAGGTGGCGAAAATAGCCACGGTGGCGGACGAAAGTCTGAATAAATGCCATCAGGCGGAAAAGGAATTCCGCCCAGTCCATTTAATTCTAAACACTGCAATTTTTTACAACTAGACCACAACTAAGCTGACGATAAAAAGTCAAAAAACCCCAAGGCTTTGAGAGCGAAAGAAAGAGAGAGAGAAAGGATGAGCCAATACAATTTTGATTCAGAAAAAAGCGATGCTTACCAATTAGGTTTGGCTGCCTATAGATCAGGCGAGCCGTCCTCCCTTAATCCTTTTGTAAAAGTTAACTTCAGCTGGCGTAACGAATGGTATGAGGGTTGGAATGACGCATGGTTAGAAGAAAATTGAAATTCTTAAACTAATGTGTTTCGTCTAACCACATCGCTATATTTAAAAACCTGAATATTTAAACTGAATATTTAAACCAAATCACGGATGCATTCGCATTTTTTATTGCCGAGGTACTTATGAAAACTGAAACAAATGAACATTTAGTAGACTGGCTTCGTGACGCGCACGCCATGGAAAACCAAATGGAAACGCTGTTAAAAGGCCAGTTTGAGCGCATTGAACATTACGTAGAACTTAAAGCTGCAATTCAGGCTCACCTTGAAGCAACACGTAGCCATCAGGTTAGCGTGCGCAACAGTATTGAACGTTTGGGTGGCGATACTTCGGCAATAAAAGATCTGGGCGCAAAAATTATGGCGACGGGACAAAATTTAGTAGGAACTGCCATGAGCGACGAAGTCATCAAAGGAGCTATGACGCTGTACATTTTCACTCACGTCGCAATAAGTTCATATAGCGTGTTGAGTTCAGCGGCGGATTTTTACGGCGACGCAGATGTAAAACATATTTGTGAAGCAGCGCTGGACGATGAAATTGGCATGAGCAAATGGTTGGAAAAGGAACTACCGCAATTAACACAGGCATTCCTGACAAGAACCATAACCTCAAGTGACAGTGCGAGCCGCTAATACAGCCAGCCGCGCTGCCTCATTTCTCATTTATTCCATAAAAAATATTCGCTTGGCTCTGAGCTTGAACTAACTCGCTGGAGCAGCAACTAACAACCCTGTAGAATCGCGACATCTTTATTCACCGCTGGATTTCTACATGAACACCCCTACTTTACAACTCGCTATAGATCTCATTCGCTGCCGCTCAGTCACACCAGAGGACGATGGCTGTCAGGAAATGATGATTAAACGACTGGAAGCTATAGGTTTTAAAACAGAGCGTTTACGTTTTGGCGAGGTCGATAATTTTTGGGCTGTTCGCGGCACCCAGGGGCCGATTCTCGCTTTTGCTGGCCACACAGATGTTGTACCTACTGGTCCGGAAGCTAATTGGAACAACCCACCCTTTGAACCAAAAATTATTGATGGCATGTTGCACGGCCGTGGCGCTGCCGATATGAAAGGCTCACTCGCAAGCATGGTAATAGCCTGCGAAAATTTTGTTGCAAAACATCCAAACCATAAAGGCCGCATTGCATTTTTAATTACCAGTGACGAAGAAGGCCCGTCAATAAACGGTACGGTAAAAGTTGTTGAATGGCTGGAAGCGCGCAACACTAAAATGAACTGGTGTATCGTGGGGGAACCATCAAGTACAAATGTAGTTGGCGATGTCATTAAAAACGGTCGCCGCGGTTCGCTCGGCGCTATTTTAAAAGTGAAGGGTATCCAAGGTCACGTCGCTTATCCGCATCTTGCCGATAACCCCATTCATAAACTCGCTCCTGCACTAGCAGAACTGACAGCAGAGCATTGGGACAATGGCAACGAATTTTTTCCTGCCACCAGCTTCCAGGTTTCAAATATTAATGGTGGCACAGGCGCTACCAACGTAATTCCCGGTGAAGTTGAGGTTGTTTTTAATTTTCGCTTTTCAACCGAGCTTACTGAGCAAATTTTGCGTGAACGCACTGAAGCCATTTTAAATAAATATAAACTTCAATATGAATTAAAATGGATTTTAAGCGGCCAGCCTTTCCTTACTCCGCGCGGCGATTTAGTCAACGCTGTGGTAGATGCAATTAAATCAGAGACAGGTTTGGATACAGAGCTTTCAACGTCTGGAGGTACTTCTGATGGTCGCTTTATCGCACCTACGGGAGCCCAAGTAGTAGAGCTTGGCCCTATCAACGCCACCATTCATAAAGTCAATGAATATATTAGCGCGGACGATTTAAATAAGCTTACGAGCATTTACGAAAAAACCTTGGAAAAACTTTTAGCCTAAATAAAAAAGCCCCGATCTCGGGGCTTTTTTTATTTACAGGCTTTTATTAAGTTAGATCTTAAAATTAGAAGGATAAGAATTCATAGCCTTGTACATTTAACAAATTTATTAAATAGGCTTTTACAGGATCGCTAAATTTATTGTGGCTGATATCAATAGTGACGTCTTTATTTTCAATAGCTTCTAACCCACTGATGCTGACCATGCTGTTTTCCGGTGCGTATAGCCATTCCAACTTTTTATTGGCAAGCACATCAAGGCTCACCAAATTATTGTAGCTGGCCCATAGAATTTGCAATTTCGTTAATTTGCTCAAATCCAGTGTTGTTAAAAAATTGTCCGTTAAAATCAAGTTGGTTAAATTGACGTTCTTGGACAAATCCAAACTAATCAACTTGTTTTTATAAGCTTGCAAAGATTCCAATTGAGTTTGCGCTGATAAATTCAAGGCAATCAAATTGTTTTCCATAATCAGCAATTCATTGAGCTGGGTGTTCTTACTCACATCAACATCCACCAGTCCCATACCGGCAATATTCAAAAACTGCAAATTGGTAAGGTGGGTTAGGCTGAGCGGTAAAATAGTGTTCCAGCCCAAATTCAAGCGGGTCAACGCAGTATTTTTAGTTGTATCGAGTGTTGTTAATTTATTGCGCGATGCATTGAGATCCCATAGTTTAGTCAGCGCATTTACATTTAATTGCGTGAGCTTGTTATCGCTCACATCTAATTGTGTGAGCAAAATATTTTTGCTCACATCAACACTGGCAATTTGATTGCGGGCAAGGTTCAGCTGCGTTAACGAAACTAAAGAAGCCACATCAACTTGGGTCAATAAGTTTTCGCTTAAATCCAAAGAAGTCAGTAGAGTGTTTTTTGAGACATCCACCGACTGCAATGAATTCTTACTGACATTTAGCGCCGTTAATTTTGGCAGAATTGAAAAATCTACCGAACCTGACAAACGATTTCCCGCCAAGGATAAAGATTGCAGATTAGGTAGCTTGGTAAGCTCGCTAATAGAACTCACCGTTTGGAATGGATTGTTGCAACTCAGGCTGGTAATTGCAGTGGCAGCCACAGCTTGTTTGGCATCCGCCTCATAGGTATCAATACACCGGATCAAACCTGTGTCGGTGAGTTTTAATTGATCCGCCAACGAATTGGTTTTTGTAAAGGAGATGCTGAGCAGGCAGTTGCTGTTCACCGCTGCAGTTGTAATCGTGTCTGCCGCAACCACAGCACCGCAACCTGTTGCAGATGCCAATTTATAACCACTCTCGGCGACAAACGAAAAGACCTGGGTTTTGCCGGGCGTTAAACTAACAGTTCCGGAAGGCTTTATAGTACCGCCCGGACTGACAACTGTGCCAATCGTTAAATCACTCGTGCTCGATGAGACTGATGAGATTGATGTTGAAACCTGGGACGATTTTGAACTCGATGAGCTCGTGGAAGATTGCACCGAAGAAGCAGACGAAATAGAGGACGCAACCGATGAAGAACCACTGGATAAAACCGAACTTGCAGTAGATGAATTGGTAGATGGCGTGGGGTCATCTACCCCACCGCCACAAGCTGACAACAGACCTGCCAGCGCCAGAACAACAATACTTTTACATAAATCAGGATTGGGTAACATGCTTAAACCTCACTCGTTTTACCGGCCCTATAAAGCTAGCTGATAACGCGAATATTACCACTCACCTGTTGATTGAGGCGCACATTTAACTAATTGTAAATGTGAAATTTTGTACAGCTTTTACAAACCCACTAACTAATTGCTTTAACTTTGGTGGCGGTGTAAACACCAATCAAACTTACCAAGCACGCAATGTAGCCAACTAATTCATAATGCAAAATTTCACCAGTGGGTGCTTTAGTCATAATCGCCCCCGCAATTAAAGCCGCAAAGCCAGAACCCAAATTTTGAACTGCCGAGCTAAAAGCCATAACTCGCCCGCGAAAACGCGACTCACAAGATGCTGTGATCAATGCAGATGTAGGAATAAACCGACCACTCACAAAAACAAAAAATAATGTTGCAAAAACCAATTGCCAAACAAACGCGGTCTGCAAAGTTTGGGTCACTAAAATAATTGGGATAAAGCTCAGGAATGTTGTCACTGCCAAAACTTTCCAATGTTTATGCTTGTCCGTCATACGACCAATGACAGGACGCGTAAACAAAGTTGCCAAACCACCGCACAAATAAATATAAGGCAGCTCGTGATCAGTCATGCCGGTATTTGAAACCATAGTAGGTGCAATGTAAGGAATAACCATAAAGCCCGCAAACATCACCAGACATGAAGTTGCAAACGCCCACCAGTGATTGGGAATTCGAAATAACTCAACATAACTTCTAAAAAAATTGACGTGGGGCTGATCTAAATGTCCACGTACATTTGGCACCACCTTATAAGCAACAATTAATACAATAATTCCTGCGTAAGTTATAAAACTAAACGGTGTTTGCCATGAATAATGGTTGGAAATAAATAATCCCAAGGGCACACCTGCAATTGCAGCCAGTGAGAACGCGAGCATTACAATTCCCATTGCCTTGCCACGCTTTTGCGGAGGAAATACATCGCCAACAATCGCCAGCACAATTGAACTTAAAACACCGCCAAAAAATCCTGCAATAATTCGTGCAGCTAATAAAACATGGTAGGAATTAGAGTAAGCACATGCAAGGGTTGCCACCAACAAACCAATGTAGGACACCAGCAATGCGTTGCGACGATCAAATCGGTCACCTAATGAAGAAGCCAGCAAAGAAGAAACGCCAGCTGCAATAGAGTAAGACGAAACCAACAGACCGAATTGACCGGGCTGAATTGCAAACACCGCCATAAGCTGCGACGAAAGCGGCATCATAATCATAAAATCCACAATCATGGTGAATTGCAACGCCATGAGCGTGAATAACATAATGCGCTCGCGCGACGGGGAAAGTTCTACAGACATGGCCTACTCGCAATAATAAAAATGGCTGAAGTAAAAATGAGCTAGTGTAGCTAAACGAGAATTCAAAAAGCTAATGACGCTTGTAATGTTTTACTGAATTAGATTGATTAGTGTTGATCTTTAGCTTTGAAATATTTATTGAGCAAGCTTTCGGGAGCCAACAGGATTTTGGGGTGATGCATTACCCAGCCGCCAACGAAACCAATTGCGCTGCCAAGTGCTATATCGCCCAAACGAGTAACAACCAAAGATTCATGCAGAGTGCGTGAGGCAGAGCCCTCGGCCAATAACAATGTCAGCGGTGTGATAAAAATTACCGCCAAGCCATAGTGATGAACCACCAGCAGTTCGACAATAAAAAATAAAAGAATAATAGCTAACGCGAAAGACCAACCCTGTAAGGATTGCGAAAAAATACACCAAGCCAGCCCCATGCCTAATACAGTTCCCGCAACCCGGTGAATATTCCTTTGCCACACCAGCGTAAAATTTGCGCCCTGCATGATGGCCGCGCAGGAAATAGGGACCCAATAGGGTTTTTGCAATCCAATTATTTCTGCCAGCAAATAAGATCCGCCAACAAAAAAACCTATAACTGCTGATTGTAAAAACAAACGCGCAATATTTTTTTCAGTAGCCGCAACAGGGTTAGGTGCAGGCAAATTTACACACAAACTATAGAAAAATGCGATCAGGCACGAAAGCATACAGCCAAGTGCAACCAGACCTACGCGCGCGGGAATTAATTCAAGATTAAAGGGTAATGTACAACCCAAAGCGGCAAGGAAAACAAAGAAAAAATTTCCCGGTGCAGGTATGGCGTAATATCGGCAAATAAAATCAACCAGCATGGTGGTCGCCACCAACATTATTGCTGCGATAGAAATATTAAATCCTGCGCCCAAGCCTAAAGTAAAACACGCCACAATACCGAAGGAGCAGACCGCAAGAGTAACCATCCGGTGCGGAATCGATGTGCGTGGTATATAGAGAATCACCATAGTTCCCACACAAGCCAAAATTGCGTTCGCCATCTGCTCAAAATACACCCCCAGTAGCGCGGGTATTGTCATACCAATAGTCGCCACCAAAGCCACATGCCATGGGCGACTGGGTTTATTGAGGATGAAGAGGGATTTAATTTTTTGCTGCATGAGTTTTACTCACATAGTTTTTGCTCAAACATAGTTTTTGCTCAAACATAGTTTTGCTAAATAGTTGCGCCCTAGCGAATATGGCTTGAAGACTCCAGCCCCACCCCGCAAAGAATCGATTATAATGCGCCGATTTTGGTGCGCTCATAGCTCAAGCCTAGCATTAAAGACCTGGCCAGCACCAAACCTATTAAAACACAACGACTATAAGTATTCGTACGGAGAACGCGGATGATTCGCTTGCCTCAATCAGAGCCTGGTTTTAAACCTAACAGGTTCTCCCCTAAAAACATCCTGCGCACCACGGGTCTCTTATCGACATTTTTTATCGCAACTTTTGGTGCCATTTACAGCTTTGGCGCAACGCCTAATACACCTACATCCGGTTCCGAAATATCACAACCCGGATTATTTGATGCTATTAGCTCCCGCGCAAAATTATTGGCAAAAGAAAATTACAAACCTGTGGTTGCCAATATTCCTGAAGCGCTCGCCAAGATGGATTACGATCAATACAGGTCCATTCGCTTCCGCCCTGAAGCATCGCTCTGGCGCAACGAAGCTTTGTTTGAAGTGCAACTTTTTCACGCCGGTTATATTTCCAGGGAGCCGAAAATTTTGCATATGGCAACCAACAACGGCGATTCCATTTTGCAATTCAAGCAGGAATATTTTAATTACGAAGGCCCAGCTGCAAGCCTTGCTGGTATAGCACCAAAAGATATTGGCTTTGCAGCTTTTCGTTTGCACTACCCACTCAATAATGTGAATTACAAAGATGAATTTTTTGCATTCAGTGGCGCAAGTTATTTTCGCATGGTGGGCCCGAATCAAGCCTATGGAATTTCTGGTCGCGGTCTTGCGATAGATACCGCAGAATCTTCTGGTGAAGAATTTCCCAGCTTCCGCGAATTTTGGTTATTGAAGCCAACGCCTTCAGAAAACCATGTTGTTATTTATGCGCTGCTTGATAGCCCATCTATCGCAGGCGCTTATCGTTTTGATATGTACCCCGGCGCAAAAAATCAGGTGAAAGTGACTGCACGTTTATATGCACGCAAAGATATTAAAAAGCTGGGCGTTGCACCTTTAACCAGTATGTTTTTGTATGGCGAGAACAGCGTAAACAAATATAAGTTTGATGATTTCCGCCCCGAGGTTCACAACTCCGACGGATTGCTAATGCAAACATCTTCCGGTGAATGGATTTGGCGTCCACTGACAAATCACCGCGCGCTACACGTTTCATCGCTTAGCGACAACAGCCCGCAGGCATTTGGATTGTTGCAACGTGATCGCAATTTTGAAAATTATTTAGACACCGAAGCTAAATACGAAAAGCGCCCGAGCGTGTGGGTGAAGCCCGATGTGCCATTCGGCAAAGGCCGCCTCGAACTAGTGGAAATCCCATCGGACAGCGAAGCCAACGACAACATGGTTGCCTACTGGGTGCCAGAGCAAAGCATGAGGTCGGGCGAAGAACGTGAATTTAAATACACACTCTTTACTTACGACGCTGACATTCCTGATCAACCTTTGGCAAAAGTATTGCGCACAAAAACTGGCTGGGGTGCTGTCGCTGCCCAATCCAATCCGCCACCCAAAAGCAAACGCCAATTTGCAATTGATTTTCAGGGCGGAGAGTTGGATAAGTTACCTGCGGGCACACAAGTCCAAGCAGATCTTATTAAAAACGCTGGCAAGCTAAGCGATTTGCAAGTAAGTAAATTGCCCAATGGAAAATCCTACCGCGTGTCTTTCAAGATTGAACCTGAAGGCAGCAACGTAGTGGATATGCGCTTGTTTATTAAAACAAAAGATAAACGCTTGAGCGAAGTGTGGAGTTATCCTTGGTATCCGGATAACACACCGAACTAACAGAATGCCTTCTGAAGGTTGCATAAATAGCCCATGGACCAAAATATTAAAACGCTAGTCTGGATCTTCGGAAGAGGTCTTTCTATTAGTTGCGGACTCCGATGGACAGTACCAGCATCTTTAAATGCGAAGCCTAGAGATATAGTTATAGAGGAAATTAAAAAGCAATTAACAATTGAGATGGACAAGGACGTTAACACAGAAAAAATTCAGTTTTTTTTGAGTGAACTAAAAGAGCGAACAACACCCTGCTGGAAAAATCTTTTTGCAACCACAAATTGGGATTATTTGCTTCAACGGGAAGTTTTAAAGCTTAACCTGGATGCGCTACCGAACTGGCTCTCGAATAGTCACGTCTTTCACCTAAACGGGACTATCGAACCTCGACGAGATCAGAATTTTAGCAGCACATTCTTACTCGAATCAGACTCTTTCCAAGAACGAAAAATAACGCCAGAATCCAATCGAATTTTCAATGGCATACTTTGGAGCCGAGTTTTTGTAATCGTTGGTATGTCTTTCGAATGCGAGTCAGATCGGTTCTTTCTACACAGCATAAAGCTGGAGGAAGACAATTTACCCATCGGTGAATCAGTCTGGATTGTCATCAATCCTGATCGACTATCGTTAGAAAAATCAGTAACAAGAATAAGATCCTCTCTTCCGCGCGCAGCGGTAATTCCTTTGCTCACAACCTTTGATAACTGGACAGAATCAGGCATGAAGGAACTAAGCCAGCTGAACATTTTAAAATAAAAAAGGCGAACATAATGGTTCGCCTTTTTTATTACTCGATAGTGAGTTTACTTCTTAGGCTCTATCACTACATTACCATCAACACCGGCTTTGTTATCACCTTCGCCTTCAACAAGTACGTTAAGTTGGCGACGCCCCTCTCCTGCGGGTAAATCAAGATTTAATTCGCCCGAAGCGAATTTATCTTTTTTGGCAATCATGACGCCGTTTAACCAAATCTCTGCTTTACCGGTGATGCTATAAAAATGAATTTTTCCGTTTCCATTTGCCAGATTTTTACGTGGAGTAAAATGCGTGCGATACAAACGGTATTTACCGTCTTTGATATTGCCCGGCATATTCATCATGGGCGGTTGGCCCCAGCCCCAAGTGTTCATGTCGTTGTCTGCTAAAACTTGCGTTGGATTTAAACGCTCTGCGCTTGCAGGTGACACTCGCCAATCCGTTAAGTAGGTCAAGGGTGCTATAGATTCTGCAACATAAGGAACAGCTGCTACAGCTTTAACGGGAATGCTGACGCGCGCTGTTTTTAAACCGGGAGCGCGTGCAGAAATTTTAATTTCGCCTTTGGATTCCCCTCGCAGTTCTGGAAAGTTAGATTGAACGATAAGTTGCGCAAGACCATTAAAGAGCTTACGCGTTTTACCTTTTTCATCTTCATGCGAATTGGGATCGCCATTGCCGTGGCCGATGGATTTGCCAGCACCGGAAATTTCAAATGTCACCTCAGAATTATCAATAGGTACAGCACGGCCTTTTGCGTCCAGCGCACGAACTGTTATTGGCATTGCATCACGCCCATCACCGGCCAAACTTTTGCGGTCAGGAATTAATTCCAACGCAACCGCTTTGCCGGTGGTTTCTACACTTGCACGCGCTACTTCTTTGTCGCCATTGTAACCAATAGCTTCCAGCTTGCCGGGTTCATAAGCAACCTTAAAAAAGTTCATGCGATAGTTATCAACTTTTTGCTCGCCAAGTTCGCGGCCATTCAATAAGAGTTTTACACGCTCAACATTTGCCATCACCATCACGCGAATTTCTTGCCCTTGTTTTCCTGCCCAATTCCAATGCGGCGCGATGTAAACAAGCGGGCGATCTTTAATCCATTGCACTTGATGAATGTAGTAAGCATCTTTTGCAAAACCGTTTAAATCCATAATGCCGAACACTGAACTGACTGAAGGCCATTCATTAGGTGTTGGCTCGCCGCGGTAATCAAAACCTGTCCATACAAAACCGCCGGCAACATAGGCGCGAGTATCAATGGCTTGCCATGCATCGCGGTGGCTGTTGCCCCAAAGCGCAAAATCATCGTCGTAACTGGCGATAAGGTTTTTGCTTTTGTCCGTGGTGTATTCGCCGCGCGTCATAAACGCAGATGTATCTTCTGAACTGGTAAAAGGCACATCAGGGCGGGCGCTGTGGAATCGATCATAATCAGGCACCTGGTAATTTGCGCCCAACACATCAACCGCGTGCGACACGTTCAAGTCGGTAAAGAATCCTCCGTTCATGGCCGCTGTAACCGGACGAGTATCATCCAAGGCTTTTACCGCAGAGCTCATGCGGCGAACCATCTCGTAGCCCACCTCTGTACCTTGCACAGGCTCTTCATTAAACACAGACCATAAAATAATGCCGGGGTGGTGGCGGTCGCGGCGAACCATCCACTCTAATTGCTTCATGTAATCGGGCGATGGATTGAAGTTGCGGTTTTCGTCCATGACCACAAAGCCCATACGATCTACCAAATCCAGCACTTCAGATGCAGGCGCATTGTGCGAGAAGCGAATGGCATTAACGCCCAGCTCTTTCAAACGACGCAAGCGGTATTCCCAAATTGAATCGGGCACCGCAACACCAACACCAGCGTGATCCTGATGGATACAAACGCCTTGCAACTTCGTGTGTTTATCATTCAGGAAGAATCCCTGTTGCGCATCAAAACGAATGGTGCGGAAACCGGTGTTAAGTGAGGTCTCGTCAATCTTTTTACCTTGCGAAAATACCTGGGTAGTCACGCGGTAGAGATTGGTTTGTTCCAACGACCAAATGGCCGGGTTACTAATTGCAACGGGCAGTTTGACAACTGTAGGCGTGAATATAGGCACACTTACCCCTTGGCGTTGTTTGGCAACTTGTTTGCCAGAGGGATCAAAGACATTGACCTCTACGGTGACATCGGCAGCTACTTTGCCGCTGTTATCCAAAGTTACTTCAACGGGGATTTCCCAATTATTATCACCCGCCGCTTTACGTGGAGCCGCATGCACGCCATCGGTCACCACATGAACCGGGTTGGATTTAACTAACCATGCGTGGCGATAAATACCCGCGCCCTCGTACCACCAGCCTTCCATAGGATTTGCATCGGCTTTGATAGAGATAGTGTTCATGGCATCGCCGTAGCGCAAATAGGGAGTGATATCGACATAGTTGGCGTTGTAGCCAGACCAGTTGTGGCTGACTACATTACCGTTCACCCAGATGGTTGAATGAGTCGCTATAGCGTCAAACTGCAACTCAAAGTGACGGCCACGCTCGCTTTCATCCACGCGCAAATAACGGCGGTACCAGGATGCTCCCCGTGGGCGATAACCTTGGGAAATATTGGCATTAGGATCAAAAGGCCCTTCAACGGCCCAGTCGTGCGGTAAATCCAATTTTCGCCAATCAGAATCGTCATATTCTGTACCCGCTGGCCCAGGCGCATTACCCGCTTTGGCATTACCGTAAGAGGCGCCATGGCCTTTGATTTCCGGCATGGGAATATCACCAAGGTGAAATAACCAACCGCGGTCCAGCGAAAGGCGTTCACGATTTATATCTGGAGCCGCGTTTGCGGTAAGAACAA
The DNA here is from genome assembly GCF_014652535.1 of Cellvibrio zantedeschiae. Taxonomy (NCBI): domain Bacteria; kingdom Pseudomonadati; phylum Pseudomonadota; class Gammaproteobacteria; order Cellvibrionales; family Cellvibrionaceae; genus Cellvibrio; species Cellvibrio zantedeschiae. Next base: position 412,918 of record NZ_BMYZ01000001.1, on the reverse strand, counting down.
GCATGCCTACAACAACTGCCGAAAGCTGGGACGCTACCCGCGAAGATAATGTTTTCATAGTTTTAATCTCTCATTATGTTTATCATCTACATGATAAATCATATAAATAAACTCTGCACGGCTTTTACCTTTCCAAACAACAGCTGGCAGACGCCACTTTCTCTTGTGCTAGGCCTCTAAGCTCGCTAGGCTGCCCACCTCTTCCAAATAAAAAGATGCTATGCGCACTAACCAAATTTCTCCGTATCTCGTTTGGCCATTCGTTTTCGTAGGGCAACTATTGGCTACTGCCCTCCTTGCCTGGCATTTACTCGCGCAATTCAGCTTCGCTTATCCTCTGGGGTATCAGTTACTCAAGCTGGATCAGCATATTGCTGAATATGCGCCGCTCAATCGTCACATTCACGGTTTTCAATTCACACAACCGAAAGAGCATTGGGAGTTATTTGCGCAAATTACCCGTGCGGTACAACACAACGGCGAAGGTTTGGCCGATATTTATTTCAAGTTACCTAACAATACGCATATTCCTTTAATGCACACGGCTGAAATTATTCATTTACAGGATGTGAGCCATTTAATTAACGCGTTTTATGTAGCAGGCGGGATAGGTTTATTACTATGGATAATTTTTTTTACGCTTGCCTACGCACAAAAAATGTCATTCCCATCGCCCCGCGATATAGTGTTGGGATTCTGCGGCGGAATATTTTTAATCAGCACATTTATTTTAAGCGTGGGTAGCACCAAGGTATTTTATTGGCTGCACACCAAGGTATTTCCTGAAGGACATCAGTGGTTTTTTTATTATGAAGATTCCCTGATGACTACCTTGATGAAAGCACCGGATATTTTTGCGTTTATTGCTGTACTACTATTGGTGGTGTTGATGCTTATTTGGGGATTATCGACCTTCGGCATGGCGCGATTGTTGAAAAGGAATATTGCTATTGAGCCTAATTCAAAAACGGAAACTAAAAATCACAACAAAAAAGTTAAACGGAAAAGAAATTAACATTAAAGAAAGTAACATTATTTAATCTTAAAAGAGTCACACCTAGCCGAGGATAACGATTATCTATTAATAGAATTTATTTCTTCTGCTGTAAGTAAACGATACTCACCCGCCGCCAAATTTTTATCAAGCACAATTTCCCCCATAGACAACCTATGCAACCCAACCACTTCATTATTGAAAAAACCAAACATGCGTTTGATTTGATGATAACGCCCCTCATAAATAGTAAGCCGCGCGGAATGCGAGGAAAGAATAGTCAGCTCCGCCGGCAAGGTTGTTAAATCTTCAAAACTAAAATAAATCCCTTCGGCAAATACGCGTACATAGTCTGCGCTAATGACGTCTTTTGTCTGCACCAAATAGGTTTTTGGAATTTTTTGCGTAGGTTGCGTAATTTTGCGGGACCACTTGCCGTCGTTGGTTAGCAACAACAAACCCGTGGTATTAAAATCAAGGCGGCCAGCCAAATGCAGATTTTCTTTATCCGGAAAATCAATAAGATCAATAACCGTTTTATTTTTTGTATCACGCGTTGCGCTTACGCATCCTTGGGGTTTGTTGAGCATAAGGTAAACCGCTTCGCGTGCTTGCAATATATTTCCTGCAACCTCCACACGGCAAAACTCACTAATTCTGCCACGCCCCTCTAACACCGCTACACCGTTTAGCAAAACCAGCCGCTGTAAAAATAACTCACGCACTTTTTGCGCCGAATAGGAAAGGCTGCTTTCAATAAAACGATCCAGGCGCATTATGCACGCATCAGTTAAGCACGAGACTTTTTAATAAGATCATAAGCTGCCTGAATCTCCTGAGAGCGTTCAGTAGCGGCTTTGATCATGTCTTCAGGCAAGCCTTGTCCCATTAACTTATCAGGGTGATATTGACTCATGAGTTTGCGATAGGCTTTTTTAATATCCGAATCACTGGCATCTGCACTCACACCCAAAGCTTCATATGCCAAAGCCAATTCATTTGCCCTGTGTGGTTGATTTTGGGCAAATGAATTTTGTGCACCCACCATACGTAAGAGTTGCTCAAACGCGATGCGTGAGAAACCGATGCCCTCGGCAACTTGTTGTAAAATTTCCCGTTCTTTTGCATCAAGATCGCCATCAATCATGGCGAGGTTGATTAAATACACCAATAACATCTGGCTTAAATTGGGGCTGCGCGAACCTAAAGTGCGGTAAGCATTTAAAGCCTCCTGCAAGCTGAACTCTGCGGATGCGCCCTCTTTAAATAAACGAATGGCCTCGCGTTTGTGCTCGGGAGTCAAACCCATTTTATCCATATAGGCTTCAGTGAGTTTTACTTCCATTTCGCTAATATGACCATCGGCTTTAGCAATATGGCCTAATAAATTAAAAACAGTTTTAAAAAATAATGCTTGCGCTTGCTGCAACTGCGCGCCAGAAATACGAGGACTGCGGTTTTTGTCATACAGAAAATAACCCAGCGCAGCACCAAATAGCGCACCAAAAAATTTATGGGTTATAAAAAAACCCAATAAAAATCCAACCACCACTCCAATCATTCAAGCACCCGTTTAAATATTAAATTTAAAAAACCTATTACTAAGGAAATCACCGCATAGTGGCTGACAAACAAACCACAGAAACTAACTAGGACAAATTGCAGGAGCAATTTACACAGCGAAGCTGCCCGTAGGGTAAAACACATGGATGTGTTTTATGAACTACACGACAGCATGGAACAACCTGCTTTAGTGCGTGCCCACTCGGGGCGCTTGGCAAAATAATGTTCATGTTCAGGTTGTTCATCGTAAGGATTTCGTAACAACTGCAAGAGCTGTTGCACCTCGTTGAAGTCCCCCTGTGTTGCTCTATCAATTGCTTGTTGCGCCAGATAATTACGTAAAACGTATTTAGGATTTGTTTTATTCATGCGCGCTTTGCGTTGCTCATGAGTTTCGCCATACACAATATAATCCTGCTGCACTCGCGTTAGATACTTGCGCAACCAAGTTGCCATTGCCGCAGCAGATTCTGCCGAGGGTTCGGCATAATAGGCTAGTTTGATGCCTTCTATAAGCACTTTATCATCAGCATTTGTTAACAGAGGCAAATCCAGGTTTGCCAGCAAGCGATAAAAAATAGTCATATCAGTTTCGGTTAATTCAAACACCTTGTGCAACTCATCGATCAAGCCAACATCTTCCTCTGCAACTGCGCGTAAACCCAGTTTATTAGCCATATCTATTTGCCATTGTTGCGAATAGGCGTGGCGATATTTATTCAAGGCTTCTTGCAAAGGTTCAACAGCGTCAATCAAGGGGTAAATAGCATTGCCCAACTGCGCGAGATTCCACAGCGCAACTTGCGGTTGATTGATATATCTATAACGTCGCCCTTGGGCATCCGTAGTATTGGGGGTCCAATCCGGGTCATAGCCCTCCAGCCAACCGTAGGGACCGTAATCTATAGTTAATCCCAAAATCGACATGTTGTCGGTATTCATTACGCCGTGCACAAAACCTACTCGCATCCAGTGCGCAATCATACTGGCCGTGCGTGTGCAAACCTCTTCAAACCATTGCACATAAGTCTCGCGGGTTATGTCTTCATGCTCGTTCAACAAATGCGGAAAGTCGGTTCGAATTGTAAAATCGGCAATTTTTTTAAGCAGCTCAATATCGTTACGCGCCGAGCAAATTTCAAAATTTCCAAAACGCGTAAAACTTTGCGCAACGCGACACACCACTGCACCCGGCTCAAGCTGTGGATTTCCATCGTAGAACATATCGCGACGCACCTGCTCTCCCGTCAAAACCAAGCTCAACGCGCGTGTAGTAGGAACACCTAAGTGGTGCATGGCCTCGCTGCATAAAAATTCGCGTACCGATGAACGCAAAACTGCAAGCCCATCTGCCGTGCGCGAATAAGGTGTGGGCCCCGCACCTTTTAATTGCAGGGTCCAATGTTCGCCGCGTGAATTTTTAACTTCACCTAAATTAATCGCGCGACCATCACCCAACTGCCCTGCCCAATTGCCAAATTGATGACCGCCGTAACAGCAAGCGTGAGACTGCATACCCGCCAGTAATGCATTGCCAGAAAATACTTGAGTGAAGAAATCTGATGTTAATTGGGAATAATCCAGATCAATTAAATCGGCGGCTTCCCTGGCTGCACACACCAATTGCGGAGCACGAACCTGTGTAGGTTGTACAAAAGAATACGCTGCTCCAGCCACCTGTCGGCGATAATTATCAATAATGGGATCTGCTGGCAGCTCACGCACAAAGCGATTATCAAAAGACAATTGAGCGAGTGATAAATGACTCATGAAATAGCCTGAAGTGTGCAAAAAGCACTTGAAAGATTTACTAAAAAAGCCTGGGATTCTTAAGGATTGGGAGCAACAACACCGGGGCCTATAGGAGGAAACGCCAAAAACTCTGGCAGAGTTTCAGCATGGCTGGATAAGGTTTGTAAGCGCGGATATTCCGCAGCGGGAATAATATCGGGCAGCATACTTTGAATAAATTGCCAGGCTACTGCTGCGGTAATAAAAGGTTGGTTTAAAACAGCCGGAGCTAATTCATATTCACTGGTCGTTAATTTTTGCTCCAAGCCTTCGCATGCTGCTTTTAATTGCAAACTCACTCGGTCGATCCAGGGTTGATGTTGCTTTTCTACTGGCCGCAAATTTTTTTCATATACACATTGCACCGCCTTTTCACAGGCCGCTAAAGCAAAACCAATAATTTGCAAAGCCAACCTGAACTCTTCGCCACTCGCTGGCATTAAACGGCGAGATGCTGGTACGGCTGATTCCGCATAGTGAAGAATAATGGTGGAGTCCATAAGCACCTCACCACTGTCAAATATGAAGGTAGGCGCTTTCACCACCGGATTGATAGCTTGAAATTCCGCAAAATTATTGAATACCGATAAAGCTTGATGATCAAATGAAATTCCCATGGCCCGCAACGAAATTGCAGTTCTACGCACATAAGGTGAATCCAACATTCCAATAAGTTTCATCATCTTTTCCCGGAATTAAAGTTTACTTTATACCCAGCAATTCAATTTTGTATCCGTCTGGATCTTCCACAAACGCGAGAATAGTTTTGCCATGCATCATAGGCCCGGGCTCGCGCACAATCTTTCCGCCCGCTGCACGAATCTTATCGCAAGTTGCGTAAACGTCTTCGCAACCTAATGCAATGTGACCATAGCCCTTGCCAAGGTCATAGGACTCTACACCATAATTATAAGTGAGCTCTATGACCGAGTGGGTTGCTTCATCACCATAACCAACAAACGCTAGCGTAAATTTTCCATCGGGGTAATCATGCTTGCGCAATAATTTCATGCCCAGCACTTGCGTGTAAAACTCAATCGATTTTTCTAAATTTCCCACGCGCAACATGGTGTGTAGCAAACGCATTAACACAATCCCCTTAACCTGATTCTTTTAAAATTTTTGAAATGCACCAATAGTGAGTTGGTACTTATCTATACCTTCTTTAGCAGAGGTTGGCATAGCTATATCAACATGAATAACATTACCGATACGCACTTTGGTAGAACTTAAACGCAAGCCTATGCCCACATCAGACAATAATGGGGATTGAGGTTCATTTGGCAAGCCCCAAGCCTTACCTACATCTACAAATACTACACCACCGACCCGCAATAAGTTGAAGATGTGTAGATCGGAAAAATAACGACGCTCCAGGGTGAACACATAACGCCTGTCACCACGCAAATAATCCGTTGGGTAACCGCGCAACCCGGTGATATCACCTACCGTTAATTCTTTGTATTGAGGAAGGTTTTCGCCCATGCCAAATTCTGCGCGCGCATACCAGCGATTCTTTTCATCAACCAGGTAATGATAGGCAACTGCTGAGGTGAGAATGGTGGGATCCAGATTATCGTATTTGAAATGCTGGCGACCATCCAGTTTGACTTCAAACTCTAGTAAATGCGTGTCGGAAAAATCGATGATGTTGGTGTATTCAGCTTTATAGCGCAGTACATCATCGGGATTGCCAAAGGTTTTACCGGCCAAACCCAAACGAATTTTTACTACCTGCCCTACAGAAACGTCTTCAGGGCGCTGGATTTGGTTGAGGTTTTTAAATACACCGTATTGGTTTTGCAAATACTGATATTCAATCCAAGGATAGACCGCTTTGTCCCGTTCAGGAATGGGTTGTTTGGTATCTTCATCAATGGAAAAACTATCTTCTTCCTGCGTAAATCCCACTAACCAGCGCTGGGTAAATTTTGAATTTATATCTGTCGCCTTACCAAAATAAATTTCGTTATTGATCGATTGATGGCGAAATGCGTTTACTTTTTCACCACGCGACCTGATTTCGTCTACCTGCGCTAAATCTGAAAGTTGCACGCCAGTTGCCCAAGGTGTATCCAAGGCGTAGAACGGGCGAGAGACAGACAATAAGGTACTTTTCCCATCGGATGAATCTTGATAGAGCGCGCGCACTGCGAGCTGACGATTTAAAAAGTAAGGATTGCTAAATTCGTAGCTAATGGTGTTGCGCAAATCATTTTCTTCATAACCAATTTCAAACGCGTTACCTGTACCAAATACGTTGCCATCGCTAATTGCGAATCCGGTTTGGCTATCGCTCGACTTATGGCTAAAACTAACTTGCGGCTCCAGTGCCCAGGCGTCTTGCGTAATAACAACCACATCAACATTATCGCCGCACACTTTTTCTGGCAGCACAAAAGCATTAGTTAAATATTTACGCGTACGCAAATTACGCTCGGTTTCTTCCATCGCCTGGTGATTAATTTTGTCACCCGATTTAAAAAGAAGCTGCGACGCAACAACTTTGGGGCGTGTTTTAATGTGAATTCTATTCAGGAAACGATAGACGCGATTATTTTCATCGGGATTGGTTTCATCGAATACATTCATCTGATGAAAACGAATATTGCGAATGGTTTTACCTTGCAGCGGCTCAAAGACAGCTGCTTCCACGCGAGAGGTTTTATTATGAGCTATATCACGTGGATCTATATTAAAACTTTGGCAGCTTTCTGCGGCGGCAACTTCCGTTGCAGCTTGCTGTGCAAGTGCTCCATTAGACCAAAGACAAATGCTAACGAGCGATACAATGCAACCACAAAGTACCTTATCCATTTGAGTATTCGGCAACCAAGACTGACACAAAAATCGAAACATAAATTCCTTAAATGCTGTTAAACATCTCAGTTAAGTATAGTCCGCCAACCCGGTGAAGAGTGAAGTTTAGTGATGGTGCTCGTGTGACTCACTCGCCTCCGCCGAAGAGGATGTTGAATCCTTATAGTCACCCACTTTTGTTTCGGTATCCGTGCGCTGGCGCTCCAAGGTTGAGGGAGGCGTATCCGCGCCGTGATGCATTGAAGAATGATCGATATGAGGCTGTGTTGATTGATGCTGGGGCGCATGGGAACCGGAGCCCTGTGAACTATGGTGCAGATGTGAATGCCCCAAACTTCCCCATATGGTCCACAGACCAAACAGCATAATGATGATTGCAAGCCCTATACGAATACCACGTTTCTGCAGGATGCGGGCTAGTTGCTGGGCGACTAGACCGGCAGCTAAGACCGCAGGCAAGGTGCCTAACCCGAAAGCAAGCATGGCTCCCGCAGCCAACACAGGCGCAGGCTGCGTCATGGCGGTGGCTAGGGCCGCATAGACCAAGCCGCAAGGTAACCAACCCCAGAGGCCGCCAAGCAGCAACGCCTTGGAAATAGTATTTACTGGCACAAGCCCTTTTCCGAGCGGCTGCAGATAAACCCAAAGATACCGGCCCAGGGTTTCCAGCTTGGTCAACCCACGCCACCAATCGGCCAAATACAAACCCATCGCAATGAGTAAAGCGCCAGCAATTAAACGCAATAGTGTGCCACCACCAAAAGCTGCAAATTGTTCGGCAAAAAAACCGGCCACTAATCCCATAAGGCTATAGCTGAGAATCCGCCCCAGATTATAGGCGATGAGGATCATGCCTCGTTTAGCTTTGGCTTCTGCGGGAACGGCCATGGTCAAGGCGCCCATAATCCCGCCGCACATGCCGATGCAATGGGCGCTGCTCACCAAACCCAGCGTAAACAGTGGAAAAAATATCGCGAGGTCGATCATTTATGTTGCTCTGTTTTCTGTTCCGGCTGATCCTGCTTTAACAATTCTTCAGTTTCAAACACATCCTTTTGAGTTGCGGCCGTTTTGGATTTTTCATTATCAAATAAAATACGATGCGCTTCAGTATCGAGATTGTCGTACTGGCCATTATTGATTGCCCAAAACAAAACCTTTACCGCAATCGCAATAAAGATTAATGCGCAAGGAACAAGAAAGTAGAGGCTTTCCATTTAAGTTACTCGGAAGAAATACAAAAATTAAAACGCATTAACAACTTTTATCGGCTACTTGCTTAAGCGCAACGCATTTAATACCACAATCAGCGAGCTCATAGTCATACCAATAGCCGCAGCCCATGGCGGTACATGTCCCATAGCTGCAAGTGGTAAGGCAACGAGATTGTAACTCAGCGAGAACATTAAATTCTGTTTGATAATCTTGTGCGTGCGCCGCGATATTTCAATTGCCTTGGGCAAAAGAGTCAACTGATTGTTGAGCAATACTGTATCTGCACGGGTTTGCGCCAAATCAGATGCGGATGCCATAGCCACCGAAACATCTGCACCCGCAAGCACAGGAACGTCGTTGATACCATCGCCCACCATCAAAACTTTATCACCGCGCAATTGCGCCATATTGAGTTGTGCTAACTTATCGGCTGGTTTTGCGCCAGCGACAAACTCCTTCATACCCAATTGTTTGGCGAGCTGTGCAACTGCGCCTGATTGATCGCCACTTAATAATTCAACAGCAATTCCCATATCTTGCAATTCGCGGACGGTTTGCGCCGCACTTGGGCGAGCTTCATCTTCCAAACCAAACCAGGCGACTGCTCCCTCTTGATTAGCGAGCAATAACCAAAGTTTATGATCATCAGGTAATACTAAATTTTGTTGCGGCTGCTGAATAATTTCAGCCACAAACTCTGGCGTACCAATACGATAAAGCTCGTTATTGATAACACCTTCTACACCCGCCGCTGTAGTTTGCTTTACCTGAGTTGCACTTGCCCGATTTTTCCAAGCGTGAAAAGCCTGGGCAATTGGATGATTTGAATCAGCTTCAAGTGCAGTCGCAATTGCCAGTGATTGTTCACGGTCTTTACAACCAAGAAGCACGACATCTGTTACGCAAAATTGACCTTGGGTAAGCGTGCCGGTTTTATCAAAAATCACTCGCGTAATTTGCGGCAAGGTTTCAATAACATGACCACGAGCAACCAAAAATCCGCGCTGACGTAAATTCGCAGTAGCTGCGGAAAGCGCAGCAGGCATTGCCAATGCGAGCGCACAAGGGCAAGTGACAACTAATACGGATAGCGTAATCCAGAGCGCGCGGCTCGGATCTTTAAACCACCAGAATAAAAATACTCCAGCACACACAACCAATAAACGGCCAACAAAAAAGCGCGCAATTTTATCGGCCATTACCACTTGTTTTGGCTTTTCATCAGCAGCTTGCACCGCCAGGCGCTCAATAGCCGATATTTGCGTAGCGCTACCGGTTGCCGTTACGCGCACACGCAATACACTTCGACCATTCAAGGTGCCCGCAATAACTTTATCGCCAACTTTTTTTGCAACAGGGATAGATTCGCCCGTGATTAATGCTTCAACAACTTCACTTTCGCCGCTAACAATGATGCCATCGCATGAAAAAGTGTCACCGGCTTTTACCAACACCAAATCATTAACCGCAAGCATTTTGAGTGGAATATTTTCGATGTGCTCTTGCTCACCAACAGATGAAACACAACAGGCCGTAAGCGGCATCAGCTGCGCAAGATTACCGAAGGCCAAACGATTGCGATGGCGTGCGCGCTGTTCTATATAGCGCCCCAATAATAAAAAGAAGGCGAACATGGAAACAGATTCAAAATAAACTTCGCCACTGGATGTGATAGTTGCCCAAGCGCTGGCGAGATAAGCCAACCCAATTGCTAAAGCAACAGGCACATCCATAATCAGGTGTTTGCTTTTAATGCTGCGCCAAGCCGCTTTGAAAAAAGGTGACGCTGAAAAAAATACGACGGGTGTTGCTACCAGCATGCTCAACCAGCGCAAAAAATCCAGCCAGGTATCGGTTGCACCAAAATAAATTCCCACCGCCACCATCATGGCTTGCATCATGCCAAAACCAGCTACGCCTAAACGGAACAGCGCAACACGATTTTCTTTTTTAAAAAATTCCTGTTGCTGATCGTCAGTCGCGGGGCGTGGTTTGTAACCGATTTGAGCGAGCGATTTAAATAATTCGCTCAATGAGGATTTACCAGGCGACCACACCAATGTGCAGCGATGGGTACTTACGTTGACACTTACCGTTTTTACTGCAGGACTTTTCTTAAGATGGGTTTCAATTAACCAACTGCACGCAGCACAGGAAATTCCCTCCAGCAATAAATTGGCTTGGCGAAATTCTGCATCGTAGTCCGTAACAAATTCGCTTTGCACTTCTGGCAAATCATAAATTTTCCAATCAGTACCCAGCGCTTGCAGGTCACTGCGGGCATTAATTTCTGTGCGATAGGTGTAAAAATTTTCCAGGCCGCCATCCACAATCACCGTAGCAACAGCTTGGCATCCCGGGCAGCACATGGCTTCGGGTTTACCATTAATATTTACGAGATAATTACTACCAGAAGCTACAGGCAAGCCACAGTGATAGCAGCGTTGCGCTGCTAGATTACTGTGGTTATTGTGCGCCGGGGATGCGGGCATGGATATAAAATCCGCCAGGAAGATGAGAAATTATTTCGCGGGCAGCGCGCGCGATTGCATGATGGTCTCGTTGGTTTTGGCCACATCTATTTGACCAGTGAGCAACCATTCGGCCTGCTTGCGACGATTAACATCTGCCTCGGGCACAAGTGCAAGATACCAGGAGTATTCTATAGGCTCGCGCAACTCACCGCGGTAATTGCCCGATGAAATTTCGGTTAACAAAATACTTTGGTCTTTATTGGCTTTTGCCGGGTTATCCAAAAACAACAACATTTGTTTTGGGAAACTGTGGTTGCCGGTTAAAGACAAAGCCACCTCACCGGTGACAAGATCAAACTTCACCTGCGCAACCAAATGCAACTCCGCCGCCTTTTCATCTTGCGCCAAAGTCTGGTTAATCATGCGGCCGACTTTGTAGTAGTTATCTGTCACTACATCATCTGAATTTTTAAAGGCGATAGTCACCGTAAGCACACACATTAAAATAATAAAAATGAGCGGCCCGAAAACAAACCAAAACCAAAATTGGCGATACCAGGGCAGTACTTTTTCAGGTGTTTGGTCTGTCATGTCGGTGTCTTCTTCAACAATTAAGTTTGGAATAAGCGCTGCTTATACACGCACTCGATTTTACACACACTATTTGGATGGACCAATAAATGTAGTGCTGCGTGATACAACAACTTCCGGATTTTCACGTGCAACCACTTTGAAGGTAATTGTATTTTTTTCACCCTTTAATTCGCTGCGCTTGGTTACAACGCGCACGGGTAAATTAATAATTTCGCCTTCTGTTACTGGCGGCGCCTTATAACCCTGAATTTCAAATTCATAATTACCGCTCACGCTTACATCATAGACATGCGTTTTACGATCAAGGTTTTCAAGCTTAAGGTTGTAGACGTTGGATACATTACCATCGGTTATACGATACATTTGTGTGCCGCGGTCACGAATAACTTCAACTAGCAATGGCATACGCGTCGCCAGCGAGTAAACAAAGGTGCCAACCATAATCAAAAGTAGGAAGCCATAACCCAGCACGCGCGGACGCATGATTTTGACTTTCTTTTTATCTACCGCACCTTCAGTGGTGAAACTGATTAAGCCCAACGGATAATTCATTTTTTCCATGACGCTATCGCAGGCGTCAATACACAAACCGCAATCAATACACTCTGCCTGCAGGCCTTCGCGAATATCAATATTGACCGGGCAAACCTGCACACACCAGGAACAATCAATACAATCACCCAAGCCTTGGGCTTTGTAATCTTCAGTCATTTTGCGCGGGCCACGTTTTTCACCGCGCTCTTTGTTGTACCAAACGGCGAGCGTATCCTGATCGTACATCACCGCCTGGAAGCGAGCGTAAGGACACATGTATTTACACACTTGCTCACGCATAAAACCTGCGTTGCCGTAGGTCGCGCCGGTAAAAAACAGAATCCAGAAAACCGCCGTAATATCCAACTCGAAGGTAAACATACCTGCAACCAAATCGCGAATTGGAGTGAAATAGCCAACAAACGTCAGTGCCGTTACGAGTGAAATTGCAATCCAGATTCCATGCTTGGCAGCCTTACGGAAAAACTTTTCAGCGCTCCATTTTTGTGAATCGAGTTTGATGCGTTTATTGCGATCGCCTTCGCACAAAAATTCTGCCCACATAAACATTTGTGTCCAAATGGTCTGCGGACAAGTAAATCCACACCACACCCGCCCCACCATTACGGTCACGGTAAATAACAAGAAGGCTGAAATTATCAGCAGCCACGCGAGGTAGACACCGTCTTGCGGTGAAAAGGTCACCCATAAAATATTGAATTGGCGTGCGGGTAAATCAAACAGCATGGCTGGGCGGCCATCTATTACCAACCAGGGCATTAGCAAAAATCCCAACATCAAGGGTGCACTTACATAGCGGCGAAGACGTTGGAAAAAGCCGGTAATACGGCGGTTGTAAACTTTCTCTTCGCTTTCGTAAAGGTTGATGTAGCGAATTTCAGTAGCAGATATTTCTTTAACAGGTACTTCCTTGGACGCCTCAGGTTGCTTGGACTTTTCGTTCACAGAACGTACCTCAGACATGCGCGTGGATTGGAACTACAGAATTTAGGCAGGGATAAGATGGGGCGGTAAGAGCGCAGATCAAGCCTGCGCTCTTTTTATTTTGAACGTTTTTCAGCCACTGATTATTTAGCGTCATCCAACGACAAACTATAAACATAAGCAGCCAACAAATGGATACGTTCAGCTTTCAAGGTTTGGGCATGAGTAGGCATAACACCGCCACGACCATTACGTACTGTTTGACGCAACACTGCAGGTAATTCTTCTGGAGTTGCGGCACCGTATAACCAAACATCGTCAGTCAGGTTTGGAGCACCTACTTGTTGATTACCTTTTCCATCAGCGCCGTGACAAGCGGCACAGTTGGTAGAGAATACAGTTTCACCCAAAGCCGCTTTGGCTTCATCGTGTTCTTTACCTGCGCGCTTAAGTACAAACTCAACAACGTTGCTTACGTTAGCTTCACCAATGATTGGACCCCAGGCAGGCATAAGCGCCTGGCGACCCAAGGTAATGGTCTCTTTAATGCGCTCTGGAGAACCACCGTATAACCAGTCTTTATCAGTCAGGTTAGGGAAACCAAAGAAGCCGCCCGCATCCGAACCATGGCAAACAGCACAGTTATTCAAAAACAAACGTGAACCCATTTTCATGGCTTCCGGGTTCTTGGCTAACTGATCGATTGGAGTTTTTGCAAACTCACCGAAAGTTGAATCATATGTTGCCTGGGCTTTGGTTTGCTCGCCCTCCAATTGATTGTGCGATGTCCAACCCAGCATACCTTTCCACAAACCCAAGCCAGGGTACGCAACCAAATAACCGGCAGTGAAGATAAAGGTTGCCAGAAACAAACCAAACCACCATTTCGGCAGCGGGTTGTCGTATTCCTCAATTCCATCGTAAACGTGGCCAGTTGTCTTGGCTTCGCCAGTATCGTTTTCATTAGCGACTACCGCGCGTCTGCGGTTTGCCATCAAAATCCAGAACAACAACACGAGGTTGGTCAGCGTCAGGACAACTATCCAACAGCTCCAAAATGTACTCATAATCAATTCCGCCCTTCTTTATCATCAGGCTGATCTTCATCAACCTGCTTTTCTTTAGCCTGCTTATCTTTAGTCTCGTCGGCAAAAGGTAACTTTGCGTCTTCTTCAAAGCGCTTTTTCAGCTTGGGCGAAAACGCCCAGAAGCAAACACCGAAGAAGGCAATAGTGACCAATACCGTAGAAATTGCGCCTAAAGTGCCTATATCCATTACTTAACGCTTCTCTGTTAAGAGGGTGCCAAGCTGTTGCAAGTAAGCAACCAGGGCATCCATTTCAGTTACGCCTTTAACAGCTTGCTGAGCGCCAGCAATATCTGCATCGGTATAAGGAACACCTACAGAGCGCAATGCAGCCATCTTGTCGCCAGTGTGTTTGCCATCCAATAGGTTATCGTTTAACCATGGGAAAGCCGGCATGATGGACTCAGGAACAACACTGCGTGGGTTGTACAAGTGAGCTTTCTGCCAGTCGTCGGAATAACGCTTACCTACACGCGCCAAATCTGGACCGGTACGCTTGGAGCCCCACAAGAATGGATGCTCATAAACCGATTCACCCGCTACCGAGTAGTGACCATAGCGCTCGATTTCCGCACGCAATGGACGAACCATTTGAGTGTGGCAAACGTGGCAACCTTCGCGGATATAGATATCACGACCTTCCAACACAACCGCTGGTAATGGCTTCAAGCCTTCGATAGGAGTAGTCGTTTCTTTCAAGAAAAACTGTGGAACGATTTCAACCAAACCACCAAAACTGATTGCGATGACCGCGAGGATCGTCATCAAACCAATGTTTTGTTCAACAATATCATGACCTTTCATTTCGTATTTTCCCCTTAAACGGCCTGAGCTTGAGCAGGAATAGCTGCTGGCGCGCCTGCTGTTTTAGCAGTGCGGTAAGTGTTGTATGCCATCAGCAACATACCGGCCAGGAAGAATGCTCCACCGATCACACGAACCAAATAACCTGCATGGCTCGCCGTTACAGACTCAATAAAGGTGTAGGTCAAGGTGCCGTCTTTGTTGAAAGCGCGCCACATCAAACCTTGCATAATGCCGTTTACCCACATTGCACATACATAAAGCACTGTGCCGATAGTGGCCAACCAGAAGTGAACGTTAACCCACTTAACACTGTACATTTCGGTGCGCTTATAAAGGATTGGCAACATGTGGTAGAGCGCGCCTATAGAAATCATCGCAACCCAACCAAGAGCACCAGAGTGAACGTGTCCTACAGTCCAGTCAGTGTTGTGCGACAAAGCGTTTACGGTTTTGATGGCCATCATAGGGCCTTCAAAAGTAGACATACCGTAGAAAGACAGGGCCACTACAAGGAAACGCAAGGTCGGGTCTGTGCGCAATTTATGCCATGCGCCAGACAAAGTCATAATACCGTTGATCATACCGCCCCAGCTTGGAGCCAACAGGATCAGGGACATCACCATACCCAAAGATTGGGTCCAGTCTGGCAATGCTGAGTAGTGCAAGTGGTGTGAACCTGCCCAAATGTACAAAGAAATCAGCGCCCAGAAGTGAACAATAGACAATTGATAGGAGTAAACAGGACGACCCGCTTGCTTGGGAACGAAGTAGTACATCATGCCCAGGAAGCCCGCAGTGAGGAAGAAACCTACCGCGTTATGGCCATACCACCACTGCACCATGGCATCGGCAGCACCGGCATAAGCAGAGTAAGACTTGAACATGGAAACAGGCACAGAAGCTGAGTTAACAATGTGCAACACGGCTACGGTTACGATAAAACCACCGTAGAACCAGTTAGCTACATAAATGTGCGAGGTACGGCGCTTAACAATGGTTCCGAAGAACACAATCGCGTAGCTGATCCACACCAATGCCAGCAGAATATCGATTGGCCACTCAAGCTCGGCATATTCTTTTGCCTGGGTCATACCCTGCGGCAAGGTAATAGCAGCGAGCACAATAACCGCTTGCCAGCCCCAAAAGGTAAACGGCACCAGCCAGCCACCAAACAATTTGGTCTGGCAGGTACGCTGTACAACATAATAAGAAGTCGCGAAAAGAGCACAACCACCAAAGGCGAAGATCACCGCGTTAGTGTGCAAAGGACGTAAACGTCCAAAATGCGTGTAGGGTTGCAACAAATCGTTCAGACCTGGCCATACCAGCTCCGACGCGATAAACACCCCCATACCCATGCCAAATATGCCCCAAACCACGGTCATAATGGCGAATTTACGCACTACATCGAAGTCGTAAACTGGTGGATCACCAGCTACAGTCGCATGACTACCCATAGGACATTCCCACTATTAATAAAAACAAAAAAATGATTAATGAAAAACGAGTCTTGCGGCCTGATAGCGCTGGCGGACTATTAATTAGCTTCGCCATTCTCTACCAAGGATGAAGTCTTGCCTTTGATATTTATCAAATCTGACAGCATCCCAAGCCACATTGCCCTAACTGCTGAATGAATCAAACCAGTGTAGGGCACAAAATAACTTTTTGCGTATAACCGGGGCGGTAACTTTCTTGTTACACACCTGTTTTCGGGGCACGTCCTTTATTAGCAGCAATGCGCATGCGCAATGCGTTTAATTTGATAAAGCCTTCAGCATCTTTCTGATTGTATGCACCTGCATCGTCTTCGAAGGTCGCAACCTTCTCATCGAACAAGCTGTCATTGGAGCGGCGGCCTACTACGTGAACAGCACCCTTATAAAGCTTGACACGAACATCACCATTTACGTGCACTTGCGATGCATCGATCATGGTTTGCATCATTTGACGCTCAGGGCTCCACCAGTAGCCGTTGTAGATCATTTCCGCATATTTGGGCATCAAGCTATCTTTCAAGTGAGCCACTTCGCGGTCGAGGGTAATTGATTCAATCGCACGGTGCGCACGTAGCATTATGGTGCCACCGGGGGTTTCATAGCAGCCGCGAGACTTCATACCCACGTAGCGGTTTTCCACGATATCCAAACGACCAACACCGTTCTCGCCGCCCACTTTATTCAAATAGGTCAAGACTTCAGCGGGTGACATGCGCTTGCCATCAATAGCAACAACGTCGCCTTTTTCGTAAGTCAGCTCAAGGTAAGTAGCCTTGTCTGGAGCGACTTCCGGGGCCACAGTCCAGCGCCACATATCATCCTCAGCTTCAGTCCATGGGTTTTCCAGAACCTTGCCTTCATAAGAAATGTGCAGCAGGTTGGCATCCATAGAGTAAGGAGATTTTTTCTTCTTTGAATAATCCACCGGAATATTATGCTGCTCGCAGTAAGCCATCAGGGTTTCACGGGAAGTTAAATCCCACTCACGCCATGGAGCAATCACTTTAATACCTGGTTTCAACGCGTAAGCGCCCAGCTCGAAACGCACCTGGTCATTACCTTTACCGGTAGCACCGTGGGAAATAGCATCAGCGCCCACTTCGTTGGCAATTTCAATCAAACGCTTGGCAATTAAAGGACGCGCAATAGAAGTACCGAGTAAATACTCGCCTTCATAAATGGTGTTAGCGCGGAACATAGGAAACACGAAATCGCGAACAAACTCTTCACGCAAATCGTCGATATAAATTTGTTTTACACCCAGAGCTTGGGCTTTAGCGCGAGCGGGTTCTACCTCTTCACCCTGGCCGATGTCTGCCGTGAAAGTGATCACTTCACAGTTGTAGTTCTCTTGCAACCACTTGACGATTACTGAAGTATCCAGGCCGCCGGAATAAGCGAGGACTACTTTTTTGATGCTAGACATAGGATGCTCCGCTGGTAGAAATCTGGGTCACTGTCCATCGCATTTGGCGCAATTTAGGCTGCGTGGCAGTTGGGCGCGCGATTGTACTCGCTGGAGCGAAAAATTCCCACACCCAGATCAGGGTTTAGGCAGATTTATTATCTCTAAAAAAACTTTTTAGCCTTGCTGCCCGAATTGCAGTGCCAACTCCTAAATATGCTCTTGAAGCCCTGCTCATAGTGAGATTAATGTTATTTGTCGTTGAGAATTAATCGCATTTATTTGGCAACGTTAGCGGCGTTTGTGGCTTCTGAAAATCAATATCTGCAATCCGAACTAGCACACGCCACTCTCGTGGCGAACATGATCCAGCGCAACCAACCACTTACAAACTATGCGCATAACTCAGCAAATCATTAAGAATGGCTTTCTGTGCAGCGCTGGTAGTTTCCAATTCCAGCAACTCCGCCACCCGGCGATCCAGCTCATCAATCAACATACTGTTTCCCATGCTGGCATCGCGGTAGCGCGAGTGACAAAACTCCCGCCATGCCTGCTGTTCGGCCGGGTTTAGTGTGTGGGGGAAATTGCGGGCGCGGTAGCGGAACAACAGAACCGGTAAGCGAGCATCTTTAAAATCGAAATGCCGGGTTGCCAGCTGCTCCGGTGTACTTCGGCGCACCTGCAACATGAGTTTTTTATCGGCATCGTCAAAGAAGCCGTCGTACAACATTTGCTCGGGATCGGTTCGCTCTATATAGCCAATCTCGCTATAAAGCTCGTAGAGTTTTTCCTGTAATAGCTCACGCTCGTGGAGCGATAAATTACGTAACTGCTGCCAATGCTGCTCCAACACAACCCGATCAATCCCCAACCGCAGTGCGGTTGCTTCGTCCAGCATGCTCGGCGGTAAAACCATGGGCGATTTGTTGAGGTGGATTTCCTTTAAGGCAATCCGCTCTACCCCCTGCGGCAAATCTTCGGTACGGGTGAACAAGCGCTGGCGAAGTTCATCTGCAGGTAAATTGAGCAAATCGCGGGGATTAAACGCGAGGTTATAAGCAATCACTGAATTCTTGTTAGTAGGATGAATCGCTAAGGGCAACACCAGCGCCGCGTTGCCATTTTCAGCGGGGAAACGCGATGAGATATGCAGTAAAGGCTTGTGTCCGGCGATATCAATCATGCTGTTGACAAAACGTTTGTCGCGCAGGCGATAGGCGTAATCGAAGAGTTTTGGCTGGCGGCTTTTGATCAATTTGGCCATGGCGATAGTGGCATAGACATCCGACAAGGCATCGTGCGCGGCTTCATGGTTCAAATGATTGGCTGCTGTGAGCATTTCCAGCTTGAAACAAGGGCGCCCATCTTCGTAGTTGGGCCATTTAATACCTTCCGGTCGTAAGGCACGCGTCATGCGCACCACATCAATAATATCCCAACGCGAATTGCCGTTGCGCCATTCGCGCTCATAGGGGTCGTAGAAGTTGCGATAGAGCATGTAGCGCGTAACTTCATCGTCAAAACGAATGGTGTTGTAGCCCACGCCGCATGTACCGGGGCGACTGAGTTCAGCATGAATTTGCGCGGCAAACTGGTGCTCCGGTAAACCTTTTGCCAGGGCCACTTGCGGGGTTAACCCGGTGATCAGGCAGGCCTCCGGCTTGGGTAAAGAATCGGGGGATGGCTGGCAATAAATCATTAGCGGTTCGCCAATGATGTTGAGATTTTCGTCGGTACGGATACCCGCGAATTGCGACGGCTTATCCTGCGCCGGCACTTCGCCCCAGGTTTCGTAATCGTGCCAATAAAGGGTGTTTTGCGTTTCCGGGGCACTATCTTTGCTCATTATTATTCCTTACTTCGCCTGCAGATCAATCTGGATAGACACGCAATTTAACACTTGAAATGCAGTTTCCAATATACTGCGCGCTGTTTTTCCAGACTTTATTTCAGACTTAATCCCGCTCCAACCTTTATTGATGAGACCAGACCATGAGTGATCTAGAAAGCCTTTTTGCCAAAAACCAAAAATGGGCAAACGACATCAAAGAGAAAGACCCGGAATTTTTTTCCACCCTGGCCAAACAACAAGCCCCCGAATATTTATGGATTGGCTGCTCTGACAGCCGTGTACCGGCCAACCAAATCGTGGATTTGGCTCCCGGCGAATTATTTGTTCACCGCAACGTCGCCAACATTGTGATTCACACCGACCTCAACTGTTTGACCGTACTCAATTACGCGGTGGAATTTTTGAAGGTAAAACACGTGATGGTGACCGGTCACTACGGTTGTGGTGGCGTAAAAGCAGCCATGGAAAACAACAAATTAGGTTTGATTGATTATTGGTTGCGCAATATTCGCGATGTTTACTATGCACATCAGCCCGAGTTGGATGCAATTAAAGACGAAACACTGCGTTTGCGTCGCCTGTGCGAACTCAACGTTTTGCAACAAGTAGATAACGTAGCACGCTGCAATATAGTGCAAAACGCATGGGCTCGCGGTCAGGAATTAAGTATTCACGGTTGGGCCTACGATATTCACGACGGAATCTTGCATAAACTGCGCGAACCTATCGACGGTATCCACCAAATTCCAGAGCAATATCGCCTCTACTAAAACTGCTTTTCCTCCCGCTGGTTTGCAAGGATGCAAATCAGCAACGCCGCATAAAACCTGATCTATACTTCTGCCATACACTTTGCAAATATGCCAAGTCCTTGATGCGTGGTGCCTATAAAAACAACGCCGCTGCATTCCAAACCATAATGACTCACCAGGGCAACTAGTCGATGCCGTTGATCAGGGATACGCAAACTCCGCCACAAGCTCAATATTGGCAGCCCAAACAATACTTACTCATCAGTATTATGGCGCCTATGATTCTTTTTTTAGCCTTGGTATGTGCTACCGAGCTGACGGCACACCAGGAGCAACTGCATGAAGACACCTTGCGCCAGGAACATCTGGTAGATAAAGCCAATCAAGTACGCACCCTGCTCGAATACGAACTCAATTCAACATTGCATCTCGCCACCGCCTTAGTCTCTTACATTCAATCAAAGCATGGCATTTTGATTCCAGAAGAAATTGATCCCTGGTTAAGCAATTTGCAAGAACGTGCGCACTACATGCGCAACATTGGTATAGCCCCCGGCAACAAGATTACTTATGTCTACCCTTTAGCGGGCAACGAGGCGGCAATTGGATTGCACTACCCCGACAACAAAGAACAGTGGCCCGCCATTCAAAAAGTTATTTACAGCAAACGGCCGCTGCTCGCTGGACCTGTACATTTGCAGCAAGGTGGTTTGGGATTGATTTATCGCGTACCGGTTTTTCTAAACGATAATGAAGATTATTGGGGACTGGTAAGCACCGTTTTAAATTTTGATGAACTCTATAAAGTGCTGCATTCGCGTGCGCAATATCTGGGAATTAATATTGCAATTAAAGATGCAGATAACAATGGAAAAATTTTGTTTGGTGATAAAGATGTTATTGCCAACACTGAAACTAATTTAAATGTGCCGGGCCGCAACTGGCAAATGATTGCCAGCCAAATCGCTCCAGTCTCGCATTCTGTTTTGGGAACCATTCGTATTGCCGGCTGGTCGATTGCGTTGATTATTAGCCTGCTATTCAATTCGTTTTTACGTTCGCTCGCACAACAAAATAAAACATTGCATCAACTCAACGAAAGTAAATATCGTTTTTCACAAGCCTTCAACAGCGCGCCACAAGGCATAGCACTGATTAACCACATCGGTGTACTTATTGATTTTAATGACAGCCTTTGCTCTACCTTGGGTTACACGCGCGCAGAGCTGGAAGAACAAAATTTCTTTACCATTGCTGCGCCAAACCAACGCGAGCGATTAGGCAATATCATTGAAGGCATTTACCCAAAACCTGGAACTAACCATCAATACGAAAGTATGTTGCTTCATAAATCGGGGCAATCTATTAATGTCATCATCAGCCTTGCCCCCACGCATGCAACGATTTATGAAAGTGACTGGATAGTGCAAATTATTGATATCAGCCACCGCATTGCGTTCGAACATTTGCTGCAAGAAGAAGCCAGTTACAACCAAAGCATTTTAAATGCTGTTGTGGACGGCATCATGATTATTGATGTCAATGGCAATATTCGCTCCGCTAACCCGGCTACTGCTACGATTTTTGGTTATCCCCTGGATCAATTTCCCCATCAGCATGTCAATCAATTTATTAAGGATCCGGAAACTGGCAGCATCATGCGCCACATTAAATATCACACCGTAAAAATTGATTTGAATACCGAAATTAATCACGATGTTCTCGGCATCAAATCAAACGGCCAGCAATTTCCGTTGGAGCTGCAGCTAGCATGCATTCAGCGCAAAAACGAAAAATTATTCATTGCAGTAGTGCGCGACATTAGCGAACGCAAACGACTCGATCAAATGAAGCACGATTTTATTTCAAACATTAGCCACGAATTACGCACGCCGCTCACCTCTATATTAGGTTCGCTGCGCCTGATGCAAAGCGGAGCCTTGGGAACATTTAGCGAGCCGGTGGAAAAAATAATTCGCATTGCCGACCAAAATGGTCACAAGCTTGGCTTACTGATTGATGATTTACTCGATATGGACAAATTGCTTGCAGGAAAAATGCAATTTGATTTCAAAATTCAACCTATCTACCCATTGGTTGTGCAAGCGATTGAAAATATTGCTGCACTGGCGCAGCAACATGAAATCAGCATTGAACTCTTAAGCCAGGATGAAAAATTAATAGCCAATGTCGATAGCCTTAGGCTGCAACAAATACTGGCCAACTTATTGTCGAACGCTATAAAGTTTTCGCCCGCTCGTTCGCTGGTCAGTGTAAAAATTCACAATGCGAACCATAAGGTCCGTATCGAAGTCATAGACCAGGGAACTGGAATTCCACAAGAAGAACAAGGCCTTTTATTCCAAAAGTTTTATCAGGTAGATAGGTCCAATTCACGGCCCACCGGTGGCACAGGTTTGGGCTTGGCCTTATCAAAAGAGTTAGTGAGCTTAATGCGAGGTGATATTGGCGTCAGTTCCGAGTACGGCAAAGGCAGTTGTTTTTTTATTGAACTACCCTTAGTTGACCACCACAGAAGCTAGCTATGGAAATACCTACTTCAGAAAACGCAAACGCCCCCCAACTTCAGCATAGATCGCTGATCGAAGAACGTGTGCGCGCCCTCTATAACGGCATCCCCTTGTCGATAGGGGTGACTTTAATTCTGGATTTATTACTGACCCTTTCCCACTGGAACATCATCGGCCAAGGCGATTTAATTCTGTGGAATATTTTCATGATGTGCGCCATGGTCTTGCGTACGGTGAACTGGTTTTTTTGGCGCAACACCGAATCAAATTTTAGCCCGCGTTATTGGCTGACAACATTTCGTATCGGCGCCCTGCTCGGGGGCCTCATGTGGGGCAGCGCTTCCTACTTTATGTTTGCCAGCTTCAACACTACCTACCAAGCGCTGCTCGCGTTCACCCTTGCGGGTGTAGCCAGTGGTTCACTCACGACTCTTGCAATCGACAAACTATCAGCCGTTGGCTTTGTGACATTGGCGATAGTTCCACTCAGCCTTAGGCTGCATGCAGAACAAGGGCAAATCGCCGTATCCATGAGCATTATGGTGGCTTTGTTTATTGTGTTTGTACTTTCTGCTTCTGCGCGCGCGCGCCAACAACTGGAAAACAGTTTTGCCCAAAATGCGCGTCTGATTGAATGGGGCAATGATCGCTTGCAACAGCAACAAATGAGCAAAATTGTAAGCCAGACACAAACGCTTTTTATCGCCGCTAATGATGACAATAAAACCTTTGAACATTTGTTGGAAAATGTGGTGAAGCTGACGGGAAGCCAATTTGGTTTTATCGGCGAGGTCAAATACAGCGAAGAGCAAGATCCGTATTTAAATATGATCGCAATGACAAATATTGCCTGGGATAAAGCCAGCCGAGCCGCTTACAACAATTACAAAACTCAGGGTATGAAGTTCTCTAACCTCAATACATTATTTGGCGCGGCACTAACATCTGGCAAACCTATCATCAGCAACAATCCCGCTAGCGATATGCGCGCAGGTGGAACACCTAAGGGGCACCCACCGATTACTGCGTTTGTTGGCATACCCATTTTTAATAATGGACAGCAGGTCGCCATGCTGGGTTTGGCTAATAAAGAAACTGGCTATACCGAAGCACATATTGAAAATTTAAAACCCGTTACCAGTTTGATCTCGCAATTTATGATTGCTATAGCCCACCGGCGCCAACATGTTATTGATGAAGAAAATATCAAGCGTCAGGCAAAACATACTCAGGCGATTTTGGACGGCGCTTTCGACGGCATAATTACACTCAATGAAAGCGGAATCATTACCAGCTTTAATCACGCGGCTGAAGTCATATTTGGTTACCGTGCTAATCAAATTATTGGCAGCAGCTTACTCAAGCTGTTACCGAAATATGCGCGTAACCAGAACGAACAAAACCCCATCAAAAATATTAGCGAAATTCTGGATGTTGGCCAAGAGATGGTTGGCTTGCGCAAAAACGGAAAAGAATTTGAAATGGAATTGGCTTTGTCAGCGATTCAGGGCGAAGTTGATATTGCTTACGTTGGTGTGATTCGTGACATTAGCGACCGCAAGCATACCGACAAATTGAAAAACGAATTTATCGCCACGGTGAGCCATGAACTTCGCACACCGCTGACGTCTATTTCTGCATCGCTTGCCATTATCGAAAGTGGAAGCCTTGGCACATTGCCAGACAAAATTAGCAATCTAATCCAGATTGCAAAACAAAATAGTATCCGCCTGCAGAATCTTATTAATGATTTATTAGATATGGATAAATTGTTGTCCAACAAAATCGAATTTGATTACAAAAATTTTGATGCTGTAACGCTTGTCGAAAAAAGCATTGCTGCCAATCAATATATTGCCGACAAACATAATGTGCGATTTCAAATCAGTAGTGCAGAGGAAAAATGTCACATTTACGCAGATGAAGCGCGAACTCAACAAGTTCTGACCCATTTGCTGTCAAACGCAGCGAAATTTTCTCACCCACATTCCAACGTAGATCTGTCTATATCCAAAACTTCCAATCTCGTTAAGATTTTGGTGACTGATTACGGCACAGGTATAGCTCCGGAATTTAAGCCCAATATTTTTAGAAGCTTCACCCAAGCCGATAGTTCTAGTTCGCGACAAAAAGATGGTAGCGGCATTGGGTTAACCATCAGCAAAGAATTGATTGAAAAAATGGGCGGTAAAATTGGTTTTACCAGCAACCTTGGACAGGGCAGTTCATTTTATTTTGAATTGCCCATAGCGCATTAATCATTAGGCGACAGCAGATCACTATGACCGTAGAAAAAAGCAGTTTCGAGTTACACCTGGAAAAATTAAAAGGTGAATATAAGGCGCAACTCCCTGCCAAGCTGGAAGCTATTGCCAATGACTGGCAGGCACTATGTGGACAATGGCAGCCCGATACCATGGTGATATTACACAGGAATTTACACAGCTTGATTGGTACAAGTGGCACTTTTGGTTTTTCTGACGTCAGCAAAACTGCCAGAGTCCTGGAAGTTTTTTTAAAACCACTGCTTAACGAAAAAGACCCAACGTTTAAGCCTGACCTTAGTCTTATTCATTCTGTAAATTCCTCAATCAATGCTTTAAAAGCCCTCATTTCACCAGATATGAATCCGGGAAAAAGCAATAAAAATATTGTTCAACTGGATGAAACTGCGGCTGACTTTAGCGACCTGGACAAGCAGCTAACGCAAACAAAAAATTCGGGCTTGGTTGCGCAAGATATTTTAATTTACTATCTAGACAGCGAAACCACCGCCCCTGAGTTATTGCTACAAAACCTTTTAAGCTACGGCTTTAAGTCCAAGCACTTTCGCTCCATGGATAAATTGGTGGCTGCCGTTCAACATAAACAGCCCAGCTTAATTATTCTGGATCTAATGATTCCCAGCGGTAGTCTTGAAGACTTTTTCGACGCAGCGCGTACTTTCGTGGAGCGCGGCATTAAGGTATTTGTGTTTTCCGGAAAAGATGACTTCACCAGTCGCTTGCATTCTGTGCGCGCTGGCATTCATTCCTATGTTACAAAACCGGCAGATATTCCTTCGCTCGTGGGTATGATTCGCAATCACTTAAATTTAAATATCAACAAACCCACACACATACTGATTGTTGACGATCAAATTTCAATCGCCGAATTTTATGCCACCATTCTTGAACAAGCCGGCATGAAAGTTACTATAGAAACTAATCCTTACGGTGTTCTGCCAATATTGCAATCCAGCATGCCGGATCTACTTTTACTGGATTTGAATATGCCCGATGTTAACGGCGACGAACTGGCTGCTGTGGTGCGACAACAAGAACAATTCCAAACAATTCCTATTTTGTTTTTATCGGCGAATGCTCATCCCGACAAGAAAACAGATTTGTTGGAAATTGGTTCCGATGATTTGCTGTCTAAAGGTATGCCACCGGAAGAGTTGGTGCGTCATGTGCGCAGCCGTGTTGATCGCGCAAAAATATTAACCGCAATGATGTATCAAGACAGCCTCACCGGCCTACTCAACCATGCGCAAATTCAATTGGCAGCCGAGCGCGTGTTTATGCAATGCAAACGTAAAGACACTACGTTTACCATAGCTATGATTGATATTGATAAGTTTAAATCCGTCAACGATACCTATGGGCATTTAACCGGAGACCGTGTTATTAAAGCCCTTGCGCAATTATTACAGCAGCGCTTGCGCGTCACCGATTACATTGGTCGCTTTGGTGGCGAAGAATTTTTATTAATCATGCCTGATATGAATATTCACGATGCAGGCAATCTGATTAACAGCCTGCGCAAAGCATTTAGCTTGATTAATTTTAAAAGTGATAATCTGTCGTTTAATGTTAGCTTTAGTGCAGGCATCGCTGAAAACACAGGTATGAACGCCTTTATCGATCAAATTAAATTCGCGGATGAAGCACTTTATAGAGCAAAAGAACGAGGCCGAAATGTGGTGTGCGCCAGCATGACAGGAGATGCCACTTAAATTGATGCAAAATTAAATAATGCGTTCACATGACATGGATTCAATTATAAACGGTTGCCAGCTCCCATCATTTTTAGTTTGCCTAAAATTGCAGCGCCCATGTTTTCCAGTTCAACCACTTCATCCACACCGCCTATATTTACAGCCTCCTTAGGCATTCCATATACAACGCAACTCTGTTCATCCTGTGAAAAAGTGTAGCCGCCTTGATTGCGGATACTTAACATCCCCTTGGCACCATCCTTACCCATCCCTGTTAACAAAACACCTATTACATTTTTACCACCAGCACTAGCGACAGATTCCATCATGACGTCTACCGCAGGACGATGGCGGTGAACTAATTCTGACTCGGATAATTTAATCATGTAATCCGCACCAGAACGCACTACCAATAAATGAAAACCACCAGGCGCCAAATAAGCATGGCCCGGTAAAATTCGCTCTCCACCTTTAGCCTCAGTCACATGTAGGTTGCTTAATTTATTTAAGCGCTCCGCAAAGGTACGGGTAAACCCGGGCGGCATATGTTGTGTCATAACAATACCGGGAACATTGGCAGGCAATTGCAGCAACACATCTTTAATCGCTTCTGTGCCACCGGTAGAAGCCCCTATAGCAATTATTTTTTCTGTGCTGTGCAAACGCTCTTTAGGTATTTTTTCGCTTGGATTCACCGCTGCGCGCGTGGCAACATGTTTTCTTTGCTTTACTTTGACTTTGGCAGCGGCCGCCAATTTTTCTAAGATTAATTCGGCATACTCACGGAAGCCTTCAGTAATCCCCAATTTGGGTTTAGGAATAAAATCTACTGCACCCAATTCCATCGCATACAGAGTTGCGTCAGCGCCGGCTTCCGTAAGCGTAGATATCATCACAACCGGCGTGGGGCGCGCCACCATTAATTTTTCCAGGAAAGTAAGCCCATCCATACGCGGCATTTCAATATCAAGCGTAATTACATCGGGTGAAAATTCTTTAACCATATCGCGCGCTACATAAGCGTCCGGTGCCGCTCCCACCAAGCTAAATCCCGGTGCATTGCGAATAATTTCTGCTAGCAGGCTCCGAACCAATGCAGAGTCATCTACAACTAACACTTTAATCGTCAATTTGAATCACCATGCGCCATGCTTTGATTATTCAAAATAAATCCACCTCGCCACTTTTGGGTGTGTATTTAACACGCATACGGTATTCACTCTCGCGGTCCATAATCGTAGTGTTATGCACAGATTTCAGTTTTTTCACCATCACTTTTCCGGTATGGCTAAAGAAGTAGACCTTACGAGGGAATTGATCCAGCAAATCCTTTGCTACTACAGGAATAGATTCGTTATGCAAATAATCCAGCACAAACTCAGCGTTGCGTTGGCCAACATTATTGATGGTCATGCCCGGCAAAACATTCCCGCCACCAAATACTTTTGCTTCCAAGCGGTTTCTTTGTGCACCCAACTTCAACAAATGATTAATAAGAATCTCCATAGCGTAAACACCATAGCGTGCAGATTCGGTTAACAACCCCGTTTCCACACTGCCATCATTAGGCAACAAAAAATGATTCATGCCGCCACAATTATTTATTTTGTCGCGCAAGCAAACCGCCACACAAGAGCCCAATACCGTAACGATCAATTTGTCGCTTTTGGTTACGTAGTATTCGCCAGGTAAAATTTTTACCGCATCTTTTTCAAAGTGGCGATCGTAATAAGTCGTGGGAGCTAAGTGCTCATTATCATCAAATTTCATTTGCAGCATCCTTCCGCGTAACCAATGTATAGGTCGTCTTACCCACAAGCTTTACCAAATGCGCGGCCTGGGAAAAACTTTCCGAATGTCCGGCGATATACAAACCATCAGGTCGCATTAATTTTGTCATGCGTTCCAGGACACTTAGCTGTGTTGCTTTATCAAAATAAATCATGACATTGCGGCAAAAAATAATGTCGAAGGGTGGCTGAAGTGGCCACTGGGAATCCAGGAGATTAATTTTTTTAAAATCGATGAGGTTGCGTAATTCTTCCACAACTCGCGCTTTGCCAGAATTGCTGCCCTTACCACGCTGAAAAAATTGCTTTTTTTGCGTAAGACTCAAGGATTCAAGGCGAGCCAATGAATAAATACCAGCACTAGCTTCACGCAACACATTGCTATCAATATCTGACGCAATAATTTCGATTGGCGGCTCATAGGTTCCGTAAGCCTCAACCGCCGTCATAGCAATTGAATAAGGCTCTTCACCTGTACTGGATGCTGCGCACCAAATTCGCAATTTACGATTCTGGTTTTTAACCTTGTTGATGTGGTTAGCTAAAATATCGAAATGGTGCGGCTCACGAAAAAAGGCCGTGAGGTTTGTAGTTAAAGCATTAACAAATTCCTCATGTTCCTGTTCATTATCGTTCAGGTAATGTAAGTAGGCGCTAAAATTCGGCAATTTAAGCGCACGCACCCGGCGCGCCAAACGGCTGTAAACCAATTGCTTTTTGCTGTCAGACAGATTAATTCCAGCCTTGTGATAAATCACCTTACGGATTTTTTCAAAGTCCGCTTCGCTGTAACTAAATTCGTGCTCGTGACTCAAAAGCAAAACCTCGTCTAATTTACTCGTTGCACTTTAAAAGGATTCCCACTCATCATCTTGCGGCTTGGGTGGCGATAATTTCTTTGTAGCAGCGGGTTTAACAGCGGCTGGGGAGCCCAAACGTGCAGCAGGTGGCGAAGAGCGATGCGGAGGATTTGATGAAAGACGGAATTTGGCAACACTTCGTGTCAATTGATCTGCCTGGGATTGCAAACTTTCCGCCGCCGCCGCTGACTGCTCTACTAATGCGGCATTTTGCTGGGTCATTTCATCCATTTGCGATACGGCAGTTGAAACTTCTTCAATACCGGCAGATTGTTCTCCCGATGCGGCGGCAATCTCCGCCATTATGTCGTTAACGCGTTTTATTGAAGTGACAATTTCGCGCATGGTGTTGCCAGATTTACCGACAAGGGTATTACCATTTTCAATTTTTTTAACGGAATCTGAAATCAGGGCTTTAATATCTTTTGCTGCATTCGCCGAGCGCTGTGCAAGCGTACGCACTTCTGAGGCTACAACAGCAAAACCGCGGCCTTGATCACCTGCACGAGCCGCTTCCACAGCAGCATTCAGTGCAAGTATATTAGTTTGGAACGCAATGCCATCAATAACACCAATAATATCTGCAATTTTTTGCGACGATTCGTTAATGGAACTCATAGTCACCACAACCTGCTGGATCAACTCACCTCCGTCCACCGCCACATGAGAGGCCTGCTCCGCAAGTACATTAGCTTGTTTGGCGTTATCCGCGTTTAATCGAACGGTTGAGGTTAGCTCTTCCATGCTTGATGCAGTCTCTTCCAAATTTGCAGCCTGCTGTTCAGTGCGACTGGAAAGATCTGCATTACCTGAAGCAATTTCGGTAGAGGCAGTAAATATTGTTTCTGCAGCAGTGCGAATATCCGACATCATTTCACTCAGGCTTTCAGATGTCTGGTTGCAATAGTTTTTCAAATCGCCAAAGGTCCCGGAATAATCAGCCGTGATTTTTTCAGTCAAATCACCTTTGGCAATCGCACCTAATACACGATTAACTTCGCCCAGGCCGACCTCAGAAGTTTGCATTAACGAATTTAATCCCTCAGCCAAGCTAAGGAAGAAGCCGGTTTTCCCTTCAACTGGAATACGCGCTTTGAAGTTACCGGCCACCGCAGCTTGCACTACTTCACTCACTTCACTTTCAACAGCAACTTCCTGGGTGCGATCCAACCATTCAACAACCGATCCTAAACGCAAGCCATCTTTGGAAAAGATAGGGTTGGCGACCAAACGGAAATGACGCTTGCCAACAATAATATTTCCAACATATGTGCTTGATAGATTTTCAAGCAGCTTCATTTGATGAGCCGGGTTTTTATGAAAGATATCCATATTGCTGCCAATAATTTTATCTACCGCAAATTGTGGCAGCACTGAGCGAATGTCAGATTCGGCACCGCGCAACATTTTTTCCACCGATTTATTCATGTAGATAATTTTGCGTTCCGAATCAGCAATCATAACGTTAGTTGTCGTTGTTTCGAGCGCACCTAAAATACGGCTCATTTCATGTTCCGCCGCCACTTCTTTTGTGCGGTCTATCCATTCAACAACTGAGCCCAAACGCTCGCCTTGTTCGGAGAAAATAGGATTGGCGACTAAGCGGAAGCTGCGGCCTGCCACCACAATATTGCCTACATAAGTGGTACGCAAATTGGCCAACAGGTTATTTTGATGCGCCGGGTTACGGTGGAAAATATCCATGTTACTGCCCAGAATTTTATCTACCGAAAAATGCGGTAATGCTTTACGCAAATCCGCCTCGGCTTCACGCAACATAGCCGCAACAGATCGGTTCATATAAATAATATTGCGATCTGAATCAGCCATCATAATATTCGAGGAGGTCGCATTTAACGCCTCTTTAATACGAACATTCTCATTGGCAACGACCAAGCCAGCTTTAATTGAATCGATCATGCTGGACATAGCGCCTAGCACGCTGTTCTTATTGTTCACAGCAGGTATTTTGATTTCCGTATCACCACGTGCAACACGGCTGGCGATGTGTTGCAACTCGGTAGGGTCTGCACCCAATCCCGTTAAAATATTTTTTGAGAAATAAAATGAACAAGCCATAACGGCAGCAATGGAAAATATCGCCACTATGTAAAACCAGCGCTGATAGGTATTAACCATAGCTAATGCCAGCTTTTTTTCTTCGCTGGAAAAATTGTGGGATAAAACCACCAGCTCTTGAATAGTATCTTCATGCGCATTATATAAAGGGAGCAAACTTGCCAAAGCTTTATTGAGTTTTTGTACATCATTTTCTTGCGCAGCTGGAATCACAGATTCTCTTGCCACAGTGATAAAACGTTGGGCAGCCACATTAACTTTAGTGGCCATGTAATCTCTTAGCTCTTGCGGAATATCGTTACCCGACTGCCAGCGTTTGTATCGCTCATCAAATTGCGTCATCCGCTTTTTTGCTTCTGCGATAATTTCCGGGCGCGCATCAGGCGTTACCGACGCCAGTTCTTGCAAGCGCATCATAGCTTCAAGCATAAACATAGGCGGTGGCATTATATCGGCCGTTAGCTCATTAGTTTTGTCAATTTTATCGAGCAGCTCACTTCCCACGGTCGTGTTTTTTGCTAATAAGTGGCTGACAAACGCCAACATAAGAATGGCGATAATGGCAATGGATGCCATGATTGAAAGTTGTTTTTTTAGTGAAAGATTCATAGATAGACTTCCCTTTTTTCCGTCTCAGCTATAGCTACCGAGTTAACGATCACCCATCGCACGACTACTTGCGCAACATTATTTGCCACGTTCAAACTAACAACAGCAGCTTTTACTATTGTGGCACTTTATGAAAAGCTGCTTTCAACCTGAATCTTTGTACCACGTCCATACAGCCTAAAAAGATTCCCATTCATCGTCCTGCTGCTTGGGTGGCACTAATTTTTTAGCAGCCGGTTTTGGTTTAGCTAAAGTTTTTACCGCTTTTTCTGGACGCGTGGGTTTTGCCAAACGCGCAACCGGACCAGTATGTTTTTGCGCAGGCTCATAATTATCGACACGGAATTCTGCCACGCGTTGAGTTAATTGATTAGCTTGTGCTTGCAAGCTTTCCGCGGCAGCGGCGGCCTCTTCAACCAGGGCCGCATTTTGCTGCGTCATTTCATCCATTTGTGAAACGGCATTAGAAATTTCTTCAATACCGCTAGATTGCTCAGCAGAAGCAGCTGCAATTTCAGACATAATGTCATTCACACGCTTAATAGAGCTCACCACTTCCTTCATGGTCTCGCCGGATTTTCCGACTAGCGTGTTCCCACTTTCAATTTTTTTAACCGAATCCGAAATTAAACCCTTAATATCTTTCGCAGCATTGGCGGAGCGCTGCGCCAGAGTTCGCACTTCAGATGCGACCACAGCGAACCCACGCCCTTGATCACCGGCACGGGCTGCTTCCACAGCCGCATTCAATGCGAGAATGTTGGTTTGAAAAGCGATGCCGTCAATTACGCCAATAATGTCAGAAATTTTTTGCGATGATTCATTGATGGAGCTCATGGTGACAACAACTTGCTGAATCAACTCACCACCACCAACCGCAACAGTCGCTGCCTTTTCAGCTAATAAGTTGGCTTCTTTGGCATTGTCGGCATTTAATTTTACGGTAGAGGTTAATTCCTCCATACTCGACGCAGTTTCTTCAAGATTCGCAGCTTGCTGTTCTGTGCGCGCCGATAGATCGCTATTGCCGGTAGAGATTTCATTAGCGCCCGTTGATATTTCATCAGCCGCACTTTTAATTTCGCCGACGATGTCAGCCATATTGTCTATCAGCGAATTCACACCGCTACACAATATTTCAAGCTGATCGGTTTTACCTTCCAAAGGAATGCGCTGGGTAAGATCTCCATCAACCGCCGCTTTTACGACTTCGCGCACTTGCTCTACGGCAAGTTTCATTGCATTGGCATTGTTAACTTGCTCGGTAATATCTGTTGCGTATTTAACAACTTTAAATGGACGGTTGTTAGCATCCATAATCGGGTTGTAACTTGCTTGAATCCAAACTTCTTTTCCATTGCGGGCAATGCGTTTGTATTGACCGGAATCATATTCGCCGCGGCCCAGGCGCTCCCAAAATAATTTATATTCAGCGCTTTGCCTGTAGCTTGGCTCTACAAACATACCGTGATGCTTACCTTTGATATCCGCCAAGCTATAGCCGAGCACATTTAAAAAATTATCATTAGCGTGCAACACCGTACCATCAAGGGCAAACTCAATAACTGCTTGGGATTTTCCTATTGCCGCTAACTGACCGGAATAGTCTGCGTTTTTGGTTTTTTCCTCAGTGATATCGGTAGCATACTTAACAACCTTAAAGGGTTTGTTATCGGCGTTCATGATGGCGTTGTAGCTAGCTTGAATCCACACTTCACGACCACCTTTGGCGATGCGTTTGTATTGGCCTGCATCATATTCGCCACGCCCCAATTTTTCCCAAAAGAGCCGATACTCTGCACTGTGTTGAAAGGCAGGCTCGACAAACATGCTGTGATGTTTTCCGCGCACCTCTTCCAAGGTATAACCCAACACTTTTAGAAAGTTATCGTTCGCGTTTAAAATAATTCCATCGAGACTAAACTCGATAACCGCTTGCGATTTCCCAATCGCCAGCAACTGCCCCGAATAATCTGCGGCGCGTGTAGTAGCCTCAGTAATATCAGTCGCATACTTTACTACCTTAAAGGGACGGCCATTGTTATCCAGAATTGGGTTGTAACTCGCCTGAATCCAGATTTCCTTGCCATCTTTGGTTATACGCTTGTACTGCCCGGCATCAAATTCGCCACGCCCTAAACGGCCCCAAAAATTTTTATATTCAAGGCTTTGGCGATACGCGGGGTCAACAAACATGCTGTGATGTTTGCCACGTATTTCATCAAGCCGGTAACCCAATACGCTTAGGAAATTTTCGTTGGCGTCAAGGATAATGCCATCCAAACTGAATTCGATAACCGCCTGCGATTTACCGATTGCTGCAACTTGCCCGCGCAAATTGGCAAGCTCATCGAGATCAATACTGGTGGTATTTTTTTTAGCTGAACCGCCAAACATTTGCTGAATAACATTCATCTTCAATTTCCTCGATCTACAATTACTGCAGAAAATTTAATTCGGTTAACTAGATAGCAGAGTTTTTAAGCCACATCGTTTTCGTGTGAGCTAAACAAACCCATCTCTTCACTGGAAATTAATTCGTTAATATCGACCAGTATTATCATTTGTTCATTAATTGTTGCGAGCCCGAGCAAATAGCGGCTGTCAAATGCCACACCAAAATCCGGCGGTGGCCGCAACTGATCTTTATTTAGACTTACTACATCTGATACGCCATCTACAACTATGCCGACAATTCGATTGTGTATGTGCAACACAATCACAATCGTGAATTCGTCATATGTAGCTTGGCCGACATTAAATTTGATGCGTAGATCAACGATGGGGACAATATCACCACGCAGATTGATAACACCTTTTATAAAAGGCGGAGCGTTAGCGATTTTAGTAACGGATTCATAACCGCGAATTTCCTTTACGGTCAAAATATCCAGGGCATAATTTTCTTCACCTAAAGTGAAGGTGAGAAATTCCTGATCCTTCTGCAAGCTCATAGCCTGTGATCCTGTTGTCTCTGTCATGGTACTAGCCTCTGGTACTAAGTTTTGCTCTTAACTCGCTTGTTGCAACGAATTGGGCGCGGCGCTAACTGCCAGTGATTCCACATCTAATATCAAAGCCACACTGCCGTCGCCCATAATGGTTGCGCCAGCGACACCCTGCACACGTTTGTAGTGTTGTTCCAAACTCTTGATCACCACCTGTTGCTGCCCAACCAAACCATCCACAAATAATGCAAAACGATGTTTATTCGCCTCTATCAATACTGCTATACCTTGATGGGGCTCAGTAAATTGCGGCTCTAATTGCATAGCTTTGTAGAGAGGTAAAATTGGCCAATATTGATCCCGTACTAATAAAAGCTGATCGTCGCCCACCAATGTTTTGATATCTTTTTTGAGGGGCTGCATGGATTCAACAATATTCACAAGCGGAATGATAAAAGTTTGGTTGCCTACAGATACACACATGCCATCTACAATTGCGAGTGTCAGTGGCAAACGAATGGTAAAAGTCGCACCCAAACCTTCTTGCGACTCTATATCGATACGGCCACCTAGAGATTGCACGTTGCGTTTAACGACATCCAAGCCAACACCACGACCAGACACATCGGTAATTTGCGCAGCTGTTGAAAAACCGGGTGCAAAAATGAGTTGCCACACTTCTGAATCGCTTGGGCTATCGCCAATGGGGATATTTTTTTCGCGCGCTTTTGCAAGAATTTTTTCCCGGTTCAAACCGCCACCGTCGTCGCTAATACTGATGACAATACTGCCACCCTGCTGAGCCGCTTTTAAAATAACTTTACCGGTGGGATTTTTATTGCGGTCTGCACGCAATTCATTGGATTCAATACCGTGGTCTATAGAGTTGCGCACCAAATGCGTTAAGGGATCTACCAGCTTTTCTGTTAAACCTTTATCCAATTCGGTATCGCCGCCTTCAATAATCAGATCTATGGATTTACCTAATTTTGTCGATAAATCACGGACCACACGCGGAAAACGATTAAATACAAACGAAACCGGTAGCATGCGAATAGACATGACAGCTTCCTGAATTTCACGCGTGTTGCGTTCCAGTTCAGCGGCCACGCTTTGAAATTTTTCTCCCAAAGCGCCATCAATACTTTTTCCGATGAGATTAAGCATGGATTGGGTAATGACAATTTCACCAACCAGATTAATTAATTGATCGACTTTAGTGACATCTACCCGGATAGAACTATTTTCGCTTGCAGTTCCATCTGTAGTTTTTGTTTTGGTAACAGGCGCACTGGCAACTTCTTTTAATAAGGCTTCTTTTTCAGAAATAGTTGCAGAAGTATTTTCTGTAATGGATTCAGAAGCAGGCGCAAGCGCTTGATTGCTGATTTCACCTGTTGAATTTTTTTGTTCTGATGGATTTTGTTTGGCGGGAGCTTTTTTTGTTTTCCTGGATGGTTTTGAAACCGGCACTATTTCTTCATCAAAAAAACCATAGGCGTCTTCTTGTGATGGCAATAACGGATCGCCAAAAAAGCCAAAGCCATCTTCAACATCTATTTCAGGCTCAACAAAAAGACCAAAGCCTTCAATTTCTGGTTCAACTTCTTTTGGTTGGGTGACAGACTCTAAACGCTCACAAATTTTGTTGGCACTGAGCCAATCAATGTCGTTGCCAGATTTGTAACTATCGAGAATACCCTTTAACACATCCACCGAGCTTAAAAATAAATCTACCATGGACGGATTAATTGCCAACTTACCCTGGCGAACTTTATCAAGCAGGCTTTCCATAATGTGTGTAACAGAACCCAAGGCATCAAACCCAAAAATACCGCTGCCGCCTTTAATGGAATGTGCTGCGCGAAAAATACTGTTGAGTTCTTCTGCATCGGGATCTTCCGTATTCAAATCCAGTAGCAGGTGCTCCATTTCATCAAGATGCTCTTGGCTCTCATCAAAAAAAACGGAGTGAAATTGTTTCATGTCGATCGACATAATTAACGTTCCATTGCATTCCCAGTTTTAACTATGATTAACCAAATCAACCCAGTACTTTTTTTGCCACTTCCAACAACTTGGCCGGGTCGAAGGGTTTTACCATCCAGCCTGTTGCACCGGCGGCACGCCCTTGAGCCTTCATACTGTCACTCGCTTCAGTGGTTAAGACAACTATGGGAGTTTTCGCATAATTGCCTAAGCCGCGCAGGGATTTAATTAATGTGAGCCCATCCATGTTTGGCATATTCTGATCTGTTAACACAAAATCGAAGCTTGCTGTTTTGCATAAATTAAATGCTTCAAGTCCATCTTTTGCCGCAGTCACGGTATAACTTGCTGATTTAAGTGTCGCCTCCACCATCTGGCGAACTGAAGTTGAATCATCAACAATTAATATGTGCTTACTCATAAACAATGCCCTGTCGTCGTCCTATGTAACAATTTAAAGATCATTTAATGGTAGCTCGGATTTTATTACCTGGAGCAATAATTTCGACCGACTCAGATAACTTTCGAATTAACTGATTACCTCTGCCCGAACGCTTTGTATTGGTCTCATCTTCGCCTTGTATATTTGAGTAACCCGAACCACTATCTTCCACTTCCAATACAAAACGCCCACCCGTTTTTTCTGGCGCCCAAGTAATAGAAAGTTTTACGAAATCATCATTTGTTAGTGTTTTGAGGCGCTCCTCACGCTTATAAAAATACTGAATAAAGCCATCGGGATTTTCTTTAATTCCTGATGACAAACCTAATACGCCATGATCAATTGCATTACTTACCATCTCTGCTATAACCGCAAATATCTTTTGGCAGACCTGCTGATCTACACCTATCTGTTGTAAAAAATGATTGCACAGCGGTGGCATTTCGCAATTTTCCAATTGGCGCCCCGATAATTTAACGCTCCACTCGAACTTGTCGTCAGTCGCTGACGAGAGTCCCCCGGGCTTTGGCGAAACAATGGAATCGCTTAAATCTTCAAACACCAGCGCAGGTCGAATCATGCAGACAGAAATATCGTCTGAATAATTAGTAGTGTCTGCGTATTGCAGTAAGTTGTTGGATAGGGCCTCTAGCAAATTGTCCGGCTGCGCTTTAATGACTTCAATTACGCGATCAATAGAATATGGTTCTTGCTTTGCGTTTTCTTGCTCGGTGAGGCCATCGCTATACGCAAAAATAAAGCCTTCTTCAGGCAGATCTATAGTGGTGACGCTGGCATCAAATTGGGTTTCATCCAATATTCCCATAGCCATGTGCGCAGAATGAAATTCGTGGAGTATGGCGCCCTTATGTATCCACAACGCAGGTGGCATACCGCCATTCCAAATATTGAATTCGCGACGAAAGGGATTTATTTCAATAAGGATTGCCGCTACAAATCTATCCGCAGGTGTGTCTGTAACTAACTTGCGGTTAATTTCAGTTACGATTTTTTGAACATGAAAACCTTTAGAGACCATGCTATTAAAAATAGTCACCACCGGCATAATGGTGATAGCGGCAGATAAACCATGCCCCGTAGCATCCGCTAAAATAAAATATAAATTTCCGCTGGGGGATTTTTTAACCAACATCATATCGCCACTAAAAGCAGCAAACGATTTTAGCCAAACATCAACGCCCTCATATTCGTAAGAGTTTTGTCGCAATAAATATTCGTAAGTAAACTTGGCTATTTGCTCTTCGCGTTCAGATTCGGCTTTGAATCTCTCCAACTCATCATTTTGGGTTTTAATCAGCCGCTGCATGCCAACCGATTTAATCAAGGCCTCAACCTTTAAAGCCAGCAGGGATAAATTGACCGGTTTGATAATATAGTCGTCGACACCGCCTAAAAAACATTGTTCTAAAAATTGCGGCTCTTCATTGGCGCTGATCATGATGACGGGTGGATTGCTCATATAACCAACCATGGATTCCGGAATCAACAAATCCATCCCAACGCCATCACCCAATTGGTAATCCAGCAGAATTAAATCTATTTCACTTTCTGTTTGCAAAACAACTTTTGCACTACCCAAGCTATGCGCCGTTACTGTCTGCAAACCTTTTGAATTTAAAAAGCTGCAAAACAAATAGTTGAGCATCTCATCGTCGTCAACAACAAGAACGCGAGATGCTTTTTGAACAATCGGTGGCATATGCGGAACTAAATGAACTCAAATATTTTTTGCATGTTGGCCATTTTTAAAATTTCATCAGTAGCGCCTCGTGCACCTTTAATTTTTACCTTGATATTATTTACTGAGGATTTTTTTTGCAGCAATACCATCATACCGAGCGCGGAAGAATCCAAATATTCAACCTGGCTAAAATCCAGGATAATATCGTCACACTCACCGCCTTCGATTAATGGCGTGTACAAGTCACCGAATTGGCGATGAAAGGAATAGTCAAACCTGCTGGGCAAACGAATTATTTCAATACCAGACATACATCCCCCTATTTAATTTCGATTAGTTTTTGTAAGTTAGCCAGCAGCAGTATCTCTTTAGTAGAGGGTTTAACATTAATAACAGCAATGCTGGAGTGACTTGACATGGCTTTTTTATGTGCCATTACCAGAAGACCAATTCCAGCACTATCAATGTAATCCATACTAATGCAATCCAATAATATCTTTGCCCCTTCACCGTGTTTGGCAAGCATGTCCGCTAGTAAATTATTAAATTCAGAACTCGCACTGTAGTCAAATCGCTTTGGCATCTTGATAACATTCGACATAAAATTTTCCTTTGCAACACAATTTAAAATAACTCTACATCACCACTTTGCATGGATGAGGCCGAAACAGGATTATCTTTTTGATCCACGTTGGCATGGCGAAACCTGTCCAGCTCCGCGGTAAGGCTCGCTTCGATGACAGCCAGGTTTTTGGTATCAACACGCAATGTTTGTACAATCGATTCGAGGGACTGCAGGCGAGCGCGCGAGTGGCGAATATTTTGCGAAGTCATATCTTCAAATTGCAAACCTCGCATAGCATCGTGCAATGCACGCGCAAGATCAGTCGAGATTTTATTTAAGCGACTTGCAATAATTTTATCGGCTTTTGATTTTTCCAAAAGTTCGTCAATAGCGGTTTCAACGTCGCGCTTGGCGCCCACCACATAAGACATATCCTGCGATGCAGCAAGGCTAACTTCATTAGTCAGGCTGCTGATTGCATCATTCACGTGGTTTAATTGGGATTGGATATCGTGGCTGAAACCTGCCGAACGATTTGAAAGCGCACGCACTTCATCTGCCACAACTGCGAAACCGCGCCCGCTCTCACCTGCGCGCGCCGCCTCAATTGCCGCATTTAATGCGAGTAAATTTGTTTGCGCAGCAATTTGGTCAATATCTTTTAACGCCTTTAACACCTCAGGCATTTGATTGGCAATGTAGTTCACCTTGGCAACAAGATCATTGGATGCCGAACTCATCTGAACTGTAGTATCGACAAAGCGGCCCATAGTCTTGGAAGTGTTTGCTGCAAACGCATTCATGCGCTCACAGCTTTTTCCGCTATCATCATGCTCGCCGTTAAAATCGAGTAATAGATTATTTATTTCACTTTGCTGTTGTTTTAAAAGCTCGCTCAATCCGCTGAAAGCATTAGACAGGGTATTAATTGCATCTGACTGAATGCCTAACAATAAATCCATGCTGTGGGTGGATTCATGCAATGCATCTTTGATAAGGGTACCGGTTTCTTTTAACGCGGTATTAAAGTTTTGATCAAGCTGATCACGGGAGTTCTTGTTGCGCTGAATAGCTTCAGTCACTTCATTGGTTTTTAGGTGGGTAAAATAAAACATAGTGGCAACGGCAAAGCCAATCCCTAACCAAGCGTAGAGATAAACACTCAAAAGCCAACCGCCTACGAGCGCAACACTGATAAGTAAAATATGTTTAACCTGCATTTCTTGTTCCGGCTAATGCAAAGGAATCGTCATCCGCAGCGAATTTAATAACCGCTTTATTGACGCAACTTCTCATGAATATTTAAAGCCTAGCAGGGAATTGGCAAGATGCTGCAAATGCTCAGCCTTATTGAACTTGGCGCATAAATTTCTTTTTGTTCGGGCGTCGTGAAAATGGCCCATAAAAAAACCGGAGTTTTCAGGCTCCGGTTTTTTTAGCTTTTAGGGCGATTAACTCACCGTCAAGGTTTGCTCTTCAATTTTGGCTTTCCAGATTTTAGGACCGGTGATGTGTACCGACTCACCACGTGAATCTACCGCTACGGTCACCGGCATATCTTTCACGTCGAACTCGTAGATAGCCTCCATTCCTAACTCAGGGAAACCCAACACTTTAGCTGATTTAATCGCTTGGGCTACCAAATAAGCAGCGCCACCCACAGCCATCAAGTACACGGATTTGTTATCGCGAATCGCTTCAATGGCAATTTGACCGCGCTCAGATTTACCAATCATGCCAAGCAAACCAGTTTGTTCGAGCATAGTGCGGGTGAACTTGTCCATGCGCGTTGCGGTGGTGGGGCCGGCGGGGCCAACCACTTCGTCGCGAATTGGATCAACCGGACCAACGTAATAAATGAAGCGGC
The DNA here is from genome assembly GCF_014652535.1 of Cellvibrio zantedeschiae. NCBI lineage: Bacteria > Pseudomonadati > Pseudomonadota > Gammaproteobacteria > Cellvibrionales > Cellvibrionaceae > Cellvibrio > Cellvibrio zantedeschiae. Next base: position 371,222 of record NZ_BMYZ01000001.1, on the reverse strand, counting down.
CTTTCATATCCACCGGTAAAGGCTCGCCTTTTGCCAGAAGGTCGGTCATTTTCTTGTGGGCAGCATCACGGCCGGTAAGCATCTTGCCGCTGAGCAGGATGGTTTCGCCGGTCTTCCAGGTTTGTACTTCTTCCGGAGTCACTGTGTCGAGATTGACGCGGCGGACATCGTCGCCGGTTTCCCAAGTAATTTCTGGCCAATCGTCCAAAGACGGTGGAGTTTGGAAACTTGGGCCGGAACCATCTAACACAAAGTGCGCGTGGCGCGTGGCGGCGCAGTTAGGGATAATGGCGACAGGTTTGTTGGCGGCGTGCGTTGGGTAATCTTTTACTTTTACATCCAACACAGTCGTTAGACCACCAAGACCTTGAGCGCCAATACCCAAGCGGTTTACTTTGTCGTACAACTCAAGGCGTAATTCTTCCGAGCGATTGCTCGCACCACGCGCTTGCAGCTCCTGAATATCTACCGGCTCCAACAACGACTCTTTCGCGAGCTGCATCGCCTTCTCTGCCGTGCCGCCAATGCCGATACCGAGCATACCCGGGGGGCACCAGCCAGCGCCCATTTCTGGAACCACTTTCAACACCCAATCCACCACCGAATCAGATGGATTCAACATCGCAAATTTGGTCTTGGCTTCTGAACCACCGCCTTTAGCCGCTACGTGAACGTCCACGGTATTACCTGGAACTATGTTGTAGTGGATGATCGCAGGCGTGTTGTCGCCCGTGTTTTTGCGCGCACCATCTGGATCGGCAAGGATAGATGCACGTAGTACGTTATCCGGATTTTGGTAAGCGCGACGCACACCTTCGTTGATCATGTCGGTGAGGCTCAACTGAGCATCCCACTGCACATCCATACCCACAGTCGCAAACACGGTAACAATGCCCGTGTCCTGACAAATTGGGCGGTGCCCCATAGCGCACATGCGTGAGTTAATCAGGATTTGCGCCATGGCATCTTTCGCTGCCTTATTTTGCTCGCGCTCGTAGGCTTGGTGCACTGCCTGGATGAAATCTACGGGGTGATAATAGGAGATAAATTGTAGCGCGTCGGCGACGCTATCGATCAGGTCTTGCTGGCGGATAATGGTGGGCATGGGATATCTCTAAAGTCTGTGAGACTGTGTGGCTCATGAGGGAAGTACCGCTCATGGTGAGCCTGTCGAACCATATCTTTCGACAAGCTCAGGATGAGCGGAGTTAGAACTTAATTCTTAATACCAAGCTGTTGCTTAATCTGCAGCAAATCACGGTTGATGGTGCGTCGGTTGTCATCAATCGCATCAATCGCTTCTTCGGTTTTGGTAATGCGTGACGCCAAACCTTCTGCGCTCTTAACTTGATTCAACATGGCGTTTACGCTGGCAGACACATCGGCAATTTTTTTGCTTTGCGCGGCGATATTTTTTTCCACAGCGTCAAAGTGAGGAGCGATTTCATCCAGCGTTGCTTTGTGCGCAAGAGAATCTTGCTTGAGGGAATTTGCATCACCTTTCAAGCTGTTAATTTCAGCCTTTGCACCATCAAGCGATTTGCCCAATGAAGCGAGTTTAGCGTCGTGATCAGCATTTAGTTTGCGCACAACTTCCTGTAGCTTTTTCACATCGCCGTCTACTTTTTGCAAATTAATTTGCAAAGCGCCAACTGATTGCGTCGAATTAGTTGAGGTAACATCCAACTGACTTTCAAGCTGAGCGATACGTGCAGCATCTTTAACCAGCTTGGCCTGGGTTTCAAATAACTGCCAACCGAGAATTGCCGCTGCCGCCAGACCTACCAAGCCTACAGCTAAAGCGATAGCCGGCAGTGAACTGGATGAAGATCCTGACGCGCGGCTCGCACGAGGCTCATCGTAAACAGGACTAGTGCGGCGAATGGGGGCTTCATCGCGATCGCCGCCATTAGAGTTATTGGCGCTACCGGAAAGGGTTGGTTCTCTGCGTTCCATAATGCAATCTACCTAAACAGAATAAATGAAAACTGACGCGCATTTTATAGCAGCAACCACCACAAACATAGGGTGATTATTAGCCGTAAAAGCAAAACGGGCCCGAAGACCCGTTTTTAGCAACCCACTATCGCAAATTACTTAGCGTAGTTGGCGTTCACGAATTCCCAGTTTACCAATGCCCAGAAAGCATTTAAGTAAGTTGGGCGCGCGTTGCGGTAGTCGATGTAGTAAGCGTGTTCCCACAAATCCACAGTCAGGATTGGCGTTACAGAAGCGTCGGTCAACGGAGTACCGGCGTTGCTGGTGTTAACAATCGCAACAGAACCATCAGCTTTTTTCACTAACCAGGTCCATGAAGAACCGAAGTTGTTGATAGAAGAGTTGGTGAAATCTTCTTTGAATTTCTCGAAAGAACCGAATGCTTTGTTGATAGCTTCAGCAACTGCACCAGTTGCAGCGCCGCCGCCATTTGGGCTCAAGCAGTGCCAGTAGAAAGTGTGGTTCCAAATTTGCGCAGCGTTGTTAAATACACCGCCAGAAGAAGTTTTGATAATGTCTTCCAAACTCTTGCCTTCAAACTCGGTACCTGGGATTAAACCGTTCAACTTATCAACATAAGTTTTGTGGTGTTTGCCATGGTGAAAATCGAGAGTTTCTGCAGAAATGTGTGGAGCTAATGCGTCTTTTGCGTATGGTAATGCTGGTAATTCAAAGGCCATGAGGATTCTCCTAATTCACGGTGGGGAAAATTTCTTTCTATGCGGTTGCGGATTGTATGCCAGATTCAGCGAACCGTATAACCAAAATCTTTTATCTACTTAATAGTTTTTTGCTAGATGAAAATGTTTATCGTTTAAAAGAAAAAAGGCGCGATAAACGCGCCTTTTTTGTGCAGACTTAGAAGCCGCCCATGCCACCCATACCGCCCATGCCACCCATATCGTGGCCACCACCGGCAGCTGGTTTATCTTCTGGCAAATCAGCAACCATGGCTTCAGTGGTAATCATCAAACCAGCGATTGAACCCGCAGCCTGCAATGCAGAGCGAGTTACTTTTGCTGGATCGAGAATACCCATTTCAATCATGTCGCCGTATACAGAAGTCGCAGCGTTGTAACCAAAGTTACCTGAACCTTGTTTCACTTTGTCAGCGATAACAGATGGCTCGTCACCCGCGTTTGCAACGATTTGACGCAATGGTGCTTCCATAGCGCGGCGAGCAATTGCGATACCGGCGTTTTGGTCTTCGTTGTCGCCTTTCAAATCAGCGATTGCAGCAACAGCGCGCAACAATGCAGTACCACCGCCAGGAACTACGCCTTCTTCTACCGCAGCACGGGTAGCGTGCAGGGCATCTTCAACTCGTGCTTTCTTCTCTTTCATTTCCATTTCAGTAGCAGCACCAACTTTAATTACCGCTACACCGCCAGCCAATTTCGCTACGCGCTCTTGCAATTTTTCGCGATCGTAATCAGAAGTAGTTTCTTCGATTTGTACGCGAATTTGCGCAACGCGAGTTTGGATCTCGTCAGCTTTACCAGCACCATCAACTATCACGGTGTTTTCTTTGTTTAATGTTACGCGTTTGGCAGTACCCAAATGCTCAACAGTAGCTGATTCCAAATCCAAACCAACTTCTTCAGAAATTACGGTAGCGCCAGTCAATACAGCGATGTCTTGCAACATGGCTTTACGACGATCACCAAAACCTGGAGCCTTACAAGCAGCAACTTTTACGATACCGCGAATGTTGTTCACAACCAAAGTCGCCAAAGCTTCGCCTTCAACATCTTCAGCCACAATGATTAATGGCTTGCCTGATTTAGCAACGCCTTCGAGAACTGGCAACAATTCGCGGATGTTAGAAATTTTCTTATCAACCAACAAAATGAACGGATGATCATGCTCAACGCTCATGCTGTCCTGGTTGTTGATGAAGTAGGGGGACAAGTAACCGCGGTCGAATTGCATACCTTCAACAACATCCAACTCGTTTTCAAGGCTGGTGCCTTCTTCAACGGTAATAACGCCTTCTTTGCCTACTTTGTCCATTGCCTGAGCAATCAAATCACCTACAGAGGTATCGCTGTTGGCAGAAATGCTGCCCACTTGTGCGATTGATTTGCTGTCAGTACATGGTTGAGAAATAGATTTAACGTGCGCAACAGCCGCAGTAATTGCTTTGTCGATACCGCGCTTCAAATCCATTGGATTCATGCCAGCAGCAACTGATTTCAAACCTTCGTTTACGATAGCTTGCGCAAGTACGGTTGCAGTAGTGGTGCCGTCACCAGCATCATCAGAAGCGCGTGAAGCAACTTCTTTCAACATTTGTGCGCCCATGTTTTCAAACTTGTCTTTCAAGCTGATTTCTTTCGCTACAGATACACCGTCTTTGGTTACAGTTGGTGCGCCGAAAGATTTTTCCAACACAACATTACGACCTTTTGGGCCGAGGGTTGCTTTAACAGCATCAGCCAAAATGTTTACACCAACCAGCATACGTTGACGGGCGCTATCGCCAAATTTCACTTCTTTTGCAGACATAATCTTCTACCTTCAATAATTCGTTAACACGAGGAAATCATTAGATTTCGGGATTCTTTATTTGAGTTGAACTGCGATCGAACCGCTTTTGATTTACACCAAAACAGCTTTGATATCGCTTTCGTTCAAAATCACTAATTCTTCGCCATCGATATTAATGGTGTCGCTGCCGGCGTATTTACCGAATACAACAATGTCACCCACTTTCACATCCAACGGACGCAATTCACCGCTAGCCAATACACGGCCATTACCCACGGCAAGAACTTCACCTTGGTTTGGCTTTTCTTTAGCTGCACCTGAAAGGATGATGCCACCAGCAGTTTTGGTTTCTTCTTCTTTGCGGCGAACCACAACACGATCATGTAACGGACGAATTTTCATGGACACAAGTCTCCTAAACTAGCGTTATTAACAAACCCGAGGACAACCTCAGCGATTGGGTAACCTGAGGCTAGCCTCAGCAATGTAAAAAGTGACGATTTTGAGCACTTCAAGACCGCCAGATAAGCGAGTTAGACGACAACTCGCTATGGGGTGAACAGCAGATGGGGCTTGGATTAGGGATTTCAACTGCGAACGCAAAAAAATTCCGCAATTAGGTGGGATCTTTAGGTTTTTTACCGGTTTTCAGCTCTATTACTTCGCCTTCAATGGCATCTTCGCCACTTAGCTTATCTTTCAAGGTGCGGTCGCTGGCTGTATTCACCTTGGCACTACCGTCGTGCTCATAGACGTTTCCGCCTGCAAAATCATCGTTAGCACTCGGCCTTCCAAATCCGCCAAAAGCTCCAAAGCCACCCGACCCAAAACTTCCATTAGCAAAGCCCTGGAATTGGCCCTTCTTGGCCAAATAACGGGCAAAGCCTTTGCGTACAAAAGGCAGCAGAATGAGGATCGCAATAAGATCGCTAAAAAAACCGGGGATGATAAGAAGAACACCAGCAAACGCCTTAACTATACCTTCGGCAATTGGCCCCAAAGGGGATTTGGCAGTTTGCGCGGCTAGATTGGCTTTAATCATGGCGTTGATGCCCTGGGCGCGCATCAGCTGAAGACCAAAAAAGAAACCAGCGATAAGCAATACAAATGTTGCCCAGCCGCCGATATGCTCACTCATTTTGATAATCGACCAGATCTCTGCAAACAGCACTACCAAAAACCACAACAAACCTAAACGCATATCTTTTTCCTCAACAATGAAGCGCCTATTCTATCATTTGTTGCGGGAAGGCTTACCACTTGTAACTGACACCGAGCGAAAGACGAGTGTCCTCTCCTTCACGGCCCGGCTGGGGCTCATTGTCGACTAAATAATCAAACTTAAATTCCGCAAACACTTTGTTGAGAATCATGGAGCTGATCCCCGAGGCGGTTTTCAAGCGCCAGTCAGCAGTATTTTCCAGCGAATGGATCAATTCATTATTGTGAAAAAACGAGACGCCCATGGGAAAGGTATAACGAAAATCCATGCCGAGCCGAATTGCATAAAATTCATCGCCGTGCACGAAATCCTGGGTATTTTTATTAGGCGGGAGATATTTTTCATTGAGATATGCTACGCCAGTTTTTAGCGAGAGCGCGGTCTTTTTATTTTCCCAAAATTGATAACCCGCACCGGAACCCAACAAAACATATTCATCCAAGCCGCGGCGGGGATCTGCACCAATTACCGTATTGTTGTACCAGAACCAGCGCTCTTGAAGAAACCAGTCGAGCGAATAACGTGCATTCCAACGAGTTTGCGGTACCGAATAAAACCAGGATGAGCGCGCATATTCACCACCCAACACATGGCGAAATTCACCAAGCCTTAAATCAGCCTCCGCCTGCAAATTCCACTCATCGCGCACTTCGTTACCACGCGAATAAGCACCCCACAAATTAATTTTACCGTGGTGGATTAACGCATCTTTTTTGTAATCTTCAAACGGCTGTATAACTTTAAGCGTTAAGAACGGTACCCTGATAATCTGAGCATCATCGCCGCAGGTGTAACTGAGATAGTCACTTTCCATTGCGACTAAACGGCAGGCTTGGGTGCTTCCGTTGATCTTTAATTTTTGGTCGGTTGTAATGGATTTGATATTGGTGCGTTTGATGGATTGCTCGCCAAAATTAGCGGTCTTCCATACGAGTTGCTCACCATCCAAGCGTACCAATTGACCGCTGACGCTATCGCCATTGGCGAGAACAATAACCCCAGCTTGCAAATTAACACTGATTATTAAACTCAAAAAAATGAAAAATGGCTTCACTGGAAAAATCGTCACTGTAACTGTCATAATCGAATTAGAAAGCCTGATCTGTTAATAGGCAAATTAATTAGTGTTAATTATGGTTAGTCACCCTCGGATTCACCCAATCTTTGACGGACGCTATGCTAGAGACTCAAGAACAACGTAGAGAAGCCATTTATCTGGCGCTTGCACAAGTCCCCAAAGGCAAAGTTATCACCTATGGTAATCTCGCCAAGCTGGCCGGCATGCCTAACGGCGCGCGTTTAGCGGGTCGGTTGATGTGCGGGCTGCCGGCGGGTTCGCGCTTGCCTTGGCACAGAGTTATCAATTCACAAGGAAAACTTTCGCTACCTGAAAATTCGGATTCATACCGCGAACAAATACGACGCCTTGAAAAAGAAGGTGTCGTAATTAATAACGGTAAAATTAAATTATCAATTTACGCCTACTAAATTTTATTTTTACTAAACGCAGCCACTACTTATGAGCACAGAAACTTTAACGTCGAATGATAAAAATAATTATAAAGGCTGGCGAGGAATTCAACGCGCATTTGCCACCCCCTCAGCAGTAACTATGATGTTTTTAGGTGTCGGCTCTGCCCTGCCATTTTTATTAGTGGGCTATACACTTTCTACCTGGCTGCGCGATACCGGCGTCGCTCTCAGCGCAATTGGATTAGTCAGTTACGCGAGCTTTTTTTATGTGCTTAAATTTTTATGGGCGCCCTTAATTGATCGCTACCCCCTGCCCTTTTTGGGTCGCCGCAAAGGTTGGTTGGTTGCGTCGCAAATATTGTTAATCATTTCTTTAACAAGCATGGCTGTTATAGGACCGGGCTCGTCATTAATTGTCTTCACTATTCTTGCTGGATTAACGGCATTTGCAGGCGCAACACAAGACACAGTCATGGATGCTTACCGAATCGAAATTGCCCCCGTCGAATCGCAGGCAGCGCTCGCAGCGACTTATATTTTGGGTTACCGGATTGGATTAATTTTATCTGGCGCCGTTACGCTCTATTTAGCAGAACTTGTAGGCTGGACTAATGCTTATCTGGCAATGGCAGCCTGCATTCTTTTGCCGCTTATCGCTGTGCTTTTATCGAAAGAACCCAATCCTGAAAAAGTGACTGTGCGCGAAATTCGCATTCAAGATGCGTTTATAAAACCTTTCCAGGAATTCTTTTCACGCAACGGCATTCTACTCGCGTTGGCTCTCCTAGCCTTTGTTGGACTTTTTAAATTACCAGACCAAATGATTGGTGTTCTAGCAGGGCCATTTTATTTAGACTCAGGATTTACCAAAGCCGACATTGCGACAATCTCAAAACTCTACGGTGTATGGATTGGTATTGCGGGAGCATTTATAGGCGGTGTTTGCGTTGCCGCTTTTAATATCAAACCCATGCTGGTGATTGCAGCAATTGCAGTTTCAATTTCCAATCTGGCTTATTTATTAATGGCAATTCACCCCTCTGAGCAGTGGGCATTTTTTGCAACGATTAGTGCCGATAACTTATCGCAAGGTTTCGCTGGCGTTGTGTTGGTTGCATTTATGTCGAGCCTTACAGATCGCAACTTCACCGCAACACAATATGCGCTGCTCGCGTCACTCGCAAATTTACCAGGGAAATTTATTGGCGGGGTTTCAGGCTATATTGTGGAAGCAACCAATTACCAAACATTTTTTATATTCAGCACACTTTCGGTTATACCGACCTTGCTGCTGCTGGCGTGGTTGTGGAATAAAACGGATGCGAAATAAAAAAGCAGACGCATTGCTACGCCTGCTTTTTTCGTCATGCGGTAAATAGGGTTAATCCCTAAAATTAATATACTGCAAAGGCATTTCAAACTCTGCCGCGCGCAACATTGCAATACACTCTTGCAAATCATCGCGCTTTTTGCCGGTAATTCTCACCTGGTCGCCTTGAATTGCAGCTTGCACTTTCAGCTTTTGGTCTTTCGTCATTTTAACGATTTTTTTCGCAAGCTCGGTTTCCACGCCGGTACGAACAACGATATCTCTCTTCACTTGTTTGCCAGCAGTTTGGATTTTTTTGATCTCAAGACACGAAACACCAATACCATTTTTAGGCAGCGCTGTTCTTAATGCATCCAACATAGCATCAAGCTGATACTCGGTATCAGCCGTAACCGTAATTTCGTATTCTTTACGGTCAAACTTTGCATCTACACCTTTGAAGTCGTAGCGACTAGTTATTACTTTGCTGGCTTGATCTACCGCATTAGTAAGCGCGTGTTTGTCAACTTCTGAAACCACATCAAATGATGGCATTGTTAGTTACCTCTACAAACAAAAATTTTAAAGAAATGCTTAAATAAACAAAGTCGCAAAAGCGATAGCGCCCACCCAGAATAAAAGTGAACGCGAATACAAAGGCACGCTGGATTTTACCAAGGCAAAAGAATAAGCAGGTTCTGCTTGCGGGCTAAGGGTAATCCCCACCAAATCTTCAATGATTTCTTGCGCGTTCTCTTCTGCTTCTTGCTCCGCTTCCGCAAGCTCTTCTGCAGCTTCTGCTACTTCAGCGGGCGTCGCTTCCGCATCCACTACCACAACAGGTTTAACATATAAATCTGTAGGAGCACCTAGAGCGCCGCGCAAACTATTATTCAAAATAGTCATGGAGGAATTTTCAACGTCCAGCAAACTGTCGCGCAGTGGGCAGCTATCAAAATTACCGACGAACGCCCAGGTTAGCCCCATTAAGCGTACAGCGGGGAATTCAATTAACCACAGCCACTTATCTGCCAACGCCGCTTCGTTTGAGTGAGGAACGGTTTGTTCGCGATAGATGGCACTCAAACGATACAAGAGCGCGCCAACAGCCCCCGCAATAACAAACCAAAATAACACTGCGAACGCACGTTCAAATCCACGATAGCTGATGACTTTCAGTGCTTGAGCGTGCAAGCTTTTCCAATCACCCACAGCCGACGCAGAAATATCATTGGCAGCATGGCCACAAAGATCATCAATCCATTTGCTGGCCGCAACAGAATCACCGCGATTGGCAATTTCAATATAATTATTCAATTCCGCTAAAAAATCCCCGCGGCCCAAACTGTACAAAAGCACGGGAACATATAAAAAGAATAAAAAGTTAGCCGACAAAAAATGCACAATGGCCCAGATACACACCATCACCGCGAGGAGTGGAAGCACAAAAGCAATGATCATTGGCAACAAGGGAAATGAAGATGCAGCAGGTAAAGCGCGCACGCGGTTGAGCAACCAAATAAACCAGCCGTCGCGCTGCAAAACGCTCGCGCTATTTGGCGACCAATACATAATGCCCAACACGGCAATAAGACTTAAAAAAATCATAAAGGTATCTCGTTATTAGACGCTGTTGTATCAGCGAGTATTCAAGCTGGCGCGAAAGCGGGGCCAGTCAAAAGCCTCGCCCGGATCAGTTTTGCGACCAGGGGCTATATCATTATGGCCAACAATACGTTCAAGGGTAATTTCGGGATAGGCTCGCAGAATTTCGCGGCTTACCTCAGCCAGAGCTTCATATTGGGCGTCAGTGTAAGCAATATTGTCGCAACCTTCCAACTCAATCCCAATACTGTAATCGTTGCAGTTTGCAACACCGTGAAATGAAGACGCACCCGCATGCCAGGCTCGCTCACCGAAAGGAACAAATTGCGTAACAGTTCCGTCGCGTTCAATAAAGAGATGAGCAGAGACTTTGAGCTCAGCAATAGTTTGAAAATACGGGTGTTGAGCGGGGTCTAACTGATTAGTAAAGAAGGATTGGACGCAACCTGTCCCAAATTGACCTGGGGGCAAGCTGATATTGTGGATAACCAGAAGACTGACAGAGTGATCAACTGGACGCTGATTGGTATTGGGAGACGGGCACTGGGTTGCGGCTGCTAAATAGCCATCATTTGAAATCACTAAACGCCTGCCTTTAGGTTATTTTGCCCACTTACTATTTAAGAGAGTGGGCATAATAAACTGAAGAACAGGTGTTTGCATCCGCAAAGGATGCAGCCATGACTTAACGGCTGCTGCGAAGATTACCAATAACGGCTTCAAGCGCGCGGTCAAATAACATACCGTCATCAAGCACCTGCAAGCGGCCAGATTTAAGCGCCAACGCAAGACTCATGCGAGTTTCTTCCGCAACCTTCACGCCAGAACGGTTCACGAAAATATACTTGCCGGTGGCGCGGATAATAGCTGCAAGACGACTGCGGAATTTTTGACCATCTTCGCTTTGCATTTCGAACCAGCTGCCTTGGGTAAGGTTTCCAACCAAAGATAAATGTTGGTCGCCCTCGGGCAAACTATCTGCACCTACATCAAAAAGAGGCTCGTCGTTTACTACAACGAAAGTCTCTAGCGACTCTAATGTCGCGCCCACGGGAACCAAAGGTTCAACTGCAGGTGTCGCTACGACTTCTTCCAACACTGGAATATCAACAGCCTCGACTTGAGTCGCTTGCATCACATCATTTGTGCTTTCTGCAGCAACATCTGCCACAACCGAAACAACCGACACTGGAGTTATTTCTTCAACAACACTATCAACCACAGGTTCATTTGCGGCAGATACATTAGTGGCCGATGAAATCTCATCCGCAGCATCTGCAACAACTTCTGCAAGCTCTGCTTTAGGCGCAGCTGTAACAGGAGCGGGAACTTCCGCAACTTTTACGCGAGTAACGGCGACCGCCGGAGTCGGAACATCAGCCAGCTTAACTTTAATTTGTGGCGCAGCTGGTGCATCCTCAATTTTTGGTACGGAGCGCAAACGCGCCAAATGCAGGGTTTCCAATTGCTTAAATAGTTGCGTAGTTTCAAACGGACTGTAGGAAATATCTTCCAAGCCAACGCGCAATTTTTGCAATAATTGCGGAACCAGCTTCAACAAACCCTGGCGGTTTTCCTTAGACATTGGCGCAGTCAAACTCCACACCAACTGTTGTGCGGTACGAATACCAGCTTGCCATTCGGGGCTTTCTACACCCTGTTTTAGCGAAATGATAAACAGCACATTACCCCAGGCATCGCGCAATAATTTTTGCGCTGGCAAGGGTAGATCGTGACCGGATGTCAGACGATTCAATACGGAATCAACCTGCAAACGGGCGCGCTCTGACTTGGCTTTACCATCTTCAGCATCAATAGTGCGCTGCTCTAAAATTTGCGCGCGACGCTTATCCTTCTCAAGGAAAGAGCGGAAATCAGTTAACAAGTTATTGAAAATAGCCATGTCGGTTTCAAAGTCCGACAGAATGGTTTGCACAATAGATTCCATTTTATTGAACAAACTGTCTTTGCGCTGATTCTCTTCGCTGGATTCTTGCCAGCCCAGCGCAGCCATCGCCATTTCGTTTAACAGACGACGAGCTGGATGACCGCCTTTGCTGAAAAAGGTTTTATCAGCAATCGCAACCTTAACCATAGGGATTTGCAAACGACCGATCAAAGCCTTCATGGGGGACGCGAGGTTGCGATCATCCAGGATAAAATCGAACATCATGCTGACGAGGTTAATAACATCGTCGTCAACAGCATTAATCGCTTGCGGCTTTTGATGTTCATTAATTAACAAGCTTTGAAGCAAATCGCGAATATTAATGGGTGTAACAGCGCCGTTTACGGGTGCTTGGGTAAAGGTATTTTGGTGCTGGGCAAGGGATAGAATCCTCACCAAATCCTGGCTTGCGACAACCTCGCCACCGGCAATACGCTCGCCTGCCCCACGAGCACCACCACGGGAGCCCAAAAGGTCGCGCAAACTATGCAGAACTTGATTAGTTTGGTCGTCATAGGACGTAACAATCCCGCCACCAACCTGTGCGGTTCCGCCACCAGCCTTATTAACTTGCGGTGCGCTGGCTTCTTCCTCAGTCAAACTAGCAGATAAGCCCGAACCGTAGTGCTCTTGGGTAGATGGTCCAGGACGCTTGGCTCGCACGGCTTGTTTTAAAGACGGCAGAATATTAGCTTCAATCAACAACTGGTTGAGCGATTGGAACAAGCCACCCAACTTGGTCATAACCATATTGTCGAAAAGCTTAAAGAGTACGAGCTTCGCTTTAACATCAATGGAAAGGCTTTTTGCAGCATCATTAAAGGCGTTACAAATAACATCTACACCGAGAGGGTTGTTCTTTTGATAAACCTTGATGGGTACAAGATGATCAATTCGCAGGGTCAAGTGCTGGATAGGCTCAGCAAACTGCTCGTTAGCCTTGTTGACCATACCCTCAATCGCCACCATCTCTTCAAGATCGTCATTTTTAACGAGAGAAAGATCATCCAACGAGAATTCTTTTGCCTCTGCTTGAAGCTCATCACGGTAGGCGTTGTGATCCAACAACTGTGCGAAGCGAATGTCGATACTGCGAAAAAAAGCAGTCTCCATGGCACGGCGACGAAGACGAACTTCGCGCATTGAATCGAAATACAAATTTTGTTCGTGGTTGTTGTTGGCCTTGTCAGCCAACTCGAACATCGCATCATCAACCTTATCAAACAGGTCGCGCAGTAAACCCTGCAGCTGCTGGCGAGCCTTATCACGCAATGAATGCATCGCGGCGGGCAGGCGCGCCAAAATAATTGCCGGTGGCTGCCCCGTTGTACGTTCGGGGTTCAGTTGCACTACATTATTTTGCTCAGGACGGATTTGTTCAGACATGATGCCAACCATCAAAGTAGACTTTGGTTATCTAAGTATATCCAACTAAGGTGCGCTCTCTAGCGCCAAATGCTCAAGGCGAGAGCCATATCACAAATAGCGATAAGTTGAGCATTTCCTTATATAATTTCACATGATTTTCATAAAATCGTGAAACCAAGTGCTATAAAAAATAAACGTAGTTCACATGTCAAAAAATCATACAAACCTCTTGCGAAAAACTGATTTGCGCGCAAAAGATGTTAATTAAGGTATATTTGCTAAATCACTTTGAGATTAGATCACCCACATGAACCCTATCTTCGCCCAACGTATTCCACACCTTAATGAGAGCATTCGCGAAAACGTAAAAGCTGCATTACATGAAGACATAGGCTCGGGAGATATTACCGCGCAATTGATTCCAGCCGATCAGCTCGCTAAGGCAAGTGTTATCACCCGTGAAGATTGCGTTTTCTGCGGTAAAGACTGGGTTATTGAAGTCTTCGCACAAATTGACCCGAGCGTTGTTATTGAATGGCACATTGATGACGGTGACTTTGCAGCAGCGAATAGCACTTTGTTTACCTTAAAAGGCAATGCCCGCAGCCTCCTAACAGGTGAGCGCGCCGCGTTAAATTTTGTACAAACACTATCTGGAACAGCCACTGTCAGCCGCTATTACGCGCGACTAGTAGCGCACACGCAGGTAAAACTCCTGGATACCCGGAAAACCTTGCCAGGGTTGAGGGATGCCCAAAAATATGCTGTAGCCTGCGGTGGCTGCCATAACCATCGTATCGGCCTCTACGATGCTTTCCTTATCAAAGAAAATCACATCGCAGCCTGTGGCGGAATTGCCCATGCAGTAGCAACAGCACGAACAATCGCCCCTGGCAAACCCGTTGAGGTAGAAGTTGAAACTCTGGAAGAACTGAACCAAGCACTCACCGCAAATGCGGACATCATCATGCTTGATAACTTTACCTTGGATAATATGCGAGAAGCAGTAGCGATTAACGCAAGACAAGCTAAGCTTGAAGCTTCGGGGAATGTAACTGAAAGCACACTTCCCTTAATTGCAGAAACCGGTGTGGATTTTATTTCGATTGGGGCGCTGACGAAGCATTGTCGGGCAGTGGATTTGTCGATGCGGGTTGATAATTAATTATTTCTCTTTCCAAAATAATTATTCACATAAAACTAAAGTTCCATTCAATATAATTGAGAGCAATATGCCACCTAGTGTTGCCAAAGTAACTTTAAGCAATTCAAATTGTTTTTCAAGTACCGAGGGCGCATCAATTTTAGACTCAGCGAAAACCGCCGGCCTGATTTTGGAGCATAGTTGCCGTACAGGAAAGTGTGGGGTTTGCAAAGCCAAAGTAATAAATGGCGACACCTGCTTAATCCGGCCAGAAACGTCTTTATCAGAGGAAGAAATAAGTAACGGAATAATACTAACATGCTGTAGGACAGCCAAAAGTGATTTGAGTTTAAATATAAGCGATCTGGGTGATCTAGGCAAAATTCAAATATTAACCCTGCCAAGTCGAATTGATTCGATAGAATTTGTGGCTCAAGATATTGCTCGCATAGTTTTACGTTTACCGCCAAATAATTCCTTCAGTTGCCTAGCTGGACAATATATTAACATTATCGGCCCCACAGGAGCTCATCGCAGCTACTCAATCGCCAATAATTTCAATTCAGAAGGAAAAATCGAATTACAAGTTCGTAAAATCGCGAATGGCATCATGAGCCAGTACTGGTTTAATGCAGCACAAGTTTCTGATCTCTTACGCTTTAATGGACCGCACGGCACATTTTTTTTTCGTTCAAAAAAAGAGCGTCGCATCATTTTTCTAGCGACAGGTACAGGCATCGCTCCGGTCAAAAGCATGGTTGAGCAATTTGAACAAAATCCAATGCTGGTAAAAGATAAAATAATTGAAATATATTGGGGCAACAGGACACCCGAAGAATTTTATTGGGAACCTAATTTTAGAAAGATAGAGATTGCGTTCAATCTAATATTAAGCCGAAAAAATAGCGATTGGAAAGGAATGCATGGATACGTTCAAGATGCAGCACTTCAAATCAATTCAAATTTAGAGGATGCGGTGGTATATGCAAGCGGCTCACCGATAATGGTAGATAGCGCTAAATTACTACTTACACTCAATGGTTTAAAGGAAGATTGTTTTTTTTCAGATGCGTTTTACAGCTCATAACAGGATACACATATGAAAGCGGTTATTTTGGCAGGAGGACTTGGTACTCGACTTAGCGAAGAAACATCTGTCAGGCCGAAACCAATGGTAGAAATCGGTGGAATGCCAATTTTGTGGCACATATTAAAAATGTACTCTTTTCACGGAGTAAATGAATTTATTATTTGTTGCGGCTACAAGGGGTACGTAATAAAAGAGTATTTCGCAAATTATTTCTTACATATGTCAGATATCACCTTTGATTTGTCGTCAAATCAAATGCACATCCACAATCATCGCGCCGAGCCGTGGAAAGTCACACTGGTAGACACCGGTGCTCAATCGATGACAGGTGGGCGATTGAAGCGGGTAAGGGATTATATTGAAAATGACGAAGCCTTTTGCTTGACGTATGGTGACGGTGTGAGCGACGTTAATATTAGCGAAACAATTTCATATCACAAATCTCATGGAAAATTAGCGACCGTCACCGCCACCTACCCAATAGGAAGATTCGGTGCGCTCGATTTAAAAAACGGACAAGTGCAAAACTTTAAGGAAAAACCTAAAGGTGATGGGGCAATGATTAATGGAGGCTTTTTTGTTTTATCACCCAAGGTGCTAGATCTAATAGATAACGATGCGACTATCTGGGAACAACAGCCACTAATAAAACTTGCTGAAAGTGGTGAACTGATGGCTTATGAGCACGACGGATTCTGGCAACCTATGGATACACTGAGAGACAAAATTTATCTTGAAGAGCTGTGGAGTAGCAATTCAGCTCCATGGAAACAATGGAAATAATGTAATTTGAAAAACCTAATTAATGTTAAGTTTTGGAACGGAAAAAAAGTTTTCCTGACAGGCCATACAGGTTTTAAGGGGAGCTGGTTAACGCTTTGGTTGAATGCTTTAGGGGCTGAGGTGAAAGGCTATGCGTTAGCTCCCACAGACTTATGCATGTATAACGAAGCAAAAGTTTCTAACTACATCAACTCCAACCTTGGTGACATCCGGGACTTAAATACTCTTGAGAAGATCATGAGAGATTTTGATCCGGACATCATATTTCACTTAGCTGCACAACCACTCGTAAGGTTGTCCTATCAGGACCCATTGGAGACCTACTCAACCAATATTATGGGTACCTTAAATGTCTTTGAGGCCGCTCGCCGATGCTCCAACTTAAAAGCCATTGTGAACGTAACCTCAGACAAGTGTTATGAGAATAGAGAATGGATTTGGGGTTATCGTGAAAACGAACCTATGGGAGGACACGACCCATACAGCAATAGCAAAGCTTGCTCAGAGTTAATAACCTCTGCCTATAGAAGTTCATTTTTTAACGATGCTAAAGGACCCGCAATAGCCTCTGCTCGCGCGGGAAATGTCATTGGCGGCGGCGACTGGTCTGCTGATCGTCTTATTCCGGATATCTTGAGAGCATTCGAGCAGAAGATACCAGTTATAGTTCGAAATCCAAAATCTACACGACCATGGCAACATGTACTAGAACCGCTCAGCGGGTATTTAGTCTTAGCCCAACTATTGACGGAATACGGCTCTACCTTTGCAGAAGGATGGAATTTCGGCCCAGATGACAAAGACGTAAAGCCTGTGGAGTGGATTGTAGAAAAAATGGTTGCACACTGGAGTGACGGGGCTTCATGGAAACTTGACACAGGAGTTCAGCCACATGAAGCCCAGTCGTTGAAATTGGACATATCAAAAGCAAAAGCGAGACTAAACTGGCAACCAATATGGAGCCTCGAAGAGACTCTGAAAAAAATCATTGATTGGCAACAGGCATGGCTGGCAAATGAGCCTATGGACACCTACTCCTTAGTCGAAATCAGAAACTTTATGTCTTCAACAGAATCAATCTAGCCTTGCCCTACAGGAATGACCATGACACAAAATGAAATACGTCAAGAGATAGTTAAACTTGTAAAAAAGTTTGCGGCCGCCGCACCAGTAAACAATTTTATTGCTGGTGAAACCGTAATTCCCCCGTCAGGTAAAGTAGTTGGTGCGCGCGAAATGGAATTAATGGTTGAAGCATCTTTGGATTGCTGGTTAACCACAGGTCGCTTTAACCTAGAGTTTGAAAAAAAATTGGCTGAGTTTATTGGAGTAAAACATCTCATCACAGTAAATTCAGGATCCTCTGCTAACTTAGTTGCCTTTAACACCCTCACATCGCCCAAGCTTGGAGCCCGTGCCATACAAAAAGGTGATGAGGTTATTGGAGTAGCTGCGGGATTTCCGACAACGGTAAACCCAATAGTTCAGTTTGGCGCTGTGCCTGTATTTGTGGATATAGATTTAGCGACGCACAATATTAATGCCGATTTGATCGAAAATGCTATTACCGCAAAAACCAAAGCCATCATGCTTGCCCACACGCTTGGAAACCCATTTAATATCAAGAAGGTCAAGGAAATCTGCGAAAAATATAATTTATGGCTCGTCGAAGATTGCTGCGATGCGTTAGGAGCAAAATATAACGGTCAAATGGTGGGAACTTTTGGGGATATAGCTACGCTAAGCTTTTATCCCGCTCATCACATCACTATGGGTGAAGGTGGGGCGGTATTCACTAATAACTCACAACTGAAAATGATTGCCGAGTCATTCAGAGATTGGGGTAGAGATTGTTACTGCGCACCAGGTTGTGACAACACTTGTGGCAAGCGCTTTGAACAATGCTTTGGCACGCTGCCCGCAGGATATGACCATAAATATGTGTACGCACATATTGGTTACAACCTAAAGATTACCGACATGCAAGCTGCTTGTGGTTTGGCTCAACTGGAACGCGCACAAGAACTCATTGACGCAAGAAAGCGTAACTTCGAGCTTTTGAAAGCGAGACTGGGTAATTTAGTTGACCACATAGATATAGCCCAGCCGACACTTGACAGCGAGCCGTCATGGTTCGGTTTTCCGATTACGCTTAAGGAAAGCGTCGGTGCACGTCGTGTAGATCTTGTGAAATTTTTAGATCAATACAAAATAGGTAGCCGATTACTGTTTGCTGGAAATTTAACGAGGCAGCCGTATTTTGAAGGGGTAGAATATCGGGTAGTCGGTGATTTGACCAACACCGATTTGACAATGAACAATACGCTCTGGCTGGGAATTTATCCCGCACTGAATTTCGAACACTTTGATTTTATCGCAAACAAGCTGGAAGAATTTTTTGGTTTAAATTTTTAAGCCAAGGTGTAGATCAATTATGAATGAAAGTACGGTCTACACAGATAATAACTTTCTGCTGCATAAGGATGCAGACGCAGAATTAATTCTGGGTGACAAAATTGAATCCGCACCAGATGTTTCAATCATGATTCCCACTTATCATAGAGCGAAACTACTTAAAGAAGCGATATCATCTGCACTCAATCAAAAAACAAATTTAAACATTGAAGTTATCGTCGTTGACAACAGCACGGATACAGACGTGCACGAAGAGATAGAGGCTCTGATAAAAGATCTTTTGCCGGCCTCAATAAAACTATACAGAAACAAAAAAAACATTGGAATGTTCGGCAACTGGAACAGATGCATAATGCTATGCAATTCCCCTTGGCTGGTAATTTTAAATGACGATGATTTGTTAGCTCCCGATTTTATACAAGAAATGTGGAAATCCAAAAATGAAGACACAATTCTATATTGTCTAACGAGAAAATTTGGCAGGGGATACAATCCCAGCGCGGATAAAAATCTGATCCGAACAGTTAGAAAATTCCTCCTACCCTATTCTGTCGAGAACTACTTACGCCCTATCGTAACAATCCGACAAAGCCGCGTACTGTATTGCAATCCGCTCCCAGGGACCTTGGGCGCATTTATTCCAAAAAAAATTGCTGTTAATTTAGGTGGGTTCAACGAAAACTTATGGCCCACCGCCGATTACGACTTCATCGTTAGAGCTATATTTGGAGGAATTAAAGTAAAGAGACTCAATAAAGTATTGGCATCGTACCGGATAGAAGAAAACGAAAGCTTGAGAGTAGAGACACTCGAAGCCTTTCTACGTAACGATTACATTATGAAAATGAACATAATTAAAAAGCTGTGCACATCAGGTCTTCATCGGGAGATTCTAAAAAAAATAGCCCAATATCAATCAAGACTTAACGCACACGTCGCATACACAAAAATTAATCATGAATTCAACCCAGAAAAATCGCTGGCAACGCTGAACATTTCAACTGTAAAACCATTTTTCAACAATAACGCATTCCCGATAATTGCGATATTATGGATGCTTCTCTGGCGCCCTATAGAACCTGCTTTGAAAATTAATATCATCTCCAATCAGGACTCATCACTATCATGATTGAAATAATAAAAACAGAAATAGAAAACTGTCTCATTATTAATTTTACCAAGCATAATGACAACAGAGGTTACTTTACAAAAATTTTTGAAAGCAACTTTTTCGCAAAACACAATCTAGCGACCAACTTTCAGGAAATTTACTATACCTCATCAAACAAAGGGGTTGTTAGAGGCATGCATTTCCAGTTGCCACCGGCGGATCACGAAAAATTGGTCCATTGCGCAAGCGGTCACGTCCTTGACGTAGTTGTGGATCTCAGAAAGAGCTCAAAGAGCTACGGCAAATGTCAGGCATTTCAGCTTTCCGAAAAAGTCCCTCAAGCTATTTACATACCCAGAGGCATGGCCCATGGCTTCTTATCACAAGAAGATAACTCCACATTAATTTATTGTGTGACCAGCAGCCACAATGCGTCACTGGATACAGGTATATTATGGTCATCACTAGCATATAAGTGGCCAATCGAAAACCCGACAGTTTCTGACCGGGATATGTCCTTCGCACCCCTCGCTGAATTTGATTCACCTTTCTGAGGTCATCCTATGAGATATCTAATATCTGGAGCAACAGGGTTTATAGGGTCAAACCTCGTGGCAAAATTGTTGGATAACGGAAATCAAATATTTTTAATTACTCGAACATCTCGTTTAGACGAAGAAATAGAAAAGATTTCTAAGGAAAATATATTTTTTTTTGACGGCAATGAAGACGCGCTAGATGAGTTCCTAAAGAAAAACGTTCCCGATATTTTTATACATTTGGCCTCATTGTACATAACACAGCACAAAAAAGAAGATGTTACAAACTTGCTATACTCCAACATCACATATCCAACAATAATAACCGATGCCATTGTTCGCTGCGGCTGCAAGAAAATAATAAATACTGGCACCTCTTGGCAAAATTTTAATAATGAAAAATACAATCCCACCTGCTTATACGCAGCCACCAAAGAGGCCTTTGAAAAGTTATTGGAGTTTTATGTTAAAAGTCAAAGTATCAATGTAATCACTTTGCGAATTTTTGACACATATGGCCTATATGACAAGAGAAAAAAACTTGTTTCAATGCTAGTTGAATCATCAAAGCAATCATTGCAAATTGAAATGTCACCAGGAGAGCAGGAAATTGATCTCGTATACGTTGATGACGTTGTAGATGCCTTTCTGGTTGCGATCGAATTGATTTTAAAGTCGCCAAACAGTAGCCATTTAACCTATGGAATATCTTCAGAAAAGCCTATAACACTAAAGAAACTTGTTGATATTCTAAATTCAATATCCCCACAAAAGCTAAAGGTTAAATGGGGTGCACGCGATTACAGGGATCGAGAGGTAATGTATACCTGGAAAGATTTTATTAGACTTCCGAACTGGAAGCCCAAAGTAAGCATTGAGGAGGGGCTAAGAAAATTGGTGACGTCGAGTACCGATGAGGCACGAATCGAGAAATCAACGACAGCAAAATGAACGCTAAAATATCAAAAAAAGAGATTTTTTGGGGTGGGATGGCGCACTTCTCCAACTTTGGTTTGAGCCTAATACTATTACCTTTCGTTTTAAAATATATGAGCGAAGGAGAGATTGGCCTTTGGTACATATTTTTAACTATTGGGGGATTGGCTCAATTAGCCGAATTTGGTTTTCAGCCCACAATTGCTCGGCAAGCTGCTTATATTTACGCAGGTGCTAAAGAGATATTAATTGAAGGAGTCCCCAGAAAAAGCACTGAAACAATTGACGTGAATCTACTTCATGACTTTATAGCAGCATCAAAATATATATATCGGATTATCGCTATAATTGCTTCTGCAATACTATTGATCGTAGGGTATGTCTTCATAAGCCACGCAAACTCGGGCATTGATGATCTCAAAACACTTCAATCATGGTGCGTATATGCATTAAGCATTTCTATTAACCTGTACTTTGGTTACTACAATGGGTTACTCACTGGCAGAGGGGAACAATCTAAAGCAAATAAAATTATAATTGCAAGCAGATTAACCTCCATTATTGTAGCAATTCCACTTCTACAGTATGGCCTAGGGCTAAACGGGCTAGCAATCGCGAGCTTATTCTCCTGCTTGGTTTCACGGTGTTTATACGCGCACTTTTTTAATTCAAAAAATTATAACGCCACTCGTTCTGCAAAAAGAAATCTCTTTAAAGTACCTGAGTACACTATGATTTTATGGCACTCCTCCAAAAAATTAGGATTTGCTCAGCTAGGAAGTTACTTGATACTAAGAGGGAATTTTTTTGTCGTCAGCGCCACAATGGGTCTTCAAATAACAGCAGCTTATGGTTTAACCCTTCAGGTTCTCGGACTTATAAGTGCGCTAACAACCATGATATTTACACTACAATTGCCACACATTAACCGCCTACAAACCCAAGGACGGCAGCAAAATATAAAAGAACTTTATATCTCATCGCAAATATTATCTTTGACAGTATTCGCGGCAGGCGCAACGTGCATAGTAGCGTTTGGAGATGTGCTATTGAGTTTGCTCAAAAGCAACGCGCATCTTATCCCCATAAATTGGCTTGTTGCGCTTTCGGTGATTATGCTTTTGGAGCTACATCATTCACTGGCAGCTACATATCTAACCACTCTCAATACAACCCCTTTCCTTGCATCCTCATTAATATCTGGCACTACCATATTAGCTGCAAGCATTCTTATAGCCACGCAAGCAACCAGCCCAAATTTAGGGTTTCTAATTCTCACTCAAGGTATTGTTCAATTACTGTATAATAATTGGAAATGGCCCTATGAAGCGGCTAAACAACTGGCACTTACTTATCAGGACTACGTTAGGACAATTTTTTTCAGGCCATAAGGTCTCGTTTTGAAAGCAATTTTTTGAAAAAGCTTCGCCCCAAAAGTACTGCAACGAAAAATATGCATGAAATAATATACATAATACTTGCTCATAAAAATCCAGATCAAGTCAAAAGACTGATTCGAAAATTGGTCTCGGACGACGTGTACATATATGTTCACGTTGATTTGAATTCAGCAATAGCAGATTTTTTGGAGGAAAGTGAAAGGGTCTTTTTTGTAAAAAATAGAACCCCCTGTTGCTGGGGGGACTTTTCAATTGTAGAAGCTACATTAAGTTGCATAAGAGAAGTCATAAAACACAGCAGACATGGCCATGTTATATTAATCAGCGGGCAGGACTACCCTATTCGCAACAATGACGAAATAAAAACTTTTTTCCGAAAAAATGAAAATTATGACTTTATAGACTGCAAGCCAATTAAAGAGGCGTGGCCCCAAAAATATATATATAGAATACAAGCCTATAAAATAAATTTCTCGGGCCTACGAAATGACTTCATTTATCTCCCGACGTTGTTTACATTTAGGCCGAGAGGCATTCTTAAAAACGTGCTAAAATTAGTCAGGAAAGCCTTGTCAGATAAAAAAATAATTTACTTATTATTATTATCAAAGATTTTCATAAAGAAGAAACTCTTAAAAAAAGTTGATTTTTTTGGCGGCTCTCAATGGTGGGCACTACGCACTATATCGCTGAAAAAGATCATTTCTTTTGTTGAAAAAAATCCAAATTTCAGCAATTTTTTTAAAGATGCCTTAATTCCTGATGAATTGTTTTTTCAAACAGCCTTAGTGAACATATGTGAAAATAACACAACCGCTATAAAGCCCAAAATAGTTTATCTAAGCTGGGACAAAGCTAATGATTTATCACCGAAAACGTTCTTGATAAAAGATATAGCTGAAATAAGCAGCGCATCAACAGAAAAATTATTTGCCAGAAAGTTTGACCAAACCCTAGATCAACAAGTAATGGATGAAATAGATCGAAATCTCAAAAAACTCTTAAGCGAATAACTCGAAAATGCGTACCCCCCCCCTAATTTCAGTGATTATCCCTTGTTTCAATGCCGAAAAATGGATTGCTAAATCCATTAATAGCATACTTGAACAAACTTACAATAATTTTGAAATACTCGTGTTCAACGACGGATCACAAGACGACAGCCTCAAAATAATAAAAACCATCACACTGAAAAGCGCCAGCATCAAAATAATAAACGAACCGTGTAATAACGGAATTGTTTATTCATTGAATCGTTCAATAGCTGAAGCTCAAGGAAAATTTATCGCAAGGATGGATGCAGACGACGTAGCGCACCCTCAAAGGCTGGAAAGGCAAGTCAAATTTCTATCAGAAAATAACGTTGACTTATGCGGGACTTGGTTTAAAGAGTTTGGCCAAGGAGCGCCTCGAATAACCCGATGGCCAACGTCTCACCAAGCACTCGAAGCATCGCTTCTTTTTCAAAACACTATTTGTCATCCAACTATCATGGCGAGAAGAGAGGTGTTTGACGATTTTCCTTATAGAGAAGAGTTCAACTTAGCAGAAGATTATGACTTTTTCTCTAGAGCAATTAAAAAATATAAATTCAACAACATACCGGAGCCCCTGTTAAATTATCGAAGACATTCATCCCAAGCAACTCAAGCAAAAAAAGAAAGAATGGAATTAATCACAAGACAGATTCGAGTGAACGCTTTACAAAGTATTGGGGTTTTTCCTACTGAACAGCAAGCTTTAGTTCATAATACAATTAGGGCACCTCAGTCCATTTGCACTCTTAGAGAATTAGAGCTAATTGAAGAGTGGCTTACTTTTTTATTGTGTGAAAAAAAATCATCAGAATTTAATTCGATTGTCGCCAGCCAATGGATTCGTGCATGCATTCGCGCAGCCCCTTTGGGAGGAGAGATGAGAAAAAAATATTTTTCCTCCCATCTACTAACGTGGATAAAACCGAGTAGCTTGATGAATTTTGATGTATTTGCGCTCTCAGTCCTTAAGCTGAACTATAATTCGGAAGCATTCAAAATATTACGACGTATGGGGCTAAGTGCCTAATGAGCATCCAGATTAAAACAACAGATATTCTCATTGTTGGCTCAGGCTTTTCGGGCTGTGTTATTGCTCGCGAATTAGCGGCGTCTGGTCATAATGTTATTATTATCGACAAACGCAATCATATAGGCGGCAATGCATATGATTCTTATGACCAAAATGGTTTATTAATTCATAACTATGGCCCACATATTTTTCACACCAATAGCGAGCGTATATTTAAATATCTGTCGAACTTTACCGAATGGCGCCCATATGAACACCGTGTTCTTAGTGTTGTAAACGGAGAGCAGTATCCCTTCCCTATCAATCGAGATACTCTAAATCAATTATATAACTTGAATTTAAACGAAATTGAAGCAGCTAAATACCTTGAAAGAGTGCGAGAACCACGCGAAAAAATACGAACCAGCGAAGATGTTGTCCTAAACAGCGTGGGTATAGACTTGTATGAAAAATTTTTTCTAAATTACACAAAAAAGCAATGGGGAGTGGATCCCTCACAATTAAAAGCGGGTGTTGCTGCTCGCATTCCCGTACGGACTAATACAGATGATCGTTATTTTACTGACGAATATCAAGCAATGCCCTTGAGAGGCTACTCGAAAATGTTCGAATCTATGTTAAGCCATCCAAACATTGAATTGAAAATAGGTGTAAGTTTTAGTGATGTAAAATCTACGTATTCAGATCATCACGTTGTTTACACTGGCCCAATCGATGAATACTTTAATTATTGCTTTGGGAAGCTTCCTTATAGATCCTTGCGATTTGAACATGAGCACTTTACTAATACAGACAAATTACAATCTGTCGGCACAATAAATTATCCTAATGATTATGAATATACTCGCATTACTGAATTTAAACATTTAACAGGGCAACAACACTCGGGCTCATCCACAGTCAAAGAATACCCGCAATCAGATGGCGATCCTTATTACCCAATTCCTAATGATGCAAATGAGGCGATTTTTAAACGATACGAGACTCTTGCAAAAAATGAAAATAATGTAACGTTTGTTGGCCGATTAGCCCAGTATCGTTATTACAACATGGATCAAGTTGTAGGAGCTGCATTATCAGCCTCTGAAAAACTAATTGATCGGTTTAAAAATTAATATGCGCATTCTTTATTTATGCAAACGGCAATACATGGGACATGATGTTATTGAAGATCGCTACGCACGTCTTTATGAACAACCATTTCAACTTGCAAAATTAGGCAACCATGTTTTAGGTGTATGTTTAAGCTATCGCGAATGCACATCTAAAGATGAATTTCACCATACGGATTCAGGTAGCCTTCGTTGGATAGGTATTTCAGCGGGAAAATATCGGCAATCATTATTCCTCTTTCCTTTTGATCTTTTAAAAATTGCCTATCAATTTAAGCCCGATATTATTGTAGGAGCATCGGATTGCTTACACGTTATCCTGGGTCAATGGGTCGCAAAAAAAATGGGATGTACTTATGCGGCTGATCTATACGATGATTTTGAAACTTTTGGTTTGGCCAAAATCCCTTTTGTAAAAATGCTTTATAAGAAAGCACTAAGAAAGTCTGCAGCAATTAGTTGTGTATCCAAATCATTGAGCAGCCACATTAAAACTATTACACCCTTAGATACTGAAGTAATTTCTTTACCAAGCACTATCAATCAATCTATTTTTTATCCTCGCAATAAAATCGAAAATCGAAAGTTATTAAACCTTCCTCTGGACGCATTGATTGTTGGTACCGCCGGCGGTTTAAGTAAAGAAAAAGGCATTGAGACGGTTTATAACGCGTTCAATATTCTAGTGGAGACAAATCCTAATCTAATATGCGTAGTAGCAGGGAGTCTTGATTCAACATGCCCTGTTCCAATTCACGATAGAATACTTTACTTGGGAAAACTGACGCACGAAAAAGTAGCTGAATTATTCTGCTCATTAGATGTAGGAATTGTTTACTTGAGAGACACGAAATATGGGCAGCTGAGTTTTCCGCAAAAAGCTTATGAGATGGCAGCCTG
This sequence comes from Cellvibrio zantedeschiae, assembly GCF_014652535.1. Classification (NCBI taxonomy): domain Bacteria; kingdom Pseudomonadati; phylum Pseudomonadota; class Gammaproteobacteria; order Cellvibrionales; family Cellvibrionaceae; genus Cellvibrio; species Cellvibrio zantedeschiae. The sequence goes on along the minus strand of NZ_BMYZ01000001.1, from coordinate 344,312 downwards.
CAAAATACCTATGGTTGTTGCAAGTATCGGTGACATGCAAGAATTGTTTTCAAGTACGAGAAATGAATGCTACATGCCGGATGATTGCAACAGCTTAGTATCAGCTGTCACGAAACAACTTGAAACACCTTCTTACCCAGATTTATTGATAGAAGATTGGGCGACTCAGAGCAAAAAATTAGAAACAACTTATAGAATCGTAATCCAGCAAGCTAATTAAGCCTTTTTTTTTCTTCTGATTTTCGAATCGTGTAAATAAGAGTAGGAATAAGAGGGGTAAATAGCTCGATCATAAAAGTCGGTATATATTTTATAACCCGAGCAGGTAATGAATTAGGCATTTCAATATCAAAAGTTAATTTCAAAGCCCTCACACATACATTTTTAAACTCAAAATTTGTTTTCTTAAACATAGATTCAATTTCATGTTTTTGAAGCGGTTCGCAATCGTAATAATGGCCTTTTCCAAAAAGCCTTAGGTAAGGCGATCTCAAAAATTTTGGCAACCAGCTTAGGAAAATTAATTTATAGTGCGGCTCAACCAACATCCATCGATTAGGTACAGCCAAATAACCAATGCCGCTTTTTGTGAGGACTCGATTCAACTCACTCAAATGTTCAAGCTGAGAGGTTAAATCGCCAACGTGTTCAATAACGTGATTAGATATTACAACATCAAATGACTCATTATCATAAGGAAGCTCAACTCCTTCAACCAATTGAAATTCAAATCCCTCTTCCGTTAAACGATTGTCTTTGACATCTACAGCTGTTACTTCATATTCTATATCTGACAAGCTGGAAAAATAATAAGCTATGCCTCCTGATCCGGTTCCAACTTCCAACAGTCTTATAGGCTCTTTCAATCTATTAGACGATATCAACAACTCTATCTTTTTTGCTTTTAAATAACGCGTCTCAAGATTTAATACCGCATGAGGGCGTCGCTCTTTCATCTCTAGAGTCATACAGTCTCCTCGTTTAAAACAGCATACAATTTCTCGTTAAATTTCTTCCACTCAAATTCACGAGCAAAATCTATGCATGTTTCACTGGTTATTTTATCTAATGAATTTACTTTAAGCTTATCTAAAATAACGTCCCTCATTTCATCATAATGTCCCGGCTCCACTAGCCAGCCAGATTTCTCGGTTGATATAGCGTCAGGCACGCCACCAACACTAAAGCCTACAGAGCATAGGCCATGGGCAGCTGCTTCTATCGCTACCATACCAAACCCCTCAACATCATTAGCTAAATCAAGCACAGGAAAAACTAACATTTTTGCACTAAAAAATGCTGCTGATAATGTTTGATCATCAACACCACCTAGAAACCTGACATTATCCTGCAGCCCCAACGCATAGACTCGCTGGACGATTTTTTCTTTTACTCCATCGTGCTGTTTTATTGCCTGTAATGCTTCATCACCAATAACGACTAACGTTAATTCTGGATGTTGTGATACCAATTTTTGCATTACATGAACAATAAACTCTTCAATACCTTTACGTTTTGTTATTCTTCCCGCAATTAATAAAAATGGAACATCCTGAAGTTTATATTTCTTACAAAAGCTTCGCTTTAAATGAAGACTATCCGTATGTTCAGGTATAAATGTTCCAGGAGAAAGGATTTTTATTCTCCCAGAATCAAAACCTGCCCTCAAAGCTAAATTACATGTGTGTCGACTATTCACAAGTAGTAAATCGGATTTTTTTATAAGCGGTATAAAAATCAATTGATAAACAATACTTTTAGCAACTATATCAAGCCCATGTAGATAGCAAACTAATTTCGCACCTGTAAGTTTGGCAGAAAAATATCCCGCCAATATAGCTGCGCCACTACCACAGAAAACAATATTAGGGCGCTCACTTCTAGCTAACCGTAATGTTTTAAGCAAGCTTGAAATTAAATAAAACCATAAAGGTGCAGAAGGAAACTCAACAAAGCTTGATACTTTATGAAAGCTGGAGCTTCCCGTAGGACCAGAGACGGAAACTTCGAAATGTGAATTTAATGCATGAAATATATTAAAGTTTAGCTTTTCCATACCGCCAATCAAGGGTGGAAAGTTTCTAGTTACATGCAGTATTTTTTTGGGTTTCATTTGGAAGGTTAGCGCTTATCGCTGGAACTATTCGTTTCCTTATAGATAAGCGATGTTATCTGTTCGGAAATAAGTCCCATCAAAAACACAATTACCGATGTTGTAAATAGAAGTGCAGACATATTTGTAAAGCGGCCAGTTTCTATAAAGGTGTACGCATAATAAAAAACTGCCGTTATAAAAAAGCTTAAGCTAATGGGAAAAAAGAGTTTAAGGGGAGAGAAAAGAGTACCTATCTTAAATATAATGAGCAAAAACCTTATACCGTCCTGCCACAAACGAATATGGCTTTGTGTTCCAGCCAACCGAGACTGAACATCGACGGAGACATAACCAACTGAATAACCTGCACGAAAAAAACTCATCGTTATAGTTGTTGGGTATGAAAATTTATTGGGTAATAGAGTTAAAAACTCGCGAAATTTATTAGATTTAACTGCACGGAAGCCAGATGTCAAATCTTCAACCTTATGCCCCACCATCCAACTTGCAAAATAATTATAAAGTTTATTAGCAAACCCTCGCCCAATATTTGCTTGTCCTTTTTTATTTCGGGCGCCCACTACCATATCAAAACCTTGATCGATTTTTTTAAGTAATTTTTCTATGTCTCGTGGCAAATGTTGTCCATCTGCATCCATGCAGACAATAACATCGCCCTTTGCAACCCTCAACCCACTTTTTATTGCTGCACCATTACCTTTGCTGTATGGATGATTAATAATATTCACGTCAAATAGCTCTGCAACCTTATTAGTTTCATCAGTAGATCCATCATTAACCACTATTATTTCAGAGGAAGGATATAAACCTCTTAGTTCAGGTAAAATTATTTTTAATCCTTTAGCTTCATTTTTGGTTGGTATAACAATACTAAGGAGCTGCATATGTGATGGCCTACACATTTATTGTAAGTACGTGGATTTATTTAGACGCCTTTATGTCATCTTGAATAACCGATTCAAGTTCATTAAGCTCATCTCTGCGCTTCTGCATAGCAATTCCATTACCTATTACCTTGCGCGCAGCATCAACTGCTCTCAGAGCTGCATCAAAGCTTCCCGCAGAAGCCAGCAAACGAGCATAACTAGCAGCGTCATCATATCCCCGGTTGGGAATTGATTCTAATGCGCGAATAGCGCCATTCAAATCCCTCATCTGTAGATATAATAAGGATTCAAATCGCGCTAAGAAATAGTATTTATGTGCATACTGTTTATTTAGTTTTAAAATTCTTACGGATTTCAACAAGAGTTCGTAACTTACTGACTCACACTGTTTATTGCTTTTGAAGTCCACCAAATCCTCTATAGATTTAAATGCTCCATTCGAGAAAGCTCCATACTGCAATAAAGTTGCATAACTATCTACACTTGGGCTTTTAACCCAGCTGGGGTATACACAAAGAAACTGCAATTTTAAAAAGTACAACGCTGGCTCATCAGGAAAATCCCGTTCAATATCCTCAAGCGCTTTGTAGGCCTCTTTAGGTTTTCCTTGCTCTTGGTAAAAATCAACAAGTAATGCCCTGGCTCTTATAGAGCTTGGCCTCTCCGTGGCATGCACATAATTAAATAACGCTGGGTTGCCCCATAGCCTTGTTTGCATTTGCAAAACAATCGTAATAATTCCAACATATATCAACATTACGCCAACAAATATATATTTTAAAACTGCGCTGTGCACCTTTTCAAACAGATTAAAAACAATAAAGCAAATCAGCAGAACAATGCCGAGCGAAGCCAAATAGTTACGATGCTCAAAATATATCTCCAGGGCTATTACGGTACTCTCCATTAGGTGCCCCGAAAAAAACCACAGCATCGGGAAGAATATTTGCACCTTTTTTTTCACCGCAGCCCACACCAAAGTAACGAAGACAATTAGCCAAGCCAAACATGAAAATAGTGTGCTTAAAGGCTCTAATAGACTACGTGAAACTTCAAATGCATCATGGTAGAGACCAAGATCAGCGGGTTTGGGGAGCATAATTTGCTGAATATATATCCAAAGAACCCTTGCTTCCGTCAACACGCGTTCACTTAACGTGAATGGCCGGACGTTGTAACCTTCGACGAATTTAATATGAATCAAATAAAAACAGAAAAGCACCAAGGGAACACAGAGGATAATGTAAATGCCTCTCTTCAGGTAAGGATTCGAAATTGGCTTTTTTGAGCTTAACAATTGTTCAATGCATATCAAGAAGGCAAAAATCAACAAGCCACTCTCCTTACTAAGAATAGCTAAGGCCGCCATTAGCAGCGTAAAACAGAACCCAAGTAGCGCTCGCCCATATTGCCCGTGGATCCAACAATCTCTTGCAATAACATATACAACAAGTCCTAACAGCATAAAAAATGTGCTGAGCAGAACCATCCTCTGAACGACGTATAAAACTGTAGAAACATGTATGGGTAAAATCGCCCAAACTAAGGCAATAGCAATAGCAAATAGGTTGTAACTATTCGATTTCAACCTCGTTGAAAAATAAGGAGCCAGCAAGCGGATTAAAAAAAAGATAAGAATAAAATTAGCGAGGTGAATAGCAATATTGGCAAGCTTGAAGTAATAAGGATTAGGCCAAGAATCAACCTGCAAAGCGAAGGTTAGAAGCGAGAGAGGCCTACCCAATGGTCCAGAGTTGCCACCGACAACACCGTACCAAAAGCCACTCGATTTCAGGGAGTCAAAAAGCGGGGGTAAGTTGCCGTAATCATCTAATACAAATTTACCTGTTAGCCCAGGAGCATAAAGAGAAAAAATTGCACCCAGACTTAACAACAAAATACATATGAACAACATCAACCTTGTGGATATATTGATATTTTGCAACTGCCCCACCTTTATAACAAACAAAAAAAAGCCCAGCAAATAGCTTGCTGGGCCTCACAGAATCATGCGCTAGATGTACTATTAGTACCCATCGCGACATTCTGATGGCATATACTTCTGAGGAACTGGGTCAGTGGCATTTTTACCACATGTGTGCTTAATCACACCACCAACGGTGAAAAAGCTCATTTTAATTGTTTTGCTTCCAATATTAGAACCAGCAGAGTTTTTAACCGTTGCAATGAAAATACCCCCAGTAGAACCCGCAATTGTAGAGGTAAATTTGCCATCAATAGCCTTGGCGCCGGCATAGTTAGTCAGCTCGGCCAAAGTGGGGAGTCTATTTTTATCGGTATAGAAACCATTAATATCTGTTCTAAGGCCATCAAGCAGGCTCACTGGCTCGGTGATTTTCGAACGAGAAATATAATCTTGGTAAGCAGGTAATGCTACTGCAGCCAAAATACCAACGATCGCTACCACGATCATCAATTCAATAAGGGTAAAACCTTTTTGCATTGCTTTCATAATGAATCTCCAAGGATTTAAGTTATGTTAGGTTGCCAAACTCTCAACTCTATTAGTCTAAAGCAATTGACGTACCAGCTATTATCCAATTTGTGCGCCACACACACAACAAACCGAAATGGCGCGCCAGATCACACTTTAACACCTGGGATAGGTTGCCAACGGTAACACCTATGGAATAGACGCAACGTATATCTCAACCATGAGATGAAAATTGGCTCTTGATAATCACTCAACAAGATAAGCAACTGACAACCAACCGAACAAAGTGACATTTTTTGTCATAAGCATATCAACACAACATTTAAATTTAACTTTTAATCAGCAGCCGACAAATCTGGCCTATACTACATTTTTGGTCAGAATTGTAGAAATTACAGTGAGTTATCGTTTACAGTTAAGTTTATTGCTTAATTAAGTTGCACTCTCTATAAATCTAAAAATTGATAACGCCGAATGATCGGCAGGAGCGGCCACGCATGAATACCCCCACCCATTTAAATGGCCTTGCGCGTCGTTTGGTTGCGGATAATTTGCTTGACTCGGAAGTAGCCCGAAAAGCCTTGGCTCAATCTGCCAAAGAAAAGACACCTTTTGTACAGCATCTTGTAGTTAATGGCCTATTGGACGCCCGTACCATTGCCAGAGCGGCATCAGAAGAGTTCGGCGCTCCATTATTTGATTTAGATGCACTTAGTAGGGATGCGATTCCTGAAAAGCTGGTAGATGAAAAACTTATTCGTAAGCATCACGCACTTCCCATTATTAAACGGGGCACACGATTATTTTTAGCTGTAGCTGATCCCACAGACTTACACGCCCTTGATGAAATCAAGTTCAATACAGGCCTAAATACAGATGCGGTTTTAGTAGAAGCAGATAAGCTAGCGGCTACTATTGAGAAATTTCTTACAGCTCAAGAAAACCTTAATGATGCCCTAGGCGGATTGGATGATGCCGACCTAGATAATCTCGATATACAAACCACTGATACAAATACAGATAAGGACGATGGGAACTCGGACGCCGATGAAGCTCCCATTGTAAAATATATTAACAAGGTATTATTAGATGCCATTAAAGGCGGCGCTTCGGATATACATTTTGAGCCCTACGAAAAATCTTACCGTGTCCGTTTTCGAACCGATGGTGTTCTGCATGAGGTGACAAAGCCTCCTGTGAACCTAGCCGGAAGAATGGCGGCTCGTTTAAAAGTCATGTCGCAAATGGACATCTCAGAGCGCCGCATACCGCAAGACGGGCGTATCAAATTAAAAGTATCTAAAACGCGTGCTATCGATTTCCGTGTAAACACCCTACCCACTCTTTTTGGCGAAAAAATTGTATTGCGTATTCTCGATCCTAGTTCAGCCAAGCTAGGTATTGATGCATTGGGTTACGAAGACTTCCAAAAGAAATTGTACCTGGATGCATTGGCTCAATCACAAGGCATGATTCTGGTAACCGGACCAACAGGTAGCGGTAAGACAGTATCCCTATATACAGGCCTCAATATCCTCAATACCCCCGAATTGAATATTTCGACAGCAGAAGATCCAGTTGAAATTAACCTCGAGGGTATCAACCAGGTTCAGATGAACCAGAAAGTAGGTCTTACATTTGCAGAAGCCCTGCGCTCTTTCCTCCGCCAAGATCCGGATATTGTAATGGTGGGTGAGATTCGTGACCTTGAAACAGCAGAAATCGCAATTAAAGCAGCCCAAACAGGTCACTTAGTCTTATCAACACTCCATACCAATAGCGCCCCTGAAACCTTAACCCGCTTAATGAACATGGGGGTTCCAGCCTTTAATATTGCAACCAGTGTTAGCTTGATTATTGCTCAGCGCCTTGCACGTCGTTTATGTACCGTCTGTAAAAAGCCAGCCACAGATATTCCTCCTGCAATCCTTACTGAAGAGGGTTTCGACGATATAGGAATTCCCCGAGCTGAGTTCCAGTTATTCCATCCCGTAGGTTGTCAAAACTGCAACGGCGGATACAAGGGGCGGCTAGGTGTTTATGAAGTAGTTCGCATCACCCCCGCAATAGCCAACCTTATAATGGAGGGGGGTAACTCATTGCAAATTGCAAGAGTTGCTAAAGAAGCAGGCTTTAATAATCTACGTGTATCCGCATTGCGCAAAGTAGCAATGGGGTTAACCAGCCTTGAAGAGGCTAACCGAGTCACCAAGGATTAACCTATGGCTACCAGTGCAACCACCCAAAAAACAAAGGCACCTGTCAAATCGGCAGCAACAGTATCTAGCACTTATGTATATAAAGGTGTAGATAAAAAGGGAACCCAAGTACAAGGGGAAATTAATAGCACAAGCCCTGCTCTCGCTAAAGCCCAGCTATTGAAGCAAGGAATTTCTGCTAAATCCGTCTCTCGAAAATCTAAACCTTTATTTGGTGAAGGCGGCGGCTCCATTTCACCAATGGACATAGCTGTTTTTGCTCGCCAAATGGCAACTATGATGAAGGCTGGTGTCCCATTAGTACAAGCTTTCGATATTGTTGCAGATGGATTAGAGAAAGCCGGCCTTAAAAAATTAGTATTAACAATTCGTGACAGCGTGGCCGCAGGTGGTGGCTTCGCTGCATCATTGCGCGAGCATCCCAAATATTTTGATGAGCTTTTTTGTAATCTGGTAGATGCTGGTGAACAGGCCGGTGCATTGGAAACCATGTTAGACAGAATTGCAACCTACAAAGAAAAGACTGAAAAATTAAAATCAAAAATTAAAAAGGCACTCAGTTACCCTATAGCGGTTGTGGTTGTAGCTTTAATCGTAACAGCCATCTTATTAATAAAAGTAGTGCCTCAATTCGCAGAAACATTCAGCAGCTTCGGTGCCAAGCTACCTGCATTTACCTTATTTGTTCTTGGTTTATCAGAAACTGTGCAAGCCTATTGGTTGATAATATTGTTCAGCATTATTGCTGGCCTAATTGCGCTCAAACAAGCCGTACGTCGCTCCAAAGCTTTTGCTTATGCCGTGGATCGTTATATTTTAAAGATACCTGTTATTGGCCAAATTATTTACCTTTCTGTAATGGCCCGTTTTGCGAGAACACTATCTACCACTTTCGCAGCAGGTGTTCCCCTAATTGAAGCACTCACATCTGTTGCTGGCGCAGCTGGCAATAAGATTTACGCAGATGCCATTATAAAAATTCGTGAAGATGTTTCTACCGGTATTCAATTAAATGTGGCAATCAAGAGCCGTGGTATTTTTCCTACCCTTTTAATCCAGATGGCCTCGATCGGCGAAGAGTCCGGTGCTTTGGACGCAATGCTAGATAAGGTTGCCACCTATTACGAAGAAGCCGTCGATAATACGGTTGATAGCCTAACGTCGCTGTTAGAGCCGCTGATTATGTCTGTTCTCGGGGTTCTTGTAGGCGGTTTGATGATCGCTATGTATCTACCAATTTTCCAACTCGGCCAAGTGGTATAAAAGTGTCGGATATTGTAAAAGCTTTAGAGTTATATCCACTACTAGGCATAATCAGCGCAGGCATTTTAGGTCTATTAGTAGGTAGTTTTTTAAACGTCGTGATATACCGTGTACCAAAAATGATGGAACGAGAGTGGCGTGCGCAATGTATTGAATTTTTAGGTGCCGAAAACATTAAAGAGGATGCAAAAAAAGAAAGTACACCTGAAAAATTTAATTTAATAACGCCCAGTTCTACTTGCCCATCATGCGGACACCGAATTAAACCGTGGGAAAATATTCCTGTTATCAGTTATTTATTTTTGCGCGGCAAATGTTCAGCCTGTAAAACATCTATTTCTTCACGATATCCCATCATAGAATCTGTTACCGGAATTTTTTCTGCAGTAGCTATATACACTTTCGGCCCAACTTGGGCGGGATTAGCTTGCCTCTTTTTTACCTGGTGCCTTATCGCACTTACCATGATCGATTTTGATACGCAGCTCTTGCCCGACAGTATCACCTTACCTCTTTTGTGGTTGGGCTTGATTGCAAACTATTTTGGTTTATTTACCTCGCTCGATAGCGCTCTATGGGGCGCAATTGGCGGTTATCTCTCGTTGTTTTCTGTTTACTGGTTATTTAAATTATTAACGGGTAAAGAGGGCATGGGTTTTGGCGACTTCAAATTACTTGGCGCGTTAGGTGCTTGGCTCGGTTGGCAAATGCTATTGCAAATTATTATGTTGAGCGCTTTGGCCGGCGCAGTCATTGGCGTTAGTATGATTATTATCCGCGGGCGAGATAAAAATATTCCTATTCCTTTCGGACCCTATTTGGCCATTGCTGGTTGGATTGCGCTTATGTGGGGACAAGATATTAATCAGCTCTATTTGAGCTACGCCTTTGGCCATCGATAAGTGTGAATCCAGAAAAATGATTGTTGGACTAACCGGAGGCATAGGTAGCGGCAAATCCGAAGTATCTTCACGATTTGAGAGATTGGGGATTAGGGTTGTTGATGCTGATATTGTTGCGCGGGAAGTAGTCATGCCGGGCAGTTTTTCACTTCAAGCAATAGCTGAACGTTTTGGGTTAGATATTCTCTCGCAAGATGGAAGCTTGGATCGAAAAAAGCTTCGTTCATTAATTTTTGAAAATCCTTCTGAAAAAGCCTGGTTGGAAAACTTACTTCACCCCATCATTCGCAAAGAGATTATTGCACAACTGACTCACAGCGAAAGCCCCTACACAATCCTTTCCTCTCCACTGTTGCTCGAAACTACTCAGCATGAACTAGTTGATCGAGTTTTGGTGGTTGATGCAGAGGAAAACTTACAACTCGCCCGTGCAACCTTGCGTGACGAAAGCAACACCGAACAAATAAAGAAAATTATGGGTACCCAAATGAATCGTTCAACTCGCATAGCCAAAGCAGATGACATTATTCATAACCATGGCGACCTGGAAGAACTGGAACAGCAAGTGCAACTACTGCACGCTCGCTACCTTGAATTAGCGCAACACATGAAAAACTAAGATGCATACAATTTCTGATTCCGAGCCAATTAAACTTAATTGCCCTACGTGCAAGAAACTTGTGTTATGGAATGACGATTTTCCCTACAGGCCATTCTGCTGCGACCGTTGCCGCTTAATTGATCTTGGCGAATGGGCAAGTGAAAATCATAAAATTGCGGGAGATTCTTTGGATATAAATTCTGAAGAAAAAAACGACGACTATTAAATTTACAACTGAACTACCACCATTCAGTAATTGCAGCTATTCCTTGAGCACCTTTTTGAAGAGCAATTGCTAAGTCCGATTCTTTCATCCCACCTAGTGCGAATATGGGAACGGCTGCCCCTTCCGCGAGCGCTTCAAACTTTAACCATCCCACCCCCGATTTTTCAGGATGCGATTGAGTCGCTAACACAGGTGATAAACAAATAAAGTCCACGCCAATTTTTTGCGCATGATCAATTTCCGTTTGATTGTGGCAAGAAGCGCTTAACCAAATATGCTCAGCAACAGGGCGACTGCTGCAACTCAAAAGATTTTCTGAATTCAAATGCAACCCCAACTTGTTTTTTGCCGATGCGATATTTTTATATTCAGCGGGATTAGTATTAATTAATAAAGTCGCAGAATAGCGCTCACAAAGCTCAAATGCACAATTAATTAAAGAAGAACTCAATTCAGATTCTTTAACTCTCAATTGAATTAAATTTATGCCGCGCTGAAGTGCACCTTCAATACGTACAGAAAAATCATCCAAACCTTCGAATTCACCCGTAATCAGCAATCGAGTAGGTAAATTAATTGCGTTGACGATAGGTCGATTAGCAGCGGGAAATTCATATTGATATAAGCTCTGAGGTGCAACCCAAGCTATAGGTTGCCCCTCGTTGCCTTTGGCTTCGCCGGTAAACGCGGTGATCTTATGAACATCTAACAAAACAACTTTATCGCCATAATCGTGGTGAATTTTTATCAAAGGTTCAGTAGATAATATTTCAATCGCAAGCTCTTCATATAGCTCTCGCTTTAAAGCATCAAACAAGGTTTCACCCTGCTCTACTTTTCCACCGGGAAACTCCCACAAGCCGCCCTGATGAACTTTATCAGGGCGCTTGGCGATAAGAATTGTGCCGTCTGCTCCAACAATCACACCAACAGCAACATGAACTATGCGAGACAAATTAAAACCTATGACCTGTAGTCTGCATTGATGCGAACATATTCATACGAAAGATCTGTTGTCCAGATAGTTTCTGCAAAGCTTCCTCGGTTCAAATTAATATTGATTGAAATATCCGAACCGCTCATGACCTTTTGGCCTTGCTCTTCGGTGTAGCTAGCTGCACGACCGCCATTCTGAACAATAAGCACATCATTCAAATGTACAACAACTTTGGTAGCGTCAAGGTTATTCAAACCTGCATATCCAATTGCAGCAACAATACGCCCCCAGTTTGGATCTGATGCAAAAAGTGCCGTTTTAATTAACGGTGAATGTGCAACTGCATAACCCACATCCAAACACTCATCGCGAGTGGCTCCTCCACTTACCGCGACTGTCACAAATTTAGTCGCACCTTCGCCGTCGCTCACAATACTTTTTGCAAGATGAACGTGCGCGGCCAAAATAGTAGCGCGGAGTTTTTCGTAAAGTGCACCACTAGCTTCAGTAATTTCTGGCAAATCTACTTGTCCTGAGGCGATTAAAATACACGAATCATTAGTAGAGGTATCGCCATCAATCGTAATGCGGTTGAAAGATTTATCCGCAGCTTCACGCGCGAGTTGTTGCAATAACACTTGGGAAATTTTTGCATCGGTTGCGATGTAACCTAACATAGTTGCCATGTTAGGCTTAATCATACCTGCGCCTTTTGCAATACCATTCACCGTAATGGTTTTGCCTTCAAATTCAAACTGTTCACTAAAACCTTTTGGTCGCGTGTCGGTTGTCATAATACCTGCGCCAGCGTCATCCCATCCATTTTCATTAGCTTTAGCCAAAGCTTCTGGAACTGCTGCAATTATTTTCGCCACAGGTAAAGGTTCGCCAATTACTCCCGTCGAGAAAGGTAAAACCTGCTCTGTTTTTACACCTTTTGCTTGTGCAATAACAGCGCAAGTTGCTTTTGCATCAAGTAACCCTTGCTCGCCGGTACAAGCATTAGCATTACCCGAATTTATAACTAAAAAGCGAATAGGTGCTTTACTTAAATGCTCACGACAAACCGTAACTGGTGCCGCACAAAATGCATTTTTTGTAAATACACCGGCTACGTTGCTGCCTTCCGCTAACTCGAACAAAACCACGTCACGGCGATTAACTTTTTTAATTCCAGCACAAACAGCAGTTAACTTTACACCTTTGACAGGATGCATAACGGGAAATGGGTATTCACCTACGGCCATAATTTTTCTCACAAGTTAAATGATTAAGAGTATTCAAAACCAACTCTCATAAAAAAGAGATGCCAAACATCTCTTTTTCAATTTCTTCAGTAATGCTTTGAAAATTATTCTAAAGCACCGTGACAACTTTTAAATTTCTTACCCGAGCCGCATGGGCAGGGATCGTTACGGCCAACTTTTCGGCCCTCGCGAATTATTGGAGCCTGAGTTAACTTTGGCTGCGGCATGGCTTCTGTCAAGGATGCAGCTTGCTCATGTTGCAACTGCATTTTTTGACGCGCCAATTCTTCGCGACGCTGCTGTTCCATAGCCTCCATTTGCTCACGTGTGATGGGTTCAACACGCGCCATCAAATGTACAGTTTCGCGTTTCACGTTATTCAGCATGCTTTGGAACAATTCAAATGATTCGCGCTTGTATTCCTGCTTTGGATTACGCTGCGCATATGAACGTAAATTAATGCCTTGGCGTAAATGATCCATACTTGCCAATTGCTCTTTCCAGCAGTTATCCAGAACCTGAAGCATTACTTGCTTTTCAATTTCCAACAGAATGTCACCAACACGCTCACATTTCGCATCATAAGCAGCTTGGATTTCATCAATAATTTTTTGACGCAAACTCTCTTCGTGCAAATGAGTATCTTCTTCCAACCATTTCGCAATAGGAAGCTGCAAACCAAAATCCATTTCGATTTGCTTTTCCAGACCGGGAATATCCCATTGGTCTTCGATAGATTGCGGTGGGATATGATTGAGCAACAATTCATTTACTACATCTGCACGAATCGCAGTGATAGTGTCGCGAATGTTATCAGCCTCTAATAACTCATTACGTTGCTGATAAATAATTTGACGTTGATCGTTAGCAACATCATCGAACTCAAGCAGCTGCTTACGAATATCAAAGTTGCGGCCTTCAACTTTACGCTGGGCTTTTTCAATGGCATTGTTAACCATGCGATGTTCAATAGCTTCGCCTTTCTCCATACCTAAGGCTTGCATGAAACCACGCACACGCTCCGATGCGAAAATACGCATCAGGTTATCTTCAAGTGATAAATAAAAACGCGTTAAACCCGGGTCACCCTGACGACCGGCACGACCGCGCAATTGGTTATCAATACGGCGCGATTCATGGCGCTCAGTACCAATAATGTGCAAACCGCCCGCGTTGATCACAATTTCATGACGCTTTTTCCACTCGGCTTTAATCGCTTCAATTTGTTCGGGGGAAGGCCCTTGTCCATTATTTGAAGAGGCGAGCGCATCAACTTCAGATTCCCAACGACCACCCAACACAATATCAGTACCACGACCAGCCATATTGGTAGCGATAGTTACAGTTGCCGGGCGGCCCGCTTGCGCAATAATTTCAGCTTCCTGCGCGTGGAATTTTGCGTTGAGTACGCGATGCGTAATGCCTGCAGCATTTAACCGACGCGACATTTCTTCAGATGTTTCAATGGAGGCGGTACCGACTAAAATCGGCGCATTTTTTTCCTGGTAAGCTTTAATATCTTTAACAATAGATTGATATTTTTCCTCAACGGTTAAAAACACCAAATCGTTTAAATCGATACGTTGTTTAGGTTTGTTGGTTGGAATAACAACCACATCCAAACCGTAAATTTCCCGAAATTCATAAGCTTCCGTATCTGCCGTACCGGTCATCCCAGAGAGCACCGGATATAAACGGAAATAATTTTGGAAGGTAGTAGACGCCAGTGTTTGGCTCTCGCTTTGAATTGCAACGCCTTCTTTCGCTTCGATTGCCTGGTGAAGGCCTTCACTCAAACGACGACCTTGCATAGTGCGGCCAGTATGTTCGTCGATAAGGACAACCTGATTTTCTTGCACGATGTATTCAACGTCGCGATGGAAAAGTGCACGTGCTTTTAACGCAGAACCTACGTGATGTAGCAAAGTTAAATTATTTGCGGCGTACAGGTTTTCATCTTCTTTTAATAAACCGGCTTTAACTAACAAATCTTCAACGTGCTGATGACCTTGCTCGGTTAATTCAACCTGACGGCTTTTTTCATCGACAGAAAAATCGCCCGGCTCGGTAATGACTTTACGATCACCATCTTCACCATTATCGATTTGCTGTTTTAATTTGCTAACTAAAACATGCATGCGCTTGTACATTTCAGAGCTATTTTCAGCATGGCCTGAAATAATTAAAGGCGTACGTGCCTCATCAATAAGGATGGAGTCAACTTCATCTACTACAGCGAAATTCAATGGACGCTGAACTTTATCGGCTTTGTTTAACGCCATGTTATCGCGCAGATAATCAAAACCATATTCGTTGTTAGTACCGTAAGTAATGTCCGCGCCGTAAGCTTCGCGTTTAACTTCGGATGGTTGCATCGACAAGATTACACCCACACTCATCCCTAAAAATTCATACACAGGACGCATCCAATTAGCATCACGATTGGCAAGGTAATCATTCACCGTAACAACATGCACGCCTTTACCCGCGAGCGCATGTAAATAACTTGGTAAAGTTGAAACCAAGGTTTTACCTTCACCTGTACGCATCTCTGCAATACGGCCTTCATGCAAGGTCATACCGCCAATTAATTGCACATCGAAGTGACGCATGTTCATAACGCGGCGGCTCGCCTCGCGCACAACCGCAAATGCTTCTGGTAACAAATCGTCGAGAGTTTCGCCTTTTTGGAAACGGTCACGAAATTCCTGGGTCTTGGCTTTTAATTGCTCATCGGTAAGCGCCTGCATTGCCGGTTCCAAGGCGTTGATGCGAACAACATTTTTGCCCATGCGCTTGAGTTCGCGATCATTTTTTGAACCGAATATAGATTTCAACAACTTGTTTAACATTTCTTTTACCATCAATAACAAAACGAAAAGGATAAATCTGGTATTTGCTGATGCATACCAGATTGAAAACGAAGCGGCCTTAGCCGAAGAGAAAAGAATTAACGACTTGCAGTATGAAGATAGGTTGCGGGATCTACCACGCGACCATTTTTATAAACTTCAAAGTGAACATGAGGAGCGGTAGAGCGGCCTGTTGAACCAACGAGTGCGATGACTTGGCCTTTTTTAACTACATCGCCCGCTTTTACCAAATTGATTTTGTTGTGTGCATAGCGCGTTTCAAAACTGCCACCGTGATTAATCTCAAGCAAGTTTCCGTAATCGCTTGTGAGCATTGATGAGGTAACAACACCGGGCGCTACCGCTGTAACTGCGGTGCCCGTGGGAGCAGTAAAATCTATACCTGAATGGAATTCCTGTTTGCCGTTAAAAGGATCTGTGCGGTACCCGAAAGTGGATGACATGTAGCCATTCTCTACCGGCAAGCGGTCGAATAGCGATTCCATGTCAAAACTGCGGGAAATAAGAATAGAATCTAGTGCTTTAAATTGCTGCTCACGATTTTGAACATGCTGCGTAAGCTGATCCATCGTGAGAAGGAAATCGGTTGGTGAAGGATTAGCTCTTATCTCATTATTTAGAGGCCCGCCAACACCCGGCAACTGGCGAAAATCGAATTCGCCTTTATCAAGCTTGGCGACCTTAGTCAGTCGCTCACCCACAGCATCCAAACGAACCAAACGAGCCTGCAGCTCAGCGACTTTGGCTGTTAGGGCTGCCACCTGCCCTTCACTTTGTTTACGGGATTTTTCAAGTTTTTCTTTTTGCTCGCTAAGGCTTAAACCCCAACCAGGTGCTTCGGCATTAAACGCGTCTTTTTTGTCGAAGTTAACGAGCCAACTGTATCCCCAAGCACCTATTACCGTCGGAATACCCAACAGACAAACAGACAAAAACGCACGGGTCCAACCTCCAAGGGTCAAACTACGGGTTTGTCCGTGATCTGAGTTGACGATAATAATTTTCATTAAGCGTAAATTCTTAGAGACTGAGACTCTGTATTTTTGCCATCAACATTAAACTCGCTTGCTCGCATTAAGGTTAAAAAACCAAGGGAAGCGAAATTAAATTGTCCTTAAAAATCAGCTAGTTATATTTGCTGTTACGTTTTTCAAGGTTAGCAATTTGCAGCCTGCGAACTAATTATTGGCTGCGGGGGGCGAAATATCTCACAGTGAGGCTGGAATTTCCAACAAAAATTGAGTTGTCTTTCACATGTAGAACAACTCAATTTACAGGTTTAAGCCGCTGACGCAGCTCTGGAGAAGGTAATCGGCGCGCTCTGCTCATCCTCAAACGTCACGTATTCCCATGCGTCCTTTTGTTCCATCAACAGACGTAAAGCTCTGTTGTTCAACGAGTGGCCTGATTTATGGGCGCGGTACTCGCACAGCAAACTGTTACCTAAAAGGTACAAATCACCTATGGCATCAAGCACTTTATGCTTCACAAACTCATCTTCGTAACGCAAACCATCTTCGTTAAGGATGCGGTACTCATCGACAACGATGGCGTTATCCATGCTGCCGCCCTGAGCCAAGCCTTTGGAGCGCAAGTATTCAATTTCGTGCATAAAACCGAAGGTACGGGCACGGCTGATTTCCTGCACGAATGATTTACTGGAGAAATCTACGGTAGTCTCAAGATTGCGCCCTTGGAACACAGGAAGATCAAAAGCGATCGAAAAATTGACCTTGAAACCATCAAATGGCAGGAAAGTGGCGACCTTATCGCCATCTTTAAGGGTAACTTCTTTCAAAACACGCACAAATTTTTTGGGTGCATCCTGCTCTTGTACACCGGCCGATTGAAGCAAGAAGATAAATGGTCCGGCGCTACCGTCCATAATAGGTACTTCGGGCGCATCCAGCTCAACAACCGCGTTATCGATACCCAACCCTGCCATAGCGGACAAAATATGCTCAACGGTAGATACCCGCACGTCACCACTGATCAAACAGGTAGATAAAGTAGTCTCGCCAACATTGTGAGCGGTAGCTTTAATTTCAACCGGGGGGTTGAGGTCAACGCGGCGAAAAATAATCCCCGAATCGATCTCACCAGGAAGAAGGGTTAAATAAATTTTCTGGCCAGTATGCAGACCAACACCCGTTGCACGAATGGCATTTTTGAGTGTTCTTTGTTTAATCATGAAAGCAGCCCTTAATCATTGAGAAGGTCCAAATACTCAACAGCGGGAGCGACTTGTTAGGGATGCTGTTGAGTATTTTGAACAGATAGAGACAATCTAGCCTGACCGTCTATATCTTTAATGGGGCCATACTATCAATATCAAGGGCAAGAGACCAATTAGGTACGCCAATTGCCCTTATAGCCAAGACTTAATTAGTCAGCTTGGCGGCGCAAAAACGCTGGAATATCCAGATATTCCAGATCTTTGTCAGCCAAAGGCGCAGCAGCAACTGCGTGCGAAGAAGCATTCGCGCGCAAATGTGCTGGGCGATCCAACGCACTGTAATCAATTTGGCCAGAGCTGCGACGAGTATTGTCGATAACAACTTTGGTCGGCGCAGGCTTAACCACTTCTTTCGGTGCTGGTGCCGCAACATGACCAACTACGCCCAAACCGGTTGCAACTACAGTTACACGCAACTCGTTAGTCATTTCCGGATCAATTACAGTACCCACCACAACAGTCGCATCACCTGATGCGAACTCTTCGATGATACTACCCACTTCTGAGTATTCACCCAAAGACAAATCGATACCGGCAGTGATGTTCACCAGAATACCGCGAGCACCTTGAAGATTTACGTCTTCCAACAATGGGCTGCGAATAGCAGCTTCAGCCGCTTCGCGCGCACGGTTTTCACCGCTTGCACGACCAGTACCCATCATTGCCAAGCCCATTTCAGACATAACAGTACGAACGTCTGCGAAGTCTACGTTCACCATACCTGGGCGAATGATCAAGTCAGCGATACCTTGAACTGCACCGAGCAATACATTGTTTGCCGCTTTGAATGCATCCAGCAAAGAAGTTTGTTTGCCCAATACAGACAACAATTTTTCATTTGGAATGGTGATCAATGAATCAACGCGCTCGCCCAATTCTTTAATACCTGCATCAGCAATTGCCATACGCTTGCGACCTTCGAATGGGAAAGGCTTGGTTACCACAGCAACCGTTAAAATTCCCAACTCGCGTGCAACTTCTGCAACAACTGGCGCACCACCAGTACCAGTACCACCGCCCATACCAGCAGCGATGAATACCATATCGGCACCGCGTAAAACTTCAGCAATGCGTTCGCGATCTTCCATTGCGGCCTGACGGCCAACCTCTGGATTCGCGCCGGCACCAAGACCTTTGGTCATGGTATTACCGAGTTGTAAAACAGTGCGCGCATCAATGTCTTTGAGTGCTTGCGCGTCAGTGTTAGCGCAAATAAATTCTACGCCCTCCACTTTATTCGCAATCATGTGCTTGACTGCGTTGCCGCCGCCACCGCCCACACCGATAACTTTGATTACAGCGCTTTGATGAATGCTATCTACTAATTCAAACATGGCCACTCCCCTTTCCCTTAACAAGTCTGCAAAATTGAAAATTTAAAACGAAATTTAAATAAAAAGTTAAAAATTACTTTGAAAGAGTCTTTTCAACTTTCCGAAAATTGAACCTTGTACATCTTTTGTGTGATGCGCCGAGCGCCCACTATCTTGATGTTGCTGCTTCATTGCGTAAATCAACAAACCAACCGCTGTCGAATAAATTGGATTATTCACAATATCCGACAAGCCACGAACATTTTGTGGAGCACCTAAACGCACAGGCATATGGAAAATTTCCTCAGCCAACTCCACAACACCTTCCATCTTTGAAGTGCCACCCGTCAAAACAATACCGGCAGCAATTAAATCCTCGTAACCACTGCGACGTAACTCGGATTGCACCAGAGTAAATAGCTCGTCATAACGTGGTTCAACAACTTCGGCCAATGCCTGACGAGATAAATCACGCGGTTGGCGATCACCAACACTTGGCACTTTGATGGTTTCATCCGGGCTGGTTAATTTAGCCAGCGCACAGGCATATTTAATTTTTATATCTTCCGCATTGGGGGTTGGAGTACGTAAAGCCATGGCGATATCGTTAGTCACTTGATCACCCGCAATCGGGATAACACCAGTGTGGCGAATCGCTCCATCTTTAAAAATTGCGATGTCAGTGGTACCGCCCCCAATATCAACAACACAAACACCTAACTCTTTTTCATCGTCTGTTAGAACTGCATAGCTGGAAGCCAATTGCTCCAAAATAATGTCTTCAACTTCCAAACCACAGCGACGGATACATTTTTCGATGTTTTGTGCGGCATTTACTGCACAAGTTACTAAATGAACTTTGGCTTCCAAGCGCACACCGGACATACCCAGGGGTTCTTTCACGCCATCCTGGTCATCAATTAAAAATTCTTGCGGCAAAATATGGAGTATTTTTTGGTCTGCTGGAATTGCTACAGCTTGGGCGGCATCAATTACGCGCTCCAAATCCTGTGGGAAAACCTCGCGATCACGAATCGCAACAATACCGTGTGAATTCAAACTGCGAATATGGCTACCGGCAATCCCGGCATACACTGAATGAATTTGGCAACCCGCCATCAGCTCAGCTTCTTCAATCGCGCGTTGAATCGATAACACAGTAGACTCGATATTAACTACAACACCTTTTTTCAAACCGGTTGAACGGTGGGAACCAATACCTGCAATTTCAAGAATGCCTTCTGGAGTAATAGCACCAACGATGGCGACGACCTTGGATGTTCCAATATCCAGGCCTACGATCATTTTGTTGTCACTAACACTTGCCATCAGGTGAACCTCATTCGTCCGATCTTCATTAGGGAAGATCGCTAATTATTTTTATACTGCAGTCGTTTAACTCAATTACTTTTGTGATGCGGTGATTTCAGCTTTAAGGTACTTTTTTGCTGTCTCGGAATCTGGAATCCATTGCACCGAAACACCGTTGGAATACCTTACATCAATCGCTTTAACATCACTCCAAACACTGCTTAAAAATTTATCGTATACAGTAACAAATCTACGCAATTTTTCCATCACTTCTTCACGTCCAATCGCAATTTCTTTCTCATTTTTTAGCGTTAATCGCCAAGATTTTTTGTTATCGCACTTTAACGCCACAATTTCGAGTCCGCGCGAGCGCAACAGCGTCGATAAATCCTGATATTGCTGCATAATTTCACGCGCATTAATTTCATTTCCTTGCAACCAAGGCAAGCCAGAAAGCTTGTCGGTTTCTTTAACACGAATGATTTCACCGCGCTGATTTAAGAAACCATTTGCGTCCCAACGCGCAATCGGAGTTTGCTCCGCAATTTTCACCACCAAAGTATCTGGCCAACGACGACTCAGATAAACATGGTCGACCCACGGGTCTTCTTGAAGTTCACTTTTTAAACGGGCCAGATTTAATTGCAAGAAATCGCCGTCGATTTCCTTTTCTATCAGTTCCATCGCGCGATCTTTTGGCAAATACTGAAACTGCCCCTCCACTGCAACACTTTTTAGCGGTCGATCCAATAAATGCGCCAAAGGATCTGCAACAAAATAAGCTAATCCTGCAAATGTTGTTAACAACAACCCCAAGCCCAGACCGCGATAAATAATTTTGCGCGATACTTTCGCCCGGACCTCCTCGACCGCCGTCATTTTCGCAGACGAGGGAGACGCAGTTTTACCGCCTTGGGGCGAAACTTTGCTATAACCTTTTTCTCGACGCAGATTTGTTTCACTGCGCGCCATAATCGGATCATCAAACACTACACGGCTACGCTCCAGCGGTGCCGCTTTCTCTTTTGGTGTTGCCCCTCGCCCCAAAAGACGACTTTGCTTTGGTGCTTCCGATTTGCTATCCATTTTTTTTGTGGATACAGCATCGCGAGCAGTTAGCTTTTTATCGCCAATAATTGATGCTTTAGCGCGAGACTCACGACGCGGACTCTCCTGCAAAAGCACATCTCGCTCAAATAGACGATTAGCACCGACTAATCTGTCAGAAACTATCGGGCGATCCGTTTGTGGTGGCTTGTTTTTCATGCGTGACTGTTCACAACCTTCACAAACTGCAACGCAAAATAGTTAACACCAATTCACTGAAACTCAAACCGCGAACTTTGGCAGCCATAGGAACCAAGCTGTGACTTGTCATTCCAGGCGCGGTGTTAACTTCCAATAAATAAAAGTTCAACGATTTGTCTGCCATCACATCTACACGCCCCCATCCTTGACAACCTACAGCGTCAAAAGCAGCCAACGCGAGCGTTTTTAATTCAGCTTCTTTTTCCGGGCTTAGACCGCACGGACAAATATAACGAGTATCGTTGGCAATATATTTTGCGTTGAAATCGTAAAACGTATGATCAGTTTCTAATTTGATTGGCGGTAAAGCTTCACCATCAAGTATTGCCACCGTAAATTCGCTACCGACAATTAAACGCTCCGCAATTACGCTGCCATCATATTTTGCAGCGTTCGCAAAAGCTTCGGCTAACTCTTGCGCAGTTTTTACTCGATCCATGCCGATGCTCGAACCTTCGTGGGCGGGCTTAACCATTGCCTCACCTAAATCTGCAAGTATTTTTGCCCAATCACTATTTGCCGTTAACACCGCAAATTCTGGAGTCGATAAGTTCACACCACGCCATAATTGTTTGGTGCGCAATTTATCCATTGCCAGGGCCGAAGACTGTACGCCACTACCCGTAAATGGAATTTTTAAATACTCTAATACGGCCTGAATGCGACCATCCTCACCGCCGGCGCCATGTAAAGCTAAAAAAGCACGATCAATATTTGCAGCTTGAATATCAGCAATCGCGTTATCACCCACATCAATAGCCACATGTTCAATGCCCGCTTCAGCGAGAGCAGCAACAACGGCTGCTCCGCTTTGCAAAGAAATTTCTCGTTCCGATGAAGTTCCGCCCAGCAAAACACCGACACGGCCAAGTTGCTTTTTAAATTCATCGCTTATTGGTAATTTTACTGGTTGCATTTACGTCAAAACCTCACTGCAAATTTCGTTTTGCCAATTCGGGCGATAACACACCCACATTGCCCGCACCTTGAGTGATCACAATGTCACCTGCGCGAACCAAATCTTTAATAATGTCTGGAACACCATCTACCGTTTCTACAAAAATGGGTTCGATAACGCCGCGTGCACGAATGCTTCGGCACAAGTGGCGACTGTCCGCTCCTGGAATGGCATCTTCGCCTGCGCTATAAACTTCAAGCATGATTAATGAATCGACTGTAGATAAAACTTCGACAAAATCTTCGTATAAATCGCGAGTACGAGTGTAGCGATGAGGCTGGTAAACCATAACTAAACGTCGTTCAGGCCAACCATCACGCACCGCTTTGATGACGGCGGCAACTTCGCGAGGATGATGACCGTAATCGTCGACCAGCATTGCTTCACCGCTACCGATAGGAAAATTTCCGTAAACTTGAAAACGGCGACCAACACCCTGGAAGTTTGCCAATCCCTGCTGAATGGCTTCGTCACTTATGCCTTCATCTGTTGCAACGGCAATAACAGCTGTAGCGTTCAGTACGTTATGAATACCCACCGCATTTAACAGAATATGCAAAGGCTTATCATGACCCGGGCGGACCACATCGAATTCAGATTGCATTTTTGATTGCTTGATATTGATTGCGTGAAAATCACATTTCTCGCTAAATCCATAAGTCAAAATTGGCCGGGCAACTTCAGGAATAATGTCGCGTACAACAGGATCTTCACCACACAAAACAGCTAAACCATAAAAAGGTAAATTGTGTAAAAAATCGATAAAGGTTTTTTTCAGTTTTGAAAAATCGCCGCCATAAGTCTCCATATGGTCAGCATCTATATTGGTTACGATTGCAACCATGGGTTGAAGATGTAAGAAAGATGCATCGCTTTCATCGGCTTCTGCAACCAAATAGCGACTTGCACCTAATTGCGCATTGGTTCCGGTGCTATTAACCAAACCACCAATAATAAAAGTGGGATCTTGTTTCGCAGCTGCCAGGATTGATGCCAGTAAACTGGTGGTAGTTGTTTTACCATGGGTTCCGGCAACTGCAATGCCATGGCGATAGCGCATAAGCTCACCCAGCATTTCTGCACGGCGAACAATAGGAATACGCAGTTTACGTGCGTGAATAATTTCCGGATTTGTATTATTCACAGCACTGGAATTTACGACTACATCAGCACCCACAACATTTTCAGATGCATGCCCAACAAATACAGTGGCACCTTTTTTAACCAACGACTCAGTAACGCTTGATGCTTTAATATCCGAACCAGATATTTCATAGCCTTGATTCAACAATACTTCTGCGATGCCGCTCATGCCTGCGCCGCCAATACCAATAAAATGAATGCGACGAATGCGGCGCATTTCAGGAACTTCGTAATAATCTTTAATATTTTTTGCGGCCTTATCCACGGGCCACCTCCACACAAATAGTAGCAACGGTTTCTGCTGCTTGCGGTAGCGCAAGCGAACGCGCATTAGTTGCCATGCGTTTTAAATTGGCGCGTTCATGCAATTGATCAGTCAATAAAGCGGTTAGTTTTTCAGCTGTTAATTCTTTTTGTGCAAGCACAATACCTGCGTCCGCCTTTACCAAAATATCGGCATTACGTGTTTGGTGATCGTCAATTGCTGTTGGGAGCGGAATCAATACTGACGCAACACCAGCAGCTGCTAATTCACTTACGGTTAAAGCTCCAGCTCTGCAAATAACAATATCGGCCCATGCATATGCGGCTGCCATGTCATCAACAAATGCATCTACTTTTGCATTAACTTGATATTGCATATAGCTTGCAATAGTCGATTCAAGATGATTCTTTCCTGATTGATGACGCACAAACGGTCTTTCCTGTGGCAATATTTTTCCCAAAGATTGAGGCACAAGTTCGTTAATGGCCTTTGCACCCAAGCTACCGCCCAAAACTAATAAATGAAGCGTCTCTTCTTTTATTGCACGCTCATCGTAACGATTAGTTGGAGCGGGCAAATTCGCAATATCTTCACGTACAGGGTTGCCAACAATTTGCGATTCAATTTTTTCGGAAGAAAACGCACCTGAAAAAGCTGCTAGCACTCGTGTTGCTATTTTTGATAACAATCGATTTGTTGTTCCGGCTACAGCATTTTGCTCATGAATAATTAATGGTATACCCAACATTTTTGCTGCAACTCCACCAGGCCCAGAAGCAAACCCGCCAAAGCCGATAACTACATTGGGTTTTACTTTTCTAAATACCGACACAGCTTGCAAAATTGCCATCGCAATTAAGAAAGGTGCTTTAACCAGACCGATAAAACCACGTCCTCTCACCCCTTCCACGCGAATATGATGCAACTCAATATTTGCAGCGGGTATGAGAGAGTTTTCAATTCCACGAGGCGTGCCTAACCATTCCACATGAGCGCCACTTTTGCGAAGCACATCGGCAACGGCTAATGCAGGAAACACATGCCCACCAGTGCCGCCTGCCATGATCATGACAGTTAAATTCTTAGCGTTTAGCTGAAACAGGTTTGACGTCATAACATCACAGCCTTACGTTTTGAGCTTTCAGCTTTAGGTGATGCAACAGCTTCTGCACCATTTAACCCAGCAACTTCCCACTGTGCCCGCAAAACAAATGCCATTAATGCGCAGCATATTAATAGGCTACTTCCACCGTAACTTATGAATGGTAAAGTCAGCCCTTTTGTAGGTAGCAAACCGGAAGACACGCCAATATTTACAAATACCTGAAAGCTAAATAGGATCGCCACACCAAAGGTAGCCAACGCAGCAAAGACTTTTCCGCGCGCCAAATTATTTTTGGCAACCATAATAATGCGAACTACCAAGGCAGCGAATAAACCCACCATCACAACAGCGCCCAGTAATCCGAACTCCTCAGCGATAATCGCGAAAATAAAATCCGTGTGTGCTTCCGGCAAAAAGAATAATTTTTGCAAACTGTTTCCTAAACCTAAACCAGTCCACTCACCGCGACCAAAACCAATTAGTGACTGGGTTAATTGATAGCCGCCATTTAAAGGATCGGCCCAAGGATCCAAATAAGTAACCAAACGTTGCATACGGTAGGGTGAGAAGATAGCTACGGATGCCATGCCGGTTACGGCAATAATAATGAGCAACATGAAGTGCCAAATACGAACGCCGGCGATGAACATCATGGATATAACTGTCACCGTTAATACCACCGAGCTACCAAAATCCGGCTCAAGCAAAAGCAGAAATACAAACACGCCCAACAACAGCAACGGCTTTAAAAACCCCTGCCAACCAAAATGTAACTCGTGATAGCGACGCGAGAAAAAACTGGCAAAAAATATAATCGCGCAAACTTTTGCAATCTCGGAAGCCTGAACCATGATGAAGCCGAGATTCAACCAGCGCCGGCTGCCATTAACGCGATGGCCTATTCCAGGAATTAATACAATGAGCAGAAGGAATAAGGTAAAAATTAAAAAATGTGCGGCGTATTTTTCCCATATGCTAATTGGGATAGCGACAACGAAGATCGCCAACATTAAACCCATCACCAAATATATCGAGTGGCGTTTCGCAAAATACCAAGCGTCGTAATGCGTGAACTTCGAGGCTCCCGAAAAAGAAATGGATGCGGATGACACCATTACTAATCCTACGGATAGCAACACAAACCACAAACACAGTAGCGGCCAATCTACGCGCTGCCCCAAGGTTAAACTCGAACCTTGGTAAGATGACATGGCATTGGCTGATGTCATGACTTAACTGGCTCCTTTTCCTGAAGGGCCAATACGCCGACACAAAATTGTTCGCCACGATCTTCATAGTTTTTGAACATATCGAAGCTTGCACATGCGGGTGATAACAACACCGCATCACCCGAATTAGCGCGCGCAAATGATTTATGAATGGCATCCTGCATAGAATCAGCGAATTCATATTGAGCAACATCTTTTATAGCATCAGCAATGACTGGCGCGTCACGACCAATTAAAACCAAACGACAGGTATTTTTGGCCAGCGCAGGTTTTAATTCAGAAAAGTCTTGCCCCTTGCCTTCACCACCGGCAATAACAATTAATTGCGCCGGTGAACGAGCTAATCCATTAATCGCCGCAACTGTTGCACCAATATTCGTGCCCTTGGAATCGTTATAAAAATCTACACCATTTTTGGTAGCCACGTATTCGCAGCGATGATGTAAGCCGCGAAACTCTTTAAGCGTTTCAACCATCGCCGTTATTGGAATACCCGCCGCATCACCCAAAGCTAAAGCAGCCAAGGCGTTATCAAGGTTATGTTTACCGCTAATTTTTAATTCTCGCGAAGACAGCAATGGCTTTAAATTTTTTGCCAGAAAAGTTTCACCATCTTCTTCAATAAGACCAAAGCTACCAAAATCTGCCTTACCACCAAAATAGATAGGTTTAACATTCGCCGCTAACGGCGGGTGCGTAAGCACATCATTACGGTTAACAACAATATTTTCCGCACCAAAATAAACACGTAATTTGGCGAGAATATAAGCGCGCATATCAGGGTAACGATCGAGATGGTCAGCACTGATATTTAAAATAGTCGCAACTTTGGCATTGAGTTTGGTCACCGTTTCTAGCTGAAAGCTGGACAGTTCCATCACATACAGCTCAATATCATCCGCCAGAAGCTCCAGCGCGGGGGTTCCCAAATTTCCACCGACAGCAACTTTAATTCCCGCTTTGCTTGCCATCTCGCCGACTAAAGTTGTCACCGTACTTTTCGCATTGGAGCCGGTGATAGCAACAATTGGTGCTTTCGCATAACGCACAAATAATTCAATATCGCCAACCACAGGAATGTTCGCAGCCTTAGCCGCAGCTATAGCAGGTGTTTCGACTGATATACCCGGGCTAACAATAATTTCTTCGCAGCTGAGCAAAGTATCTACATTTAATTCACCAAGCTCTAACTGTATTTCAGGAAACTCAGCTTTAATTTTTTCGATATTGGGTGGACAAGTACGAGTATCCAGCAACACAAATGCCTTTTGTTGTTGCGCAAGAAAACGCGCTACCGATAAACCAGTAATCCCGGTACCGATAACAGCTTTAATGCGATTTGTGGCGATCATTTGTGTCACAGCTTTTTCTCAACCTTTTTAAAGGCATCTCGCTACGCGAGAATGGATTAACGAATCTTCAGTGTTGCTAAACCGATTAATACCAACATCAAGGTAATAATCCAGAAACGCACAATCACGCGCGGCTCCGGCCAACCTTTTAATTCAAAATGGTGATGTATAGGCGCCATACGGAAAATGCGTTTTCCAGTTAATTTAAATGAGGCAACCTGCAAAATTACGGAAACGGTTTCCAGTACGAAAATGCCGCCCATAATGAACAGTACAATTTCGTGACGGACAATAACGGCGATTACACCCAGCGCCGCGCCTAATGCAAGCGCACCTACGTCGCCCATAAATACCGTTGCCGGATAGGTGTTGAACCATAAAAAGCCCAAACCAGCACCTACCATTGCGCAGCAAAAAACAACCAATTCGCCAGCGCCAGGAATGTATGCAATATGAAGATAATCAGAAAACTTTAAGTTACCGGCCAAATACGCAATTAACGCCAAAGCACCCGCAACCATTACACACGGCATAATTGCCAAGCCATCCAAGCCGTCCGTTAGATTTACCGCATTACTTGTTCCGACAATGACGAAATAAGAAAAAACGATATAAAAAAGACCTAAATCAAGCGCAACATTTTTAAAGAAGGGAATAAAGAGTTGTGTCTCCGCAGGAGTAGCTGCTGCGTAATACAAAAATATTGCTGCACCAAAACCTGCAATGGATTGCCAAAAATATTTCCAGCGTGCAGGCAAGCCGCGTGAATCTTTTTTCGCAACTTTACGATAGTCATCCACCCAACCTACTGCACCAAAGATTGCGGTGACAATCATAACCACCCAAACATAACGATTACTTAAATCAGACCACAGTAATGTACTCGCAAATATTGCAACCAAAATGAGTGCGCCACCCATAGTTGGCGTACCCGATTTGGACAAATGTGTTTGCGGACCATCATTGCGAACTGATTGACCAATTTTTAATTCACTCAAGCGGCGAATAAACCAGGGACCTAGCAGCAAGGAAATTCCCAAAGCCGTAAGCACACCAAGGATGGCACGCAAGGTCAGGTACTGAAATACAGCAAACCCATGAACGTGTTCTTTTAATTGTTCTGCAAGCCAAAATAGCATTAGTGGTTTTCTCCGCTGGAGCAAAGTGCACTCACCACCAAATCCATTTTGGCGCTGCGAGAACCTTTGATTAAAATTGTTGTGTCAGGTGTTGCTTGTTTTTTTAACGCTGCGATCAATAAGTCGCGCTCGACAAAATGATGCTGGTCAACTTGTGAACCAAAGCTTTCGCTAGCATGTTTTGTTAACACACCCAAGGTATAAAAATGATCAATGTTTTGTTGCTTGGCATAAGCGCCCAATTGGGCATGAAGACTTTCGGCGTTTGCGCCGAGCTCTGCCAAATCACCCAAAACTAAAATTCGCTTTCCATTGCGCGCAGCCAACACATCAATTGCAACGCGTACCGAACCAGGGTTAGCGTTATAGCTATCATCAATAATTAACGATTGATTGGTGCCAATGTGTCGACTCATACGACCACCAACGGCAGAAAAATTACCCAAGCCTTGCTTGATACTCTCCAAGCTCGCGCCAACCGCATGAGCCATAGCAGCAGCCATTAACGCGTTGCGCACACTGTGCTCACCTAAAGCATTTATAGAGACTGGAATTTTTTTATCGTGAATTACTAAATCGAATGCAACCGAATCTGCAGAGAAAGTAATTTTTTCTGAATAGCAATCGGCTTGAGTGTTGTGAAGCGATACTCGAGTAGCTGGAGCATTAAGATTTACCAGCCATTGTGCGGAAAATTTGTCATCTATATTAACAACAGCAATATCAGCAGACGTTAAGCCTTGGTAAATTTCACCCTTCGCTTTAGCAACGCCCTCGATAGAACCAAAACCTGCGATATGTGCAGGCATGACATTGTTAATCATGGTGACTTGTGGACGTGCAAGGGAGCACAAATATTCTATTTCACCAATCGCACTTGCACCCATTTCTATTACAGCAAAATCATGATTTGCATTTAACTGTAATAACGTAAGCGGTACGCCAATATGATTATTGAGATTACCTTTAGTGGCATGAACATCTCCACACTCACGCAAAATATCTGCAAGCATGGTTTTGACAGTGGTTTTTCCGCTGCTGCCAGTAATAGCTAACACCGGCTTATTAAATGCATTACGGTTCATAGCCGCAATTTGACCCAATGCCAACAAGGTATCTTTTACAATCAATTGCGGCAAATTGACACTCGGATCAAATTTTTCAACAACTAATCCACAGACATTTTTTGCAGCAGCTTGCTGCAAAAAATTATGCGCATCAAAATTTTCACCACGTAAAGCTACAAACAAATCACCTGCCACTAATGTACGGGTATCGGTATTAACATTCGTAAATGCCACATCACCATTATGCACTTCAGCGTTGAGCGAGTTTCGGCAGTATTCTGCAACCTGAGTTAATGTCAGAGGCGCAATCATCACAAGCTCCCCTGTTGATCTTGTTCATTGAAATTTTCTAAATCACGTTTTGCAATACGACGCTGCAACGCCAAACGCGCTTGCTTGGTGTCACTAAACGCAATCGTTTGTTCGGCAAAAATCTGATAATCCTCATGACCTTTACCTGCAATTAAAATTAAATCACCTGACTTTGCTTGTTGAATCGCAAAGTCGATTGCCTGAGCACGATCTGCAATAACTAAACAACCATTCGGATTATGTAACCCGCGGATAATGTCTGCTGCTATAGCAGAGGGTTCTTCGTTGCGGGGATTATCATTAGTGATGATGACGTAATCGCTGTGCATTTCAGCAACTCGGCCCATTAAAGGGCGCTTGGTTTTATCGCGATCACCACCACATCCAAATACTGACCAAACTCTTGATTGTGTATGCTCACGAATCGCCTGAAGTGTATTTTCAAGTGCATCCGGTGTATGTGCATAATCAACAATCACTTGGATGTCTTGTTGGCTATCATCCAAAACAACCGATTGCATGCGACCAGGAGCAGCTTGCAACTGAGGAATTAAATTCATTACCGATTTAAGATCTGCATCACCTACACACATAGCAGCAATAACCGCCAACAAATTACTCAAATTAAATTTGCCGATAAAAGGTGCGATTAGTTCTGCTACGCCCCAAGGAGAGTGAAGCTGGGCACTAGCTCCGCTTGCAGTTAATGTAAGATTTGATAAATACACATCTGCATCATTATTGTTTATAGAAAAACTAACGGCTGATACATTTTCTGGCATTTGCTCTAGCAGATTTTTTGCCCATGCATCATCCGCATTTACAATCGCGTATTTCAAATTGGCGTGCTTTAATAATTGCGCTTTGGCTTTGCCATAGCTTGCTAAGTCACCATGAAAATCCAGATGATCCTGGGTGAGGTTGGTAAAAATAGCCGTATCAAATTGCAACGCAGCAACTCGACCTAAAACCAAACTGTGCGATGAAACCTCTATTGCGATAGTCTTTGCTTTTTGTTCGACTAAGTCGGCTAGAATTTTTTGAAGTGTGACCGGGTCAGGGGTCGTTAAACCCGTTGACTGTATTGCACTAATTTGTTGGTCCAGAGGTGCCAGGGAATTAGCATCCAGGACACCAAAACCCAAAGTCCCCACGACTCCCGCAGTCTCCGCTTTATGTGTGGCGAGTAAAGCCGCGAGCTGCGCAATCAGGAGTGCGCACGTTGTTTTTCCATTGGTGCCGGTCACACCAATCAAACGACAACGCAGACTTGGATGCGCATAGAAATTTCCGGCAATTTGGCTTACCTGATTTGCCAAACCATCAATTGCAATAACCGGTACTTTGCCAATCCAATTGGTGCCCTGCCATTGCTTATCAGCTTCAACCAAAATTCCCACAGCGCCTTGTTCAATTGCTTTAGCAATAAATTGACGCCCATCAATTTTTGCACCAACTAACGCAATAAAAACGTCGCCAGGCTCAATTGCACGTGAATCTAATTTCACACCGCTAATATTTATTGGTGCTGCGCTACCCAAATTTATGCCGGGCAATAAATTCTGTAAGGTGATTCTTTGTGAGAGCGGCATCATTGAATTGGCAGCGCCTCCTGTGATTGAACCACGGGCAACTGCTCTGCTTCTTGCTGGGCTTTTAATTTCGCTGCTTTGTCCGCAGCTTGCTTAGCTGTTCGAGCGGCAAATGCTTTTACTTCCTCAACCTGCTCAATGGTTGCATCCGGTGGAACTTGCAACATACGTAATGCATCTTCAGCCACTTTAGAAAATGCGGGCGCCGCAACCATGCCGCCATTTGCCGTTGTACCCGCACCTTGTGGCTCATCAATAACAACCATGGCAACAATGCGCGGATTTTCTACAGGTGCCATACCTACGAATGAAGAAATTTGCTTGTGTGTGTAATGACCGGCAATAGACTTGAAAGCAGTTCCTGTTTTTCCAGCAACTGTGTATGAAATTGTACGCGCGCGTTTACCGGTACCCTCAGTACCCACAACACGTAACAACATATTTTTTACTTCATCGGTATATTTTTTATCGACAACGACTTCGCCTTTGGGAGCTACGTCTATTTTTGTTAAAGAGATGGGGCGCTTCACTCCTCCGTTAGCAATCACCGAATAAGCTTGCACTACTTGCAGCACAGTCAAATTCATTGCATATCCGAAAGCTACGTTGCAACGCTCAATAAGCTGACCAACTTTAAGTGCTGGAACACGACCAGATGATTCGCCAGGAAAATAAGTTCCTGTTGGGTGACCAATCCCCAAACGGCTATACATATTTGTTAAAGCATTTGCATCTAACTGCAATGCAATTTTTGACATGGCGATGTTGCTGGATTTTGCAATTGCCATGGGCAAATCCAGCACACCATAGTTAAAACCGTCATCGGTAATTGTTTTTGTGCCTACTAAAAACCGACCTGGATTTGTATCAATAACATCAGTAGATTTAAATTTTCCGGATTCCAATGCGGCCAAAATTGCCAGCGGTTTCATGGTTGAACCCGGCTCATAAATATCGGTGATTGCGCGATTGCGTAAAGCTTGGCCTTTTGCCTGACCACGATCATTTGGGTTGTATGATGGATAGTTAGTGATCGCCAAAACCTCACCACTTTCTACATCTAAAATCACCAGTGAACCCGCAATTCCACTGCTATCTTCCACCGCTTTTTTTAATTCGCGATAAGCGAGATATTGCAAACGTAAATCGATGCTCAAGGTGAGATTTTGTCCGGCACGCGCCGCTTTAATTAATTGCAACTCTTTAACGGTACGGCCTTTTAAATCCTTAAGGACTTGCTTGGAACCATTTTCACCGCTCAGCCAAACGTCATAAGCCATTTCCATGCCTTCTTGACCGCGATCATCAACATCTGTCATACCAACCAAATGCGAAACCACTTCACCCGCAGGATAATAACGATGGTATTCCGTTTGTACGTTTACGCCTGGAATATCCAAATCCATAATTTTTTGTGCGGCATCAGGGGCCATTTGGCGCTGCAAATACATAAACTCTTTACTGGCATAACGTGTTAGGCGAGATTCCATATCCGCTTTATTGATACCTAGAGCTTTTGCCAATTCTGCAAAACGTTGTGGCGATTGCAGCAACACTTTTGGATTCGCCCAAAGAGTTGCAACCGGCGTGCTCACCGCGAGCGGAGCACCATTGCGATCAGTAATTACACCGCGATAAGCCGGGATTAATTCATTCCGTAAAGTGCGCGCTTCGCCTTGCACCTGTAAAAATTCAAAACCCTTATCGGCGTTTGGTAAAACCTGCAAACTGGCGACGTGCCCAATTAGCACAAATACTAAAACGCCCATCACACCTACGACACAATAAAAACGCCAACGCGCAACCTTTAATGGGCTGCGCGGTTTTGGTATTTGCGGATTACTCTCAAGAGTTTTGGCATAGGAGGTTCTAATCATCAGCAGGCACCATCACCACATGCTCAGTTGTTGGTGCAATCATGTTTAATTCTTTATTTGCTATGCCTTCGATTCGACTGTACGCAGCCCAAGTACTTTCTTCGAGTAAATATTGCCCCCACTCAACCTGCAAATGAGAGGCTTCACGGCGCAGGGTTTCCAATTGATTTACGTCACGACGAACTTGCTGTGTAGATGACACAACTGCAAGCGCAGAAACAATCACCGAAATCCAGAGACAAGCCACCAACAATAACGCCCAAGGCGCTATGCGTTTTGGTGTTCTTGATTGGTATTGACTCATGATGTTCCTATTAATTTGTGTGATCGTTTTTAATTAATTATTAAGAAATTTTCTCCGCGACTCTCATGATCGCGCTGCGCGATCGCACATTTATATCCACTTCGCTATCGCTAGCTTTAATTGCTTTTCCGCAAGAGCGCATACGTTTATTTAATTGTTCATCGCGAATAGGCAAGCCGCGCGGAACAGGGTCACCCAACTCCTGGCGACGAATAAAACGTTTCACTACTCGATCTTCCAAAGAGTGAAAACTGATCACAACCAGGCGGCCACCAACAGCTAAAACTTCCAACGCCTGCTCTAAGACTGCATCCAAATCCGTCAATTCGTTATTCACATGAATGCGAATTGCCTGGAAAGCGCGCGTTGCCGGATGCTTGCCTTTTTCCCACGCTGGATTAGCTTCCTTAATCACTTCCGCCAAATGCCTGGTGCGAGAAAATGGTTTGGTTTGACGCTCGACAACAATCGCGCGCGCCATGCGCTTGGCAAATCGCTCCTCACCAAACTCTTTCAACACATAAGCGATATCTTCTTCGGCCGCTGTATTCACCCATTCAGCTGCGCTCTGACCACGGGTTTGATCCATACGCATATCCAGCGGGCCATCGTTTTGGAAACTGAAGCCTCTCTCCGCCTCATCCAACTGGGGCGATGACACGCCCAAATCCAACAACACACCATCGACCTTGCCGGTCATGGTGCGCGCTTCAATCAAATCGCCAAGTTCCGCAAACGAACCGTGCGCAATCTCGAAACGGGAATCCTGCGCAAAGCGCTCGTTTGCCACCGCAATTGCCGCAAGGTCTTTATCAATACCAAGCAAACGGCCATCAGCCGATAAGCGCTCCAGCACCAACGCACTATGGCCACCACGACCAAAAGTACCGTCGACATAAAAACCAGCGGGATTAGTAACTAGCGCGTCAACCGCTTCCTGCAAAAGTACGGTGACATGTTGGAGTTGAGTCACGAATTGCTCCTAAAGCGAAAGCGAGAGCATTTCGCTGGGAATTTCGTCGTCAGCAGGCTCATCCAACAGCGCCAGCCAACTTCCTTCACTCCACAACTCCAGCTTTTTGCCCTGACCAACCAACATCATTTTTTTATCAAGATTCGCGTATTCACGCAGGGTTGGCGGGACGAGCACACGACCACTGGCATCGATCTCCAATGCAGTGGCATAACCAATCAGGATGCGCTTGGTGCGCTGGGAAACTTTGTTAAAGCTGGGAAGTGCTTCGATTTGCGGCAATAGCTCCAACCATTCAGGCTCGGGATACACCAATAAGCAGCGATCTTGCGTATGCGCAGTTACCACTAGGCGCCCGCCACAAGACGCCACCAACTCTTCGCGTACGCGAGTCGGTATCGCCATGCGACCCTTGGGGTCCATGCTGATGGAGTTACTACCTGTGAACACGTTTCACCACTTTTTGTTTTTGCTGTCGTTATTAGTTGGAATTTTCCACAAAACACCACTAAAACCCACTTTTTTCCACAACGCACACTATAAATCGGGAAGACTCAAAGTCAAGCAAGCAATCGGTAAAAAGCGGGGAAAATCACGCTAAAAAACAGGATTTGGAAGACAACAGCAGGGAATTAGTAGGGATCAGGAAAAGATGAAAAGCGATATATCCAGCAAAATCAAAAGAATGGCGCGCGAAGTTAAAGTAACACTTTAACTTTGAAATTATTTTGGGTTAAAAGAAGTGATTTTTTAGAAGGAAGCGGTCTATAACCAACTAACGGGGGATATTTTTGAGAGGGCAAATATTACACACCCATCTGTTTTTGACTAGTTTTTTATGATGACCTCGAATTATATTGAAGAGAAGCATCATCAAACACTCATTCGGATTCTCTCCTAGATGCGACTGAGTCAACCCGCGACCTGAGAAGGGAAAAAATAACACCCACCAAACAAAGCAACCAAGAGGCCGGCTCACCAACTAATAATTTTAAACGTGCAGGAAGATAATTGGATGCGTGGCCAAGCTGAAAATAACCCTCACCATCCAACAACCCTGTTTTCGCAAAACGGTCTTCAAACCCTTCACAATAGGCTAATACAGATTGCTCGAAACCCTTAGCATCTACATATTTTCCGTTTACGTGCATTATACCGTACCCTTTACCCCATTCATTTCCTACTAGCGAATCGTAACGAAAATGAGTGGCGCCAAACATATATGTCATACCCGAGGAATGAATATAGCCCTGTAAAACATTACTAAAAACTGGATGTGTTCCACTGAAACTCATATCTCCCGTTAGAACAAGGCGACCTTGACGCTCCGGCGTTGAACTCTCTAGAAATTCGAACGCTAACGTAATAGGTGTTGCATACAACACTTGAGACGAAAGCAGTAGTATCAGGAACAATAGTTTTTTCATATCTCTATCCTTAATCCAAATTCTTCAATGGTCGCCGTTTATAAGATCACAGTTTACCGAGATAAAAAGAATCAATGTGTTACGAAATCGGCTTTTTATAAACCAAATATAAATAAAATAAGTTTTTGTACAGACAAAAGGTCTCACTAACTATGAATATTTATTTTTAAATAAATATTTAAACGACAATTCAAAAACTAGTTCAACTAGACTTGGCACTTAATATCTCAATAACACGAGGTTAAATACAATCGGTGAATTTGCTAAACATCTCAAATATTCCTGACAATTTTTAAAACTCTAAATATTTTAATTAAAAACCAACCTAGACAATGCATCAAACATTGTGTTTTGAAAATGGCAAGAGAGGTAAAAAGTGGTTCGCTAATCAGGCAAGCTGATTAATTTTTAAATGTTGAAACACAAGACGAATACACCTAGCGGTGAATAACATGATTCACTAGATTAGCTAACCGGATTAAAGTTGGTTGCGACTTGCTAGCTCTCGACAAAACCAGATCCAGCTGTATTGTTAATTGGCTTTACAGGCTTAACTCCCGCAATATTAAATTTTTAATCGCCCCGATTATTTTTATCAACAATAAAAATCCCGAAACCGTCGCCAGTTTCGGGATTCATTTCCAGAATTTATCTGGGGTAACAATTGGTGGAGCTAGCCGATAAGCCGGGTTCTGTCGTGGACAGTCATTCATCTGGGACTTGTGTCGCCACAAGCCTCAAGCAACCTACCCGAATCCAGTGCGGGCCGCACCTGAAGGATTCCTATTTGGTCTTGCTCCGAGCGGGGTTTACCGTGCCACGGACTGTTACCAGCCGCGCGGTGCGCTCTTACCGCACCCTTTCACCCTTACCGGTTCTGGTTTGCTACAAGTAGCACCTTGAACTTAGGCGGTTTGCTTTCTGTTGCACTTTCCGTAGGCTCACACCTCCCAGGCGTTACCTGGCGCTCTGCCCTATGGAGCCCGGACTTTCCTCCCCAGCGCACCAGCTAACACGCAAGCGAGTCAGGCAGTTAACGCCAGAGCGACTGTCTAGCCAACTCCGGCGCGCACACTACCCCCAAGGTTTCAAAAGCACAAGTAAATTCCGTGTTTGTAGCGACTGACTACTGGATCACAAAGCGTGATTAAGTTAATGCGCATCCTCATGCCAAAATCATTAGACGGCTGGTATTTTATGGATTTTGGGCTATTACTAATCATAGGCTTCACCCATTAACTCTCTGATCCATTTAATAAAATAAGCATTGAGGAGCTCACCTCGTGAAATTGCCAAAACTCAGCTTACTGTCTGTTGTTATTGCCAGTTACATCAGTTTTCCGGCCATAGCAGATGAAACCCCCACTCTGGATGAGGTTGTGGTTACCGCGCAAAAACGCGTACAAAAAATGGAAGACGTACCCATTTCCCTTACCGCCCTTAACGGCGCGAAACTGGAAGAAACCGGCATCACCAGCATTGCGGGAATTGCCGATTACACCCCCAGCTTCAACATGACCCAAACGGGTATTGGTACAAACATAGCGATTCGCGGCATCAGCTCAGGCGTAAACCAGGGCTTTGAGCAGTCAGCGGCGATGTTTGTGGATGGTATTCACTATGGCCGCGCGCAGTTAGCGCGTGCACCTTTCCTCGATATCGAGCGAATTGAAATTTTGCGCGGCCCGCAAAGTATTCTGTTTGGCAAAAACAGTACTGCGGGCGCAATTAGCATTATCAACGCCAAGCCCGGAAAAGAATTTGAAGGCAGCTTAAACTTGAGCTATGAACCCGAGTTTGAAGAAAAAGAAGCTCGCCTCGTGCTCTCTGGCCCCATCAGCGATACCGTCGGCGGACGCATGGCAATTTTGAGCCGCAAGACTGACGGCTTCATTGAAAACACTACACTGGATCGAAACGAATCTGCTGATAAAGACCAAGTCATACGTGCAACTTTGGAGTGGAAACCAACTGATACTTGGGATATCACCCTGAAATTGGAAGACGGTTCATTTGATAGCAATGGTCGCAATATTGAAGTGATTAAACCTGTCACTAACAGCGCGCTCAATACGACAAAAGATCCAAATCCTTACAAAACTATACTTTCCTATTTAACTGCTGGCGCCTTCCAATTAGACACGACTGAAGACGGCAAACGTCAATCTAACGGTGACTATAGTTACAACGACACAAACAACATCACACTGACTGCTGAGCACGATATTGGCGGTATGACACTGACATCTGTGACCGGTTATAACGGCTACACCTATTCTGAATTGTGCGATTGTGATTTTACCGGCGCGTCTGGCTTCAATATTTATTCTGATGAAAAGTATCGCCAGGTGAGCCAGGAGTTGCGCTTAACGTCGGCAGCAGATCAAAAGATTACCTGGATTGGCGGTTTATTTTATCAAGGCAGCAATATCAAATTCCACGATAAAGTTTTTGTACCTACCAACAGCGTAATTGCCACTGCCGTTTCACCGTTGTTGCGCGGTGCCTCAACGCAACGTGACTTTAATCAGGACACCAGTTTGTATGCTGTGTTTGGTCAAGTTACCTGGAACATTACGGATACCAACCGTTTAATTCTCGGTGGACGTTATTCATCAGAAACCAAAGATGCAGATCGCGCGCAATATCATGTGTCACCGACTGGTGATTTGTTGCCACTAGGGACCGTCAATGATCCATACAATAAACTTTGGGTTGGTTTTAAAGTTGATCCACATAATGTTAAGGGCGATCGCAGCGAATCAGGTTTTGATCCGCAAATTATTTTCCAACAAGACATCAATAAAACTGATCGCCTGTACGCCAGTTACACCACAGGCTTTAAATCTGGCGGTTACGATGTTCGCGCCAACTCCGCGCCTACTGCTTTAGGCGGCCTCTACCCGGGCAATGACACTAACGGTAGCTGGGAGTTTGAAAAAGAAGATGTGAAAAACTATGAGTTAGGTGGCAAGTTTTTACTTGCGAGCGGCTCAGCTGAACTTAACATTGCATTGTTCCGCTCAGACTTCACCAACATGCAAACCAGCCAATTCGACGGCAGCCTAAGCTTCAATGTTACCAACGCCGGTGAAGCGCGCGTGCAAGGTTTGGAAGTGGACGGACGCTGGGCAATTACCAGCAACTTATTAATGCGCGGCGGTGCAAGCTATTTGGACTTTGAATACCTCGACTTCCCCAACGGGCAATGCGCATTTGGCCAAGCCGCTAATAGCGGGCCAACAGCTTGCGATCAAACGGGCATGCGTCGAGAGTTCGTACCCAAATACCAAGGCAATGTAGGTTGGGATTACGATATCGATTTACCCAATGGCTGGAAACTTGCGAATACCCTGGATGTTGTTTTCAATTCCGGGTATTTAACTACACCATCATTGGATAGTCGTTTTGAGCAATCGTCATACACCAAAATTAATGCGCGCATTGCATTAAGTGGTGCGGATGAAAAATGGGAAGTCGCATTGGTTGGCAAAAACCTCACCGATGAATCTGTTATCACTTATGCCAACGGCTTGCCCGTTGCAAGCGTGTTAACCAAAGGTGCTGGCTCAGGCTTTTATGCGTTCTATGAACCCGCTAGAAGCGTTGCGATTCA